>CAZZVB010000220.1:0-6812 GCA_964657445.1 uncultured Burkholderiaceae bacterium | reverse complement strand
CTGGTGCCTCTTGGACAGCATCTGCCGCTGGGCGTCGCGCGTCAGCGTGCGCGCCGCCTGGACCGCGGCGACATCCGGCGCGACCGTGGCAAGCGTGGCGTTGCCGGCCGCCAATGCGGCCTCCGAGCGGGACTGCCGGCTGGCGAGCAGCGCCTCGGTGCCCTGCAGGAGACGGATCGACCGTTCCCCTTCGATCAGGTCCACTGCGAGCAGACTTGCCTGGCTGGCCGTCTGCCATTCCTGCCACACGATCTGCGCGTCCGCCTGGCGCGCTGCTTCCTGTGCGCTGCGCCGCCGGGCGCCCAGAGTGACCAACGACTTGATGTCGTAGCTGAGGCCGGCGTTCCAGGCGGTGGTGTCGCCGAGGCCGGCGGCCAGCGGCAGGATGGCGGCAGTGAGCTGCGGGTTCGGCGCCAACCCGGCCTGCAGCAACTGCGCCTGGGCGACGCCGTGCTGGGCGCGGGTGGCCCGCAGGTCGGGACTGTTCAGCACTGCCAGCCGGGCAACGTCGGACACGCTCAGCGACGCCCCGGGCGGCGGCGCGCCCGCGAGCATCGGCAGCGATCCGGCCAGACCCGGCGATGCCGGCAGCGGAAGCCTGGTATAGCTTGAGCAGGCGGCCAGCGAGCAGGCGAGCAGAGGTGCCAGAAGGCGAGGAGAGGGCGGCGTCATCGGATCCGGTGTGCGGTTGATCGCTGTGTGCCGGGACGCACGTTACCGGCCGGTTGGGCGAGTATTGGCGATCCACAACTTGACGCCGGGGCCAGCCAACGTGTGCATCCACGCAGAACCAGGACCATCACCGTGAAGCTGCTTCTGATCGAGGATGACCCCGAGACGGCCGACTACGTAAGGCAAGGCCTGCTCGACGAGGGCCACGACCTCCACGTCGCCGTCGATGGGCGGTCCGGGTTGTTCCGAGCCGTTGGCGAGGACTGGGACCTGCTGATCGTCGATCGCATGTTGCCAGGGCTGGACGGGCTGACCCTGGTCCAGACCCTTCGGACCGGCTCGGTGCGCACCCCGGTGCTGTTCCTGACCACGATGGGCGGCATCGATGACCGGGTGACCGGACTCAATGCCGGCGGGGACGACTACCTGGTCAAGCCCTTCGCCTTCGCCGAACTCGCCGCGCGCATCAACGCGCTCGGGCGCCGGCCCCAGCACCTGCCGGCCGCCACCGTGCTGCGCGTGGCTGATCTCGAAGTCGATCTGCTGGCGCGGCTGGTGCATCGCGGCGGCGAACGGATCGATCTGCAGCCGCGCGAGTTCCAGTTGCTGGAATACCTGATGCGTCACTCAGGAGAGGTCGTCACCCGCACGATGCTGCTGGAGAATGTTTGGGAGTTCCATTTCGACCCGCACACCAACATCGTGGACAGCCATATCAGCAGGCTGCGTACCAAGCTGGACCGCGGCGGGGTCGAGCTCATTCACACGATCCGCGGCGCCGGCTACGTGATCCGTGCTCCGTCATAGGCTGTTCCGAAGCTCGACGGTTCGGCTGACATTGCTCTACGCGGCGGTGTTCGCTGCCTCGGTGGCTGGGCTGATGGGCTTCGTGGCCTGGGCGGCGACAGGCTACATGGCGCGGCAGATCGACGACACGGTCGCCAACGAGCTGGCCGAGGTGCAGTCCGACGCCGAGAGCGGCAGCGACCAGGCGATCCGGCGCGTTGTGGACACCTTGATCGTGCATTCGCCCGGCGTGTTCTACCTGCTGCAGGATACGCAGGGTAGCGTGATCGCCGGCAACATGCTGCCGATCCGCCCGCGTCCAGGGCTCCGCGTGCTGGAATGGACGCACCAGCCCGATCCGGGCCACGCCACGGGCGGGATCCGCGGGCGCGGCGTGGTGCTTTCCAGCGGCTCATACCTGTTCGTGGGGCTGAGCACGTTCGAACTCGGTGAGATGCAGGAGGTGGTGGCCCGCGCCGCGGCTTGGGGATTGGCGGTCACTGTTCTGATTGCGCTGGCCGGCGGCCTCATGACCAGCGTCTGGCTGCTGCGCCGCATCGACGCCATCAGCCTCGCCAGCCGGGAGATCATGGCCGGCGATCTCGGCCGGCGCGTGGCACTGCGCGGCAAGGACGATGAATTCGACCGGCTCGCCGCCGGGCTCAACGCCATGCTGGACCGTATCCAGGAACTCATGCGCGGCCTGCAGCAGGTTTCGAGCGACATTGCGCACGATCTGCGCACGCCGCTGACCCGGCTGCGGCAGCGGCTTGAACTGGCGCGCCGCCGGTCGGGGTCCGTCACTGACTACGAGGCTGCGATCGACGCCGCGATCGGCGATAGCGAAGCGATGCTTGACCTGTTCGCCGCCCTGCTGCGCATCGCTCAGATTGAGTCGGGCAGCCGACGTTCAGGTTTCGCGCAGCTTGATCTGAGCGCCGTGCTGGCGGACTTGGCCGAGGCCTACGGGCCGGAGCTGGAGGTGGAAGGCCAAACTCTGACAGCTCAGATCGAACCGGGCTTGCGCCTGCACGGGGACCGGCAACTGCTGGCGCAATTATTCGCCAACCTGATCGAGAACGCCCTGCGTCACTGTCCGCCCGGTACGCGCGTCCATCTTGCCGCCCATATGAACGATGGCGTCGTGCGCGTGAGCGTATCGGACGATGGCCCGGGCGTGCCGGCAGCGTTCCGGGATCACATACTGCGGCGCTTCAGTCGCCTTGAGCGTAGCCGGACAACCCCGGGCAACGGATTGGGGCTCAGCGTGGCCTTGGCGATTGCTGGTCTGCACGATGCCGGGTTTACGCTGGAAGACGCTGAACCCGGCCTGCGATGTGTCGTCAGTTTTCCAAAAAGATCGGGGTAGCCAAGCAGCGTTAGGGCCGGGTTTACAGACAGCCGGCAAGCGTCCAGCCCTGGAGGGCTGAACGCTTGCCGATCGCAGTCTGCTACTTGCCTATGTCAGCCAGGAAGGTGTCGATGGCGGCATCGAGCTTGCCCTCTTTCTCCTTGCCGGCGTACACCGCGATGCAGCCTTTCGGGCAGATCGTGTCGGTGTTGGTCGCGGTGCTGATCCCCAGCGGTACGAAGATGTGGTTCGTCTTCGGGTCCGCGGCCACCGAGTGCGCGCTGATGTCGGTCGGTATGCTGGTGATGAACTTGTTCGACACGGAGTCGATCACGCCGAGAACCGGACCGCCCTGGGCTGGGGGATTGTTTCGCGCTGCAAGATAGAACTTCCCGTCGCCCTTGTTGTAGTAGGTTTCATCCGAGCCCGAGACTCGCGGGGTCGAGGCGAGCAGCGTTCCGTCACGCGGGTCGAAGATCTGCGAGTTGTTGGTCAGCGAACAGCCGATCAGCAATTTATGGCCTGGAGCCAGCGAGATGCCGGCGCCGTTGCAGCCATAAACCGGGAACTCACGTATCTCTTTAAGCTGACGCGGATCGACGACCGAGACCGCCCCGCTGTTCACGTCGGTGCCGAATTGCGTCAGGTTGACGTAGAAAACACCGGCTGCCGGATCGTAAACTGACGCTTCGACACCAGCCGCGGCGCTGTAGATAAGATGGCCAAGCACGGGGCGGCTGCCCTGCGTCGAGATGAAGGTGATGTATGGTGGCGAGGCGGCATTATTCGCGACGATCAGCACGTGATCGAGCGGATCGTACGCCATTTCGTCGGCTCGTTCATCCGTCGCAGCAGTCTGGCCAGGCAAAGTCGTCGAGATGGTCTGCACGACCTTCTGAGTGGTGAGATCGATCACCTTGACCGAGCTGTCGCCGTCACCAGCCCACAACTCGTTGCGGCCCACTATGGCGAGGCCATCGGGGCCGGAAAGGCTGTTGTTGGCGACGCCATTCGTGAGCACCACGCCAGCGAAACCCTTGATCTGCGTCACCAGCGTGTTGCTTCGCGTGTCGAAGATATCGACGGCGGCATTGGTACGGTCGGCAAGGTAGTAGTAGGGGCGGAAGGAATCGACCTCGCTGATGTCGAACGCTGCAAGACCCGGCACCGGTATCGTTGTCAGCAGCGAGTAGCTCTCGGGTTGGCTTACGTGGAGCAGCGCATCCAGCTGGGTCTCGAGCGTGTTGTCTTCAGCCTTTGCAGTTGCAAACATCGCGCAAGTCATCGCCACACCCGCAAGCAGCAGCTTGCGGGTCATCGCCAAATGATTCATGGCTAAAACGCTCCCGTTGTGCACCTTGTGGTGCTTGCCCGTCCGACCAAGAAAACCTTGGGGTTGAGGTCATCTTCCGCGACGATGATGGCTGTCTTTTAATCTGTCAACGAGAGAGGCCCGTTTGGTGTTCATTGTGAGCGATTTCTCGATACTGTCGCAAATGATCCATGGAGATAAAAGACTTTTTGAAACGGTATAGAAAGTAGGACAAGCCTTGTGATATCGGAATGACAATTGTTCGTTGTAATTAGCAGTAGTACTGGCCTTCCAAAAGGCAAGACTCTTGTCTCCCCGATAGGGTTCGCTCCTTTGCTGTTTTCACGATAGACACCTGGACTGGTGGAGCTAAAGGAGGAAGAGTGTGCGACGGCATAGTCGGGTTTCATCCTGCGAGACCGACTCAGCAAAGGGCTTCACCCTCCTGGAAGTCCTCGTCGCCTTCATCATCGCAGCCTTAGCCTTGGGCGTCGTGGTTCAGACATCCGCCACGGCTGTCAGAACCACGCGGGTGGCAGGCCGGACCGATGAGGCCGTCGCCCGTGCAGCGTCGCACTTGGCGATCCTGTCGGCCGTTCCACTCATCGACAGCGATCGGCAAGGCGACGAGGGTGGCGGTTATCACTGGCATGTCCGCATTGCCAGCGACGGCACGGTGAATACGCCCGCAGCCCGACCGGAAGATCAATCCTACGCTGTGACCCTGTACCGTGTTGTCGTGACTATCAGCTGGACAGAGAACGGCCAAAGTCGCTTGGTGCGACTGCAAAGCTCGAGGCTTGGGCCACTGACGTGAAGGCGCCACGTGCAGAACTCGGCTTTACCCTACTGGAAGTGCTGGTCGCACTCGTCGTCCTCAGCTTCATTGTCATGGGCCTGGCGGGTGGAACGTGGCTCGGCGAAAGGGCGACGAAGGCGCAAGTCCGCAGTGCCGCGGAACACCAGGACTTGCAGCCAGTGGATCAACTCCTGCGTAGGCTTGTCGCCGGTATCACCAAGCCTGGTGACCCTCTGCTGCCAGGATTGGTGGGCGAAAGGAACGGCCTTATTTGCGTCACGCGTGATCCCGCACCGGGCGCAGGCACCATTCCCACGCGCGTGGACGCGCTCGTCACGAGGGTTGGTCATCGACTGCTGCTGCGCTGGTCACCCCACGTTCACGGAACCCAGCTGCTGGCGCAGCCCGCGCCACTCGAAGACACGCTCATGGACGGTGTCGAGCAGATCGAGTTCAGCTACTTGGCGCCCGACCGATCGAGCTGGCTATCCGGCTGGAACCGGGTTGACTTGCCGGCCCTCATCCGCATCCAGTTGTATTTCGCACCGGATGATCCACGCCATTGGCCGCCGATCACGGTAGCTTTGCGGGAAAGCGCCAGCTAAATGCCGCGATCCCGCGAAACGCCACCGACACGGCGGCAGGATGATGGCTTCGCCTTGCTGATGGTCCTTTGGTGGACAGTGCTGCTAGCCCTATTGGCGACCCATCTGGCCCTTGCAGGCAGGCTGGAGGCACGGCGCGCCTTCAATCTCCGTGATGCGGCCGTTGCGCAAGCCCTCGCCGATGATGCTTTGCAGCAGACGTTGTTCCATTTGTCGGACCGTTCATCGAACGGCTGGCCGCCGAGCGATGCCACTTACACGCTGCTCTTGCCGGGTGGCAGCGCGGACGTGCAGATCCAAAGCGAGGCCGGCAAGCTTGGGTTGAACGCCGCCTCGCCCGCTCTGATTGCCGCGTTGCTGCAACGACTTGGGGTTGGTGCGCATGATGCTGCGGCCCTTGGTGACGCCGTAGTGGATTGGCGAACGTCCGATCAGCAGGCAAGGCCGTTGGGTGCGAAGGAGGCTGATTACCGGGCGGCGGGTCTCGGCTATGGTCCGCCGGAAAACAATTTCGAAACCGTCGATGAGTTGGCCTACGTGCGTGGCATGACTCCGGTTATTCTCGCCAAGCTGGAACCCTATGTGTCCGTTTACCAAACCGATGAACCGGACCCGGCGGTCGCCGCCCCCGCCCTACGCCAAGCGCTCAGCGACATCGGACAGCGTGCTGATCTCATGCCGGACGTGACATTCCAGCCAGTTCTGGATCGCGTCTTGGCCCTTAACGTGCGCGTTGCGCTTCCGGATGGCAGCCAGGCTTTGCGCCGTACCATGGTCCGGCTGACCCCGAATACGCCACCTTCGCCCTACCGCATCCTTGAGCAGTTTTAGCGTTACGAGCGCCTGGATGACAGCGTCAGTGAACCACAAAAGCCTCACCACCGACCGTGACGACGCTCCTCGCTGGTGGTGGAGGGTCGGAGAAGGTGAGCGGCGCGCCGGTGCGCCGATGCATAGCCGAGGTCACAGCATCTGATATCTGCTTTCGGAACTGTTCCTTAGAAAATCGCATGGCGTTCCGCCGGCATGCCGTACTCGCATAATCGGAGAATGTTGATTCGAAATACCCGACCGCGTCGCGGATGGACTCTGCAGTCTGGTGCTCAAACAAAACGCCGGTCGGCGATCCAGAACTCGATCCTAGAACGATGTCCAACGCTCCGCCCCGGCCGTAAGCGATAACGGGGATGCCACAGGACTGTGCCTCGACCATCGTAATTCCAAAATCCTCTTCCGCGGCAAAGACAAAGGCACGTGCCTGTTGCAGTGTCGCTATCAACACGTTTC
>CAZZVB010000219.1:0-6813 GCA_964657445.1 uncultured Burkholderiaceae bacterium | reverse complement strand
CCGCTCGAAGGAGCCGGAGATGCTGTCGCTGATCCTGTTCTTCGGCCTGTCGCAGACGATCGAGGCGGGTGTGGCGATGGCGTTCGGCAACTCCGAACGCTCAATCCCGAGCCGGCTGCTTGGCGGCCGTCCGGTGCCGTTGCTGGGGCAAACCATTCCGTATGCCTGGGCCTACGCGGCCTGCGTTTCCATCGTGATGCTGGCTGGGGTTTATATCTACCTTTACCGCAGCAGGCTTGGCCGCCAGACCCGCGCGATCATGGCGCAGCGGGAAGAAGCGGTGTCGATCGGCGTCGATATCCACTGGATTTCGGCCATCGCATTCGGCATCGGCGCGGGCCTTGCCGCGGTGGCGGGGGTGTTCGCGCCCTTCATGCTCGGCAGCTTCACTCCCTCGCTCGGCATCCCGCTCGACCTCACCTCCTTCGCGGTCATCATCATCGGCTCGCTCGGCAATCCGCTGGGCACCGTGCTGGGCGGGATGATCTTCGGCGTGTCGCTGATGCTGATGCGGACCTATCTGAGTTCCTGGGCGGATATGCTGCCCAACCTGGTGCTGATCGCCGTGCTGCTGGTTCGGCCCACCGGGCTGCTAGGCCAGCGGGTGCGCCATGCATAGGGCTTTCCTACGCGAGTATGCGCTGGTTGCCGTGCCCTTGCTGGCATTGTTCATCGCAGCGCCGTCTTTCTACGACAACGGCATGCTGCTGCTGAACTTCGTCGTATTCCTCGTCCTCGCGCTGGGCTTGAACCTGACCTACGGGTTTTCAGGGTATCTGCCGTTCGGCTACGTTGGCTTCTTCGGTGCCGGGGCCTACGGTTTTTCCATGCTGGTCACGCTCGCCGGGGCGCCCCCGGTGCTGGCGGTCGCCGGGGGCGGCTGCGCGGCATTGCTGGTCGGGCTGCTGCTGACGCCCTTGCTGCGGCTCCAGGGCGCGTATTTCGGCCTCGCCAGCCTCGCAGCCTCCGAAGCGCTGCTGCACCTGGTGGCCAACCCCGACCTGCAATCCATCACCGGCGGCCCGTACGGGGTGAAGCTGTCCCTGCCCTACGCGCCAGGCCTGACCTACGGCATTGCGCTCGGCATCCTCGCGCTCGTGATGGCCAAGGTCGCATGGCTGCGGCATTCGCGCTTCGGCTTGCGGCTGCGGGCGGCGCGCGACAACCCGCTCGCCGCGTCCATGGCCGGCATCGACATCGTGCGCGGACGGCTGCTGGTGTGGCTGGCGAGCGCGCTTGCAGCCGGGCTGATCGGCGCGGTGTTTGCCTGGCGCGCGTCCACCTTCTTTCCGGAAGCGATGTTCGACATCAATTTCAGCATCTCCGCCATTGTGTTCACCTTGTTTGGCGGCGCGGGCACGCTGGCTGGCCCGATCCTGGGCGTTTTGCTGCTATACGGCTTCTACAACGTGCTCGGCGTGTCGGCGCCGCAGTACTTCCAGCTCGCATACGGCGTGCTGATCATGCTGCTGGTGCTGTTCTTCCCCGAAGGCTTGGCCGGGCTCGCCCGGCACCTCCGCCCGCGTGCGAGGCAAGCGCAGCCAACCGCGCAGCCGGCGAAGGCCGCGCATGTCTGACCTCCTGCGCGTCACCGGCGTGGTCAAGCGGTTCGGCGGCTTCACCGCGCTGGACGGGATCGATCTGTCCGTCGCACCCGGCGAAATCGTGGGCCTGATCGGCCCAAACGGGTCCGGCAAGACGACGCTGATCAACGTCATCAGCGGCGTGCTCATCGCCGACGGCGGAACGGTCTCGGTTCAGGGCGAGGATATCGGCAAGCTGCCGGCGTTCCGGCGCGCGGCGCGGGGCATCAACCGGACGTTCCAGATCCCCAAGCCGTTCGCGACTTTGACGGTGCGGCAGAATCTCGAAGTCGCGGCAGTCGCCGGTGCCGACATTGACGCACTGCTGGACTCCGCCGGCCTCGGCGCCATGACGCACCGGCGCGCCGGGGAGCTGACCAGCGTGCAGCAGAAAATGCTGGACCTGGCCCGCGCGCTGGCGACCCGGCCCAAGCTGTTGCTGCTGGACGAGCTCGCCTGCGGCCTGAACCCGGCGGAACTGGAACGCATCGCCGCCCGCCTGCGCACCCTGTCGGACCAGGGCTTGGGCCTTGTCGTCGTGGAGCACCTGATGCCGTTCATCGACCGCATCACCCATCGCGTCGTCGTCATGAATGCGGGCAAGCTGCTGTTCGAAGGCCGGCTGCAGGATGCCGTGCAAGACAGCCGCGTCGTCGAGGTGTTCCTCGGCGCACCCGACAAGGTCGCAGCATGACCGAACCCCTGCTGCAAACCGCCGGCCTGGAAGCGGGCTACGCCGGCGTGCAGGTGCTGTGGGGCGTGGACCTCGACGTGCGCCAGGGTGAGACCGTGGTGCTGCTCGGCCCCAACGGCGCGGGCAAGACGACGACGCTGAAATGCCTAATGGGCCTGCTGCCGGCGCTCGGCGGCACGATCCGTTTCCGCGGCCAGGACATCGCCCGCATGCCGCCCCGCAACCGGGTCCGCTTAGGCCTGAGCTATATGTCCGAACTCGGCATCTTCCCCGGTCTGAGCGTGGAGGAGAACCTCGACCTCGGGGCGCTGTTCGTAAACCGCAGCACCGCGCGCCGCCGCCGCGATGAGCTCTACACACTGTTCCCGATCCTGACCGAACGGCGGCGCCAAGTGGCCGGCGGCTTGTCGGGCGGCCAGCGCAAGATGCTCGGCATCGCCAAGGCGCTCGCCGCCGAACCGAAGCTGCTGGTGATGGACGAACCCTCGGCCGGGCTCTCACCACTGTTCGTCTCCACGGTGATCAAGTCGCTCGCCCAATGCCGGAGTGACGGCTTGTCTTTGCTGATCGCCGAGCAGAACGTGAAGTTCCTGGAACTCGGCGACCGCGTCTTCACCATGGAGGGCGGACGCATCGCCTTCAGCGGCACACCCGCCGCGATCCAGGCCGATGACGGGCTGCGCCGCGCCTATTTCGGGCTCGGCCTCGAAGCTGAGGGAGTGTAGCCGATGCTGCCGCTGGCGGGGATCCGCGTCATCGAGATCGCGCAGAACATCTCCGGCCCCTACGCCGCCGAAATCCTCGCCACCCTTGGCGCCGACGTGCTGAAGATTGAGCGGCCCGGCGGCGATGACGGCCGCGGCTGGGGACCGCCCTTCACCAATGGCGCGGCCACCACGTTCCAGACAGTCAACCGCAACAAGCGCTCCATCACGCTGGACCTGAAGCAGAAGGAAGACTGCGACCGGCTGCACGCGCTGATCGCCGACACCGACGTCGTCGTGCAGAACCTACGCCCCGGCTCGCTGGACGCGCTCGGCTTCGATGCCGAGAGCCTGCGCGCGAAGCATCCGCGCCTGGTGTACTGCTCGCTCTGGGCGTTCGGCGCCAAGGGGCCGATGCGGCTGGACCCTGGCTACGAGCCGATGGTGCAGGCCTTCTCCGGTCTGTTCGGCTGTAACGGCAGCCAGGACATGCCGCCGGCCCGCGTCGGCGTGCAAGTTCTCGACCTCGGCACCGGGGTGTGGGCGGCGCTCGGCTGCATCGCCGCGCTGTTCCGGCGCATGACCACAGGCGAAGGCGCGACGGTGGATGCATCCCTGCTGGAAACGTCGATGGGCTGGATGGCCGTCACCTTCGCCGGCTTTGCCAAGACCGGCGTGGTCCCGCAGCGCCACCGCAGCGGCAACCCCAAGATCGTCGTGTTCGAGGCGCTGCCGACCGCGGATCGCGAACTGGTGGTGGCCGCCGCGAATGACCGGCTGTTCGCCAAGCTCTGCGCCGTGCTGGGCCGGAGCGAATGGGGTGCGGATCCGCGCTTCGCCAGCAATGCCGGGCGTGTGGCGTGCAAGGAGGAGATCATCGGTGCGATCAGCGAAATCATGGCGACCAAACCGTCCGCGCACTGGGCGCCGCTGCTGAACGCCGCAGGCGTGCCGTTCGCACCCATCAACGACATCAGCGTCCTGCTGACCGACCCGCAGGTGCAAGCCCTCGGCATCCTGCAGGACATCCCCGGGCTGGACATCCCGACCGTGGGGCTGCCGCTGAGCTTCGACGGCGAGCGCCCCGCCATGCGCAGCCCCGCCCCGCCGCTGGAGGAGCGTCATGTTCGCGCCTGACCTGCTGGCCGGGCGCCACGTGCTGATCACCGGCGGCGGCACCGGGCTGGGCCGCGCCATCGGCGAGCGCTACCTTGCCTTAGGCGCATCCTTGGTGATCTGCGGCCGCCGTGTCCCCGTGCTGGAAGCCGCTGCGGAGGCGATGCGCGCCGCTCAGCCCGGCGCCGATATCACCACGATCGGCTGCGACATCCGTGATCCGGCGCAGGTCGAAGCCATGCTGGACACCATCTGGAAATCCCAGCCGCTCGACATCCTGGTCAATAACGCCGCCGGCAATTTTCTGGCGCAGAGCCATCGCCTGTCGGTGCGCGCGGTGGACGCGGTGCTCGGCATCGTGCTGCACGGCTCGGCCTACTGCACGCTGGGCTGCGGCCGCCGCTGGATCGCCGCCGGGCGCGGCGGCACGGTGCTGTCGGTGCTGACCTTGTCCGCCCTGTCCGGCGCAGCGTTCACCGTGCCCTCCGCCATGGCCAAGGCCGGCGTGCTGGCGATGACGCGCAGCCTGGCGCTGGAATGGGGGCCGAAGGGCATACGCTGCGTTGCCGTGGCGCCCGGCGCCTTCCCAACGCCGGGTGCATCGGCCGGCCTGGCCCCTGCCGCGCTGCAGAAGCCCGCGCCCGAGCGCACCATCCCGATGGGCCGAGTGGGCGAGTATCGCGAACTCACCGACGTCTGCGCCTTTCTGGTGTCCGATCTCGCCAGCTATGTGAACGGCGAGTGCATGGTGGTGGATGGCGGCAAGCGCTTCCTGTCCGGCTCGGCACAGAACGACACCGCCACGCTATTAGGCTGGTCCGATGCGCAGTGGGATGCGCTGCGGCCGGCGAAATGAGGAACCCTGCATGAGTGACCAACTCTCCGACAGCGCCGGGCGGCTGTTCGCCACCCATGTGGACAAGGACGTGATCCGCGCCGCCGAGGATGGCGTCTTCCCGCAAGCCGCCTGGGCCGCCGTGACCGAGGCGGGCTTCACCGCGGCGCTGCTGCCCGAAGACGCCGGCGGGTTCGGCGCGACCGTGGCGGAGGCGATGGGGCTGCTGCGGGTATCCGCCGAACACGCGGCCCCGATTCCGCTGGCGGAAACCATGCTGGCCGGCTGGATGCTGGCCCGCGCCGGGCTGCCGGTGCCGGAGGGTGTTCTGACGCTGGCCCCGGTGCGGCTGAAGGACATGCTGACCCTCAGCCGTGACGGTCACCTCCGAGGCACCGCCTCCCGCATCCCGTGGGGCCGGGACGCCGCTTGCGTGGTGGCGCTGGCAGCCGGGCCGGACGGGCCGATGCTGGCCGCGGTGCCGCAAGGCGGCTTCACTGTCACGCACAACCGCAACGTCGCTGCCGAACCGCGCGACACGCTGACCTTCGACGCAAACGTCACCGCCGTACCCTCGCCCTTCACGGCCGCGCAGGTGCGCGCGGCCGGGGCCGCGATCCGCACGGTGCAGATCGCCGGCGCACTGGCACGCACCCTCGCCGTCAGCGTGGACTATGTGCAAACACGGGTGCAGTTCGGCCGCCCGATCGGCAAGTTCCAGGCGATCCAGCACAACCTTGCCATCCTCGCCGGGCAATCCGCCGCCGCCATCGCCGCCGCCGACATGGCGACCGACGCCTTGGCCCAGGACCTCTCGCCGCTGCTGATCGGGGCGGCCAAGGCCCGCGCCGGGGAGGCCGCCAGCATCGCCGCCGGGCTCGCGCACCAATCGCACGGCGCCATCGGCTTCACCCGCGAATACCCGCTGCACCACGTCACCCGGCGCCTCTGGGCGTGGCGGGACGAGTTCGGCAACGAGGCGGAGTGGAACGCCATCGTCGGCCGCATCGCGCTCGAAGCCGGGCCGGACGGCCTTTGGCCCGTGCTGACGGCGGCGGCCTGATGACCCTGCTCGACACCCTGCTGGCGCCGCGCTCCGTCGCGGTGATCGGCGCCTCGCCCGACCCGCACAAGATCCGTGGCGCGCTGCTGAACCTGCTGCGCAAAAACGGCTTCACCGGGCGCATTGTGCCGGTGAACCCCAGCTACACCGACATCGGCGGCCTGCCCTGCTATCCCACGCTCGCCGCCGCGGGCGACCCGGTGGACCTCGCGCTGATCGCGATCCCCGCCGCCGGCGTGCTGGACGTGCTGGAGGAATGCGCCGCCGGCGGGGTGCGCAACGCGATCATCATCTCCTCCGGCTTTGCCGAGGACGACGCAGCCCCGCCCGACCTGCAGGACCGTGTCGGCGCCCTCGCCCGCCGCACGGGCATGCGCATCGTGGGGCCGAACGCGGAGGGCTTCTACAACGAGGTCGCCCAGGTCACCGCCACCTTCAGCCCGGCGGTTGATCGCGACGCCGACGACAACCCCACCGCGCTGCACAGCCGCATCGGCATCGTGGCGCAGAGCGGCGGCATGGGCTTCGCGCTCTACAACCGCGGCCGCGCGCTCGGCCTGTCGTTCAGCACCGTCGTCAGCACGGGCAACGAGGCGGATCTGACGGCGGCGGACTTCGTGGCCCACATGGCCGCCGACCCCGACACCGCGGGCATCCTGCTGTTCATCGAGAGCGTGCGGAACGCGCCCGCCTTCGCCGCCGCGGCGACCGCGGCGCGGACCGCGGGCAAGTTCATCGTCGCCATCAAGGTTGGCCGCTCCGCCGTCGGCAAGCTGGCCGCGGCGTCGCACACCGCCAGCATGGCCGGGTGGGACGCC
>CAZZVB010000218.1:0-6876 GCA_964657445.1 uncultured Burkholderiaceae bacterium | reverse complement strand
GGCCGAGCAGCGGCACCTGATCGAGCGGGAACACCAGCAGCTTGCGGTTCTCACCGACCGTCGCGAGGTGATCGCCCTCGGCTGGAAGGCAAAGCAGTGCTTCCTCGCCGGGCTTTGTATTCAGGACCTGCTTGCCGCCTTTGCGTTCGGACAGAAGGTCGGCTGCTTCCACGAGGAAGCCTCGTCCCGAGACGGACGCGATCAGGTAGCGGACCCCATCCTGCCAGACGAATAGCGTGCACACGTCGGCGTCGTTGCCCATTTCCGCCAGCACGCGGATCGGCTGTCCGTCGCCGCGGCCGCGGGGCAGCTCCGCGGCGCGTAGGGTGTAGGCGCGGCCATTGGTCCCGAATAGGCAGAGCCGGTCGGTGGACTGGCAAGGCAGCAATTGCCGCAGCCCATCGCCCTCCTTGAACTTGAGATCCTTTGCGTCAGCCAGATGCCCACGCACGGCGCGGATCCAGCCCTTTTGTGACAGGATCACCGTCAGCGGCTCGCGCTCGACCGCGACCTCGTACGAGACATCGACCGCGTCCGGCAATCCGGCCAGTACGGTGCGCCGGTCGCCCAAGGCACCGTTGCCGAACTTGTCGCGGATGCCTGCCACTTCCTCGCCTACCCGCTTCCAGCGCAGCTTCTCGCTGCCGAGCAGGGCGTTCAGGCCACGCTTTTCCTTCTCCAGCGCGGCGTGTTCCTTCCGCAACTCCATTTCCTCGAGCCGGCGCAGCGAGCGCAGGCGCATGTTCAGGATCGCCTCGGCCTGCGAATCGTTGATGCCGAAGCGGCGCATCAACCCGGCTTTCGCGTCGTCCTCCTCTCGGATGATGCGGATCACCTCGTCGAGGTCGAGGAACACCGTGAGGAAGCCGTCCAGCAATTCGAGCCGCCGCTCGACCGCTGCCAGCCGGTGACGCGACCGGCGGATCAGCACGTCGCCACGATGGTCGAGCCAGGCTTGCAGCACCCCGCGTAGGCCCAGCACCATCGGCGTACGGTCGGCCGTAAGCACATTCATGTTCAGCGGGAAACGGTTTTCCAGTTGCGTTGCGCGGAACAGCGTTTCCATCAGCGCTGCCGGGTCGATGCTGCGCGTCTTCGGTTCCAGCACCAGGCGCACCAGCTCGGTGCTCTCGTCGCGGATGTCGCCCAGCAGCGGCAGCTTCTTGGCTTCCAGCAGCTCGGCGAGCTGTTCGACCAGCTTGGTCTTCTGCACCTGATAGGGGATTTCGGTGACGACGATCTGCCAGGTGCCGTGCTTGAGCTCCTCCTTCGTCCACTTCGCCCGCAGCCGGAAGCCGCCACGCCCCGTTTCATAGGCGGCAGCCATGGACGCCGGGTCCTCGACTAGCACGCCGCCGGTGGGGAAGTCCGGCCCTGGCATGTGCGCCATCAGCTCGGCGGTGGTCGCATCCGGGTTGGCGATCAGGGCAAGGGCTGCGCTGCAGATCTCGCCGGCATTGTGCGGCGGGATGGAGGTTGCCATGCCGACCGCGATGCCGACCGCGCCGTTGGCCAGCAGGTTGGGAAAGCCGCCGGGCAGGACGACAGGCTCGCTTTCCTCGCCGTCGTAATTGGGGCGGAAGTCCACCGCGTCGTCGTCGATGCCATCCAGCATCGCGCGGGCGACGAGCGTCATCCGCGCTTCGGTGTAGCGCATCGCCGCCGGGTTATCGCCGTCTATGTTGCCGAAATTGCCCTGGCCCTCGACCAGCGGGTAGCGGGCGGCGAAATCCTGCGCCAGGCGGACCAGCGCGTCATACACCGAAGCGTCGCCATGCGGATGGTATTTGCCGATCACGTCGCCAATCACGCGGGCGCATTTCTTGAACCCGCCCGCCGGGTCGAGGCGTAACTGATGCATCGCATACACCAGGCGCCGGTGCACCGGCTTCAGCCCGTCGCGCACGTCGGGCAGGGAGCGGGACATGATGGTGGACAGCGCGTAGGCCAGATACCGCTCACTCAGCGCATCGGCGAGCGGCGCATCCTGGATCGTGCCGGCGAGGTCGTCAGGCATCGGCGATTCGTCTCCGGGCGGGGGCGGGTGTTAGCGCCCGGAGACTAGGGGGTCAAAGGGCGAGCTACGGCTGGGTCGAAGTGAAGCTTGGCAGGGCTTGGATCTTGGTCCACCACTCGGCGAAGCCTGGAACGCCGAACAGCGCGTCGTGGTCCGGCGTCATCGAGACGTAGGCGATGATCGGCGCCAAATAGAGGTCGGCCAAGCTCAACTCGCCGGCGAGGAAGGGTGAGGCGCCCTTGGTCTGCATGAGCAATTCAAGCAGCGTGCGGCCGTTCTCCAGCCCGCCGGCGTGCATCGCGTCATTTTTGCCGCCGACGAAATCGGGGAACAGGTGGTAGGCGGCGACGCCGCCGATCAGGGCGCCGTAGCCATAGGAGTCGATCAGCCCGATATCCATGTCCATGCGCGCCCGGTCCTTGGGCGTGGCTGGGACCAGCGACTTGCCCGGCAACACATCGTTCAGGTAGCGCACGATCGCCGACGTCTCGAGGATGCGCATGCCGTCGTGATCCAGCACGGGGACCTTGCCGAACGGATGCCGCGCGAGGTGTTCCGGCTGCTTCGGTTCGCCGGCAAGGACGTTGAGCGGGACCTGCTCGAACTCAGTGACGCCTTTTTCGGCCAACAGCATTTTCACGGTGCGGACGTAGGTGGAGCCGTTGAAGCCCCATAGAGTAATGCCGGACATGGTCGCGCCTCCCTTTGGCTAGTCATTGTGTCGCGCTTGGTAATCCGCGCAATCCTGGCTGTGAAGGCGGGAGCTACGCCGTAACTGCCTGGTGTTTGGGCCAGCGGCGGTGAAGCCATAACCAGGACGCCGGGTCGGCGTGGACCCAGCGTTCGAGCGACTGGTTCATCGCCAGCGTGAGCGCGTAGATGTCCGCTTGGCGGTCACCGGTGAGGGGCACCGTGATCGGGGCCTCGCACACGAGGCGGAAGCGGGCGGCGCCGAGGCGGACGACGTGAATAGGCACGATCGGCATGCCGAAGCGTAGGGCAAAGTTCGCGATGGCCGGAGCGGTCATGGCGGGGCGGCCGAGAAACGGCACGGCGATCCCGTCATTCATCTTCTGGTCGATCAGAAAGCCGAGTGAGCCGCCTTCGCGCAGATGCAGCAAGGCTTGCCGCGCTCCGTGACTGCCCTTAGCGATCATCATCACGCCGGGCCCGAGCGCCTGCTGCCGTAAATGCTGGATAGCGTCATCGACGCGTGGGTCGGAGGCCGCGCGGTAGAAGCCGCTGACCGGCAGCCCGAGCCTGGATGCGATCGGCAGCACAATTTCCCAATTGCCGAAATGGCCTGAGAAGAACAGCGCTGGCTGGCGGCTGGCCCGCAGCGAGGCGAGGTGGTGCTCGCCCTCGACTTCCCAGCCTGGGCCATGATCGGTCTGCGCCAGCCCGGCGAGGTGCGGCATCTCCGCCGTGGTCCGGCCAAGGTTGTCCCAAACGCCGGAGATGATGACGGCCCGCTCCGCCGCGGTGAGCGCCGGCATGGCCTGCTGCAGGTTGGCATCCGCGATGCGAGAGACCGACAAGGAAGGACCGACCTTATGGGCGATCCAGCCGCCGACATTCGATGCGCGAACCGGACCTAGCATCCGAAGCAGCCGTCCCGATACGCGTATCGCGGCTGCTTGAACCCAGCCCGACAAACTGCTTGCGTTCGACAATTCTCAGGTATGGCCAAGCTGTTTCGTGATTTCTAATACGGAATGTGCCTCGCTAACAAATGCTGGCAGTATCGCTTGCGAGCAACGCCATCGCCTCATCGGCGCCGGAAAGGATTTCTACCATCCGGGCGCGATCTACGAGCGACAAGCCAGTGGCGGCACCCCGGAACTTCGCGCTGGCACCGTGCAGTAGCACGTCGAAGTGCTCACCACTGCCAAGCGCACGGCCCGCTGCTTCCAGCCGGCGCAGGTCCCTCGCACTGGCTTCCAGCGCGGCAATCGCTGGGTCATCGGGGTCGCGGGCGGTTACGGCGGTTTCCAGGGTGTCACTCAGCGCTGCCGCGAAACGGGCACGGCATTGGGCGTCGGCTGTGCGGCGGATATGCTCGATCTCCCGCCGGCGGCTAGGCCGGCCGGCGGCGCTGTCCCCGAGGCTCATGAGCAGGGTCGCGATCTTGGCGGTATCCAGGGCGGCTTGCGCCAGATCGCATGGCTCGGACAGCGATTCGGCGCTCGCTTGGTTCAGCATGTCGCGCAGGCGAGCCAGCGTGTGGTCGAGCGCGGTCTCGATCCCCTGGCGTGGGCGGTCCGACGAGGCTTCGGAAGCGATCGCCAGCACCCTGGAGGGTGTGGGAAGCTTTGCCAGCAAGACGGCGATCAAGGTTGGCACGGAAGAGGGCAGGCGAGCGGCGGTGCGGGCCAGCAAGCCGCGAACCCAGTCATCGTCGGGCATCCGGCGGTTGGCGACGACACGCTTGATGTCCGCGGCCTCATGCAGCACGGCGGATACGGTCAGGGTCAGAGGCTGAAAGTATGCGGTGGGCAGACCTGTCCGCGCCTCCCAATCGCCCGGCACCTGCAGCTGCTGCAACAGCATAGCCGCGCGCGGCCATATCACCGAACCGGCTGCGATCACTGCGCCTCGGTCATCGGGGCCGGGAATGGCGAGGCCCGGAGTCATCGCTTCCTTCAGAGTTGGCTCGGCAGCCTCGATCGCGCAGGCAATGGGCGAAAGTGCACTCCGGGGCACGCCAGCATCCCCGAAGCGCCATTCCCGGCTCGGCACGATCACGGGATCAAGGGGAATGAACAGCAGGCGCGTGAAGCTGAGCGGACGCGCGGGCCGCAGTTGCGCCAGCCGGGGCCGCAACGGGGCGATCAGGTCGTCGGCGGCACCGCGCTGCGGCATGGCGTCCACCATTGCCACGACTTTTGTGATCTGGGCGTCGCGTGCGCTGGCCAGGCTGGCCCGCAAGCCGATGGCATCCCTGCCGGCCGTCATGCCGCGAGCAGCGCTTCGTTGCGCGATACCGTATCCTGCACGCAACGGCCAGTCCGCCAATCCTCATGGCCAATCACTCGGCGGTGCGTCCGGATCGGCGCCTCCATCTCGACGTGAAAGCCGACCCATTCGCCGGCCTCCTTCGGGATGACCGGCAGCAACCCGGCGATCTCATCAAGGGCGTTGCGCCGGTCCGTCGCGGTCGTGGACAGCGCCCACAGGCGGCAAATCCGCTCCCATCCGTCCATGAGCCAATCGGTGCGTGCGAGCTGGTGGCTGACCGATGCAGAGTCGATCTGCCAGCGTTTCAGCAATACGAGCACCTGCTCGGCGGTCGAGCGCGCTTCGGAGAGCGTGGCGGCGGCACAGCGCAGGCTTAGGTCGGCCGTCTGCGTGATGGCGTGGCACAGGGGTGGGACATGCTCGTCGCCATCCGCGGGGTAGGAAGCGATTTCGCGCCGCAACAGCTTCAACTCGGCGATGGCACGCGGCAAGCGCGCTTTCGTCAGCCGGTCGCCAAGCCCAACTGGGGATAGCAAGGCCGCCACATCCTCCAGGGCTTTCGCGATGACCCCGCTTTCGAGACGCATGCGCGGCGCCAGGACGGCGATCGTCCGCTTGGCGCGGAGTTCCAGCTCAGCCGGATGCTCCTGTTCCGGAAGGATCTGCGACGAACCCGCCGGCTCCTCCTGCTGGACGAGGCGGACGAGCAGGTGGAAGTTGGTGTAAACACGACCCTCTTCCTCCGCGGCCATCGCAGTCGCGGCGGACTTGCTCGCTGCGCGTCCGGCGAGCCCTTGGGAGGCGATCCTTGCGGCGGTGTGGCGGATCGTGCCGGGCGTCAAGCTCGGCAGCCCGGCAATCCGTTCGGTCAATTGGATGTCGTGCATGGTCGGCCGGCAGAAGCTGCGCAGATCGGTCCATGGCAGGATGTAGGCGCCACGCCCGCCAGACGGGTTTGGCACGATCAGATCGAGGCCTAAACGCTCCGCCGGGCGAACCCGGGCGCCGCTCAGCATCGGCGTGGTGAACGGCACGGACGCCCCGCGCTCCAGGAACGTGGTGGGCTGGAAGTTGGGGCTGGAGTCGAGGTGCGGCACGGGCGCCATGATGCCCGCAGGATATGAACAGGATGTTAGAGAGGCAGCGCGGCGGCCAGTGGCGCATCGTCGTCCATCGACGGGCGGCCAGTCCTGAAACGCCAGTGGTGCCAAAGCAGGCGGGCCGCAAGCGAGCGGCAAGGCGCCCAGGCGCGCGCCATCTGCATCAGCACGGCCGGGCGCGGCCTGGTCTCCAGCCCCTTGAGGTCAGCCAGCGATGCAGCCAGCGCCAGGTCGCCGGACGGGAACACGTCAAGGCGGCCCAGGGCGAACAGCAGGTAGATCTCGGCCGTCCAGCGCCCCATGCCGCGCACCGCCGACAGAGTCGCGACCACCGCTTCGTCAGGCATCGCGGCCAGCGCGTCCGTGTTCAGCAAGCCGTCCGCGAAGGCGGCCGCCAACGCCCGCGCGTGCAGAACCTTGGGCCGCGATAGCCCGGCGCCGCGCAACGCGTCGTCATCCAGGGCAAGCAGACCGTGCGGATCCAGTGCGCCGGGCACCAATGCCAGCCGCCGCCAAATGGCTGCGGCCGCCCCGTTGCTGATTTGCTGGCCGACGATCGCCTGCAGCAAGCCGGGAAACCCGCAGGCACGGGTGCGCCAGGGCAGCGGACCGGCCGCGGCCTCGATCCCGGCGAAGTCCGGATCGAGGCAGGCCAATTGAAGGAGCGCGGCGCGGGCGTCAGGCGGGATGGTCATCCCGCCGAACCTACGGCCGGCCGGCCAAGCGCGCCAAGGCGGCCGCCGCGGCCGGGTCGCGTCAGCTCAGCCGCATGGGCCTCGCCGTATGACGATCCATCGCGAA
>CAZZVB010000217.1:0-6877 GCA_964657445.1 uncultured Burkholderiaceae bacterium | reverse complement strand
CGGCACCAACGTCGCTTCCGACGCGCTTGCGAATCTCGCGTCCGGCGGCGTCACTGGGGGCGCGTTGATCGTGGTGGGGGAGGATTACGGCGAAGGCTCCTCCATCATGCAGGAGCGGACGCACGCGTTCGCCATGAAATCGCAGATTTGGCTTCTCGATCCGCGACCGAACCTGCCCTCCATTGTGGCCGCCGTCGAGCACGGGTTCGCTTTGTCGGAGGCGAGCAACACACCCGTCATGCTCGAGGTGCGTATCCGCGCATGCCACGTGCACGGGCGCTTCACCGCAAAGGCCAACCAGCGGCCAAAATTCAACGTGCGCGACGCGATGGAGCACCCGCAGCGCGACACATCGCGCATCGTGCTGCCGCCTGCGAGCTACACGCACGAGCAGGAGAAGATCCGCACGCGCTGGCCGGCCGCGGTGAAATACATCCAGGACCAGAAGCTGAACGAGGTGTTCAACGACGGGCTGCAGGATTGCGGCATTATCCTGCAGGGCGGCATGTACAACGCCGTCATCCGTGGTCTGCAGCGCCTCGGCCTGGCCGACGCCTACGGCGACAGCCGGATCCCGCTCTATGTGATGAACGTCACCTATCCGCTGGTGGACGCAGAGATCGTGCAGTTCGCGGCCGGCAAGCGAGCCGTCCTGATGGTGGAGGAAGGCCAGCCCGAATTCATCGAACAGGCGCTGCACACCATCCTGCGCCGCGCCGACGTGCAGACGGCCGTGCACGGCAAGGACATGCTGCCGATGGCCGGCGAATACACGCCGCCGGTGATCGAGGCCGGGCTCCGCGCCTTCATCGGCCGCTACCTTCCGGCACTGGCACCGGAGCCGCCTGCGCCCAAGCCGGCCATCCCGCAAGCCGAGGTGCATGGCCGTCCACCATCCTTCTGCACGGGGTGCCCGGAGCGTCCGATCTTCACCGCCATGAAACTGGTGGAGCGTGAACTCGGGCCGCACCATGTGTCTTGCGACATCGGCTGCCACCTGTTTTCCATCCTGCCACCGTTCAACATCGGCAACACCACGATGGGCTACGGCCTGGGCTGGTCCGGCGCGTCGGCGCTGAACGACGCCGGGTCTGAGCGGCGCACGATCAGCGTAATGGGCGATGGCGGGTTCTGGCATAACGGGCTGACGTCCGGTGTCGGCAACGCGGTGTTCAACAAATCGGACAACGTGCTGCTGATCGTCGATAACGGCTACTCGGCGGCGACCGGAGGACAGGACATTCTGTCGTCCAAGGCGGACAACACCAACCGCTCCACCAAGAACCCGATCGAAGCGGCGGTGCGCGGGGTCGGCGTGAAGTGGGTGCGCACGCTCCACCGCACCTACAGCGTCGGCAAAATGCGGGATCTGCTGCGGGAGGCGCTGACGACGCCGGAGAAGGGACCGAAGGTGATCGTCGCGGCGTCGGAGTGCCAGTTGAACAGGCAACGCCGGGTCAAGCCGCTGGTGCGCGACGCGATCAAACGCGGGCAGCGCGTGGTGCGCGAACGCTTCGGTGTCGATCCGGACACGTGCACCGGCGACCATAGCTGCATCCGGCTGTCCGGCTGCCCATCGCTGTCGGTGCGCCCCAACCCGGACAAGCTCCGGCAGGATCCGGTGGCCGCCGTGGACAACAGCTGCGTCGGCTGCGGCGTGTGCGGGGAGGTCGCGGACGCGGCGATACTGTGCCCGTCCTTCTACCGGGCCGACATCATCAACAACCCGAACTGGTGGGACCGCCTGCGCCAGCGCGCCAGCACGGCCGTGATCGGCGCCCTGCAGCGGCGGATGGTTCCAGGGTCCCAGCATGCCTGACGGCGGCACGATAACGGCGCGCGCGATCGGCATCGCCATCATGGCGATGGGCGGTGAGGGCGGCGGCGTGCTGGCCGACTGGATCGTCGGCATGGCCGAGGCGAACGGCTACATCGCCCAGTCCACCTCCGTGCCCGGCGTGGCGCAACGCACGGGTGCGACCATCTACTACGTCGAGATATTTCCCGAACTCGCCGCCGCCGGGCGCGAGCCGGTGTTGGCGCTGATGCCTGCACCCGGCGATGTTGACGTGGTGCTCGCCTCCGAACTGATGGAGGCCACGCGGGCAGTCGGCCGCGGCCTCGTCACCCCGGACCGGACAACGCTGATCGCATCCACCCACCGCGTCTATTCGATGACCGAGCGGACCGCGATGGGCGATGGCCGCATGGACCCGGCCCCCATGCTGGCAACCTGCGCCGCGGCCGCGCATCGGCTGGTGCTGGCCGACATGGCCGCGCTGGCGGAGGCGAATGGCAGCGTGATCAGCGCCGCCCTGTTCGGCGGGCTGGCCGGGTCGGGCGCACTGCCGTTCACCCGCGCGCAATTCGAGGCCGCGATCCGCTCCGGTGGCGTCGGTGTCAACAGTTCGCTCGCAGCCTTTGGCGCAGGGTTTGAGGCGGCAGGCAAGCCGTTCGTGCCAGCCCCGCTGGCGATCACCCCGGACGCCGCCGGGATTATGGCCGAGGGCGTGCGCCGGCTGACCGATTACCAGGACGCAGAGTATGCCGCCGACTACCAGCGCAGGCTTGAACCGCTGCATGGAACCGGTGAGCTGCTGACCGAAACCGCCCGGCATCTCGCCCTTTGGATGAGCTACGAGGATCCGATCCGCGTCGCCGACCTGAAAATCCGCGCCTCCCGTTTCCAGCGCGTCGAGACCGAGGTGAAGCTGGCGCCAGGCCAGATGCTGCGCATCCGCGAATGGATGCATCCCCGCCTGGAGGAAATCGCGGAGACGCTGCCCGGCGGCTTGGGCCGCTGGCTGCTCGCTTCCGGTTTGGCACGGGCCGTGGTCGGCCGGCTGACCCGCAAGGGGCGCAGGGTTGAAACGACGTCGATCCCCGGGTTTCTGCTGCTGTGGACGGTCGCCAAAGGTCGCTCGTGGCGTCGAAGCACACTGAGGCACGCGGCCGAGATGGCGGCGATCGACGCCTGGATGGCCCGCATCGTGACCCTGTCCAAAACCAACGCCGCGATGGCGCTGGAAGTGGCCAAGCTCCAAAGGCTGGTCAAAGGCTACAGCGATACCATCGCCCGCGGCCGGCGCAACTTCGACACGCTGATGCAGGCCGAGCCTAAGCTGCGCGATCCGGCGATGCTGGCGAAGCTGCGCGAAGCAGCCCTGGCCGACGACACGGGAACCACCCTGCAAGAAAACCTGAACACAGCTTTCCTTCTCCCTCTCCCTGCGGGAGAGGGCCTGGGTGAGGGGCAGCAGCCCAGGCGCACGCCAGCAGGCGTAACCACATGACCGCATACCGTAACAACCCGGACGCCGTACGCGCTCTGGTCCAGCCCGATCGCATCCACCGCGACGTGTACACCGACCCCGAGATCTTCCAGCTTGAGATGGAGCACCTCTGGTCGAAGACCTGGGTGTTCGTCGGCCACGACAGCCAAATCCCCGGCGAGGGCGACTACTACACGACGCAGATTGGCCTCCAGCCCGTGATGATGGTGCGCCAGCGCGACGGCTCCGTGCGCGTCCTGCGCAACCGGTGCTCTCACAAGGGCGCTAAGCTCGTCTCCGACGTCACGGGCAACGTCGCCGGGTTCTTCCGCTGCCCCTATCACGCCTGGACCTACCGACTCGACGGTGGTCTGCGCGGCGTGCCCATGAAGGGCGCCTACGCCAACACCAGCTTCGAGGAGTGTGACGCTGCGCGTGGGCTGGCCGTCATCGCCAGCCATGTTTACCGCGGCTTTGTCTTCGCCCGGCTCTCCGCCGATGGCCCCGATTTCACCGAGTATTTCGGCGCCTCCCTCTCTTCCATCGACTACCTTGCTGACCGCTCGCCCCAAGGCGAGCTGGAGATCACCGGCGGCGTGCTGCGCTACATGCACGACAGCAACTGGAAGATGTTTGTCGAGAACCTCAACGACACCATGCACCCGATGGTGGCGCACGAATCTGCGGCAGGCACGGCCAAGCGGCTCTGGGCCGACAAGCCGGAGGACCAGCCTAAGCCGATGGCGATCGAACAACTGGTGCCGTTCGCCTCCGGCTACGGCTTCTTCGACAAGATGGGCGTGCGCGTGTTCGAGAACGGCCATAGCTATTCGGGCGTGCATTTCTCGATCCACTCCTCCTACTCGAAGATGCCGGAGTACGAGGCCGCGATGGTCGAGGCCTATGGGGAGGAGCGTGCGCGCGATATCCTGGGCACGGTGCGGCACAACACGGTCTATTACCCCAGCCTCACCATAAAGGGGGCGATCCAGTCCATCCGCGTGGTGCGTCCGATCGCGGTGGACAAGACCCTGGTCGAAAGCTGGACGTTCCGGCTGAAAGGCGCGCCCGAGGAGATTCTACAGCGCACGATCACCTACAACCGGCTGATCAACTCACCGCTGTCGATCGTGGGACATGACGACCAATACTGCTACCGCGTGATCCAGGAGGGTCTTGCCGCCGGCGGCAATGAATGGGTGAACCTGCAACGCGACTGGGACCCGGCGGAAGTCGGGCCACCCGATTTGACGGTGAACGGCACCAGCGAAATCTCCATGCGCAACCAGTTCCGCGCCTGGACCCGCTTCATGGACCCGGTGTGACCGACGCCGAGCTTGTGCGTTTCATCCGCCACGAGTCCCGCCTGCTCGATGAACGCCGGTGGGACGAATGGCTGGCCCTGTTTGCCGAGGATGGCCATTACTGGGTCCCGCTGAGCGAGGGGCAAACCGATCCGCTGAACCACAACTCACTGGCCTATGAGGACCATCTGCTGCTGACCTTGCGGGTCGAGCGGCTGAAGGAAGTTCCGTTCAGCCAGCATCCTCGCAGCCGCTGCCAGCATGTGCTGCAACAGCCGGAACCGGACGGCATGCTGGACGGCCTGCACGTCGTACGCACGCCATTCCTCTACGTCGAGGTGCGCGCCGATGAGCAGCAGGTTCACGCCGGCGTCGCCATCCATCACCTGCGCGAGACACCGGCAGGGCTTAGGATCGTCCTCAAGCGGGTGAATCTGGTCTCGTCGGAGATGGCGCTGCCTTCGCTGCAGCTGTTCATGTGACCGGGTTCGACGGCGTCGTCCTCACCTGCCCGGTGACGGAGCCCTACGTCCGGCGCTCCGGCCGCAGCGCCACGTGGTGGCTGGCGCGGGCGCTGGCCCGGCTCATCAACGCGAGCGGGCTGGCGAAGGCGGACATCGACGGGCTGTGCCTGTCCTCCTTCACCCTGGCGCCCGATGGCCCGGCGCCCTTCGTGCAGAGCGTCGGCCTGTCGCCGCGTCACCTCGACTGGATCCCCACGGGCGGCGCGTGCGGCGTCATGGCGGCACGCCGGGCGGCGCGAGCGGTGCAGGCGGGCGATGCGGAGGTTGTCGCGTGCATCGCGGGGGACACGGCCAACGAGACGAGTTTCCGCGACTTGCTGGAAGGCTTCAGCGTTTGGTCGCGCGACGCGGTGTGGCCGCATGGCGCGGGCGGCCCGAACATGAGCTTCGCCCTGCTGACCGACGCCTACATGCAGGCCAATGGGGCGGTACGGGAGGACTTCGGCCACCTTGCCATTACGCAGCGGCACAATGCCGGGCTGAACGACGCGGCCCTGCTGCGTAAGCCGATCACCATGGCGGATTATCTCGGCGCCCGCCCGGTCTGCCCGCCGATCCATCTGCTGGACTGCGTGATGCCTTGCGCCGGGTCGGACGGTTTTCTGGTGATGACCCAGGACCGCGCCGTCTCTCTCGGCCTGCCCTATGTGCGCTTGCTGGGCGCGATCGAGCGCCACAACGCCTTTCCGGGTGACCCGGTGCAGCAGCGTGGCGGCTGGATGATGGACCGCGACGCGCTTTGGGCGCAGGCTTCGCTCGGGCCGTCCGACATGGACTTCGTGCAAACCTATGATGATTACCCGGTGATCAGCATGATGCAGTTCGAAGGGCTCGGCTTCTGCGGGATGGGCGAGGGTGCGCGATTCCTGCGCGCCCGCGATCTCACCGTCGCTGGAGGCCTGCCGCACAACACCGGCGGCGGGCAGTTGTCGGGTGGGCAGGCGGGCGCGGCCGGCGGTTACCTCGGTCTGGTGGAAGCCATGCGGCAACTGACGGGGCAGGCGGGCGCGCGCAGCGTGGCGGATGCGCGGCATGCCGTGGTCAGCGGGTTCGGCATGATCAACTACGACCGTGGCGTGTGCACCGGCGCAGTCGTGCTCGGCGAATGATGCGCGCGCAGGCCATGCAGCCGATGGACCAAGCCGCCGCGTCTGGCCGCCTGGCCTTGCAGCGGTGCGAGGCGTGCGGCGTCCGTCAATATCCGCCGCGCGAGATATGCGGCACATGCCTTTCGGACGCGCTCGCGTGGGACGTGATCAAGAACGCCAGCGGCGACCTGCTCGCATCCGCCTCGCTGCAGCATAGCTTCCTCCCTGAAACGCCGTTGCCGCAGCGCGTCGGCCTGGTGCGGGTGGGCGAGGTCAGTCTGATCTGCTTCGTCACCGGCAACGCCATCGCTGGGCCGGTCACCGTCACGGCAGCGCTGGATGCGTCCGGCCGCGCGGTGCTCACCGCATGCTGACGGCCCTGCTCACCGGCGGGAGTGCCGGGATCGGGCGCGCCATCGCGCAGACGCTGCTGACGAGCGGCCATCGCGTCATTTCGCTCGACCAGCAGGACCCGGCGCTGGAGCACGAGCACTTCCACCACCTCCCGGTCGATCTGCTCTCGGCCGCGGCGACGCATGACGCGGCGCTGGAGGCGGCGGAGAAATGGCGCCCCACCATCCTGGTGCACAACGCCGGGGCGATCCGTCCGGCGTTGCTGCCCGACGTGAACCGGGTCGATCTGGACGCGCTGGTCAGCCTGCATCTGGGGGCCGCGATCACCCTGGTGC
>CAZZVB010000216.1:0-6937 GCA_964657445.1 uncultured Burkholderiaceae bacterium | reverse complement strand
CGGCGCCGACGGCAGCGAAGCGGCGGTAGCCCTGTTGCAGGAACAGCTTGGCCACCGCCTCGCCCACCGCGCGGTGGTCGAACCCCACCACCATGTCGGCCGGGTCATCGGCGATGTCCCAGATTTCCACCACCGGCACCCCTGCCGCGGCGAGGCGACGCCGGGTCGCGGGGGAATGGCCGGTTCCCGTGAGCAGCAGGCCGTCCGGCCGCCGGCCAAGAATGGCAGCGATCAGGGCCTCCTCGGCTTCTGGGGGACCATAGCCGCTGAGGCCGAGAACGACGTGGTAGCCCGCCGCGTCCAGCGCCTCATTGAAGGCGGCGAGGCTGGCAGCGAAGATCGGGCTGGCGACCGTCGGGATGATCGCCGCGATGATGCGGGACCGGCGTGACGACAATCCACCCGCCAGCAGGTTCGGCACGTAGCCAAGCCGGTCGATCTCCGCACGGACCCGCTCCGCCGTCTCGGGCGCCACCTGGTCCGGCGTGTTCAGCACCCGGGACACCGTCATCGGCGCCACGCCGGCCGCTGCGGCCACGTCGCTGAGTTTCACCTGGGGGCGATGGATTGTCACAGGCTCAGCCTTGGCACGCAGCGATACCGGCGGCAACTCATTCAAACCGGATTCGCACCGACACCCTCCAGCAGGTCGGCCAGCGTGGTGCGCGACAATGCCGCCTCGAGCGCGTGCTCGGCAGCCCGGAAGGCCTCCCCGAGCACCACGTGAACCCGGCATCCGACGGGACACGCCGGGTCGGGGTTGGCATGCAATGGCAGCAATGGCCGCCCTTTATTGCAGTTCACCGCCTGCCAGACGTCCTCGAGCGTGATCTCCGCGGCGGGCCTGACGAGTTCCGCGCCGCCCGGCCCACGCCGCACCCGGACCAGGCCGGCGCGGGCGAGTTGGCCGGTGATCCGGCGTATCACGACAGGGTTGGTGTTGATGCTGCTCGCCAGGCGTTGGCTCGTCGAAGGCTCAGTCGTATCGGCGGCGACCATGAGCAGGATGTGAGCGGCGACGGCGAACCGCGTTGGGACCATCCGAACAGAATGCGCCGATATTGCGCGGGTTCCAACAGTTCACTTTTCGTTCGGCTGGCGCTATCACGCATCCATGGAAGCATCGCTGCCTGAGCGCCAACTTGCCATCCGCCGTGCCGCCGCGGGCTTGTGCCAGCAGCTTGCCTGGGTCGCCCTGCACGAGCTGCCGCTGCCGAATGGCCGCCGGGCCGACTTGCTGGCCCTGCGTCCCGATGGCGGGTTTGCCTGCATCGAGGTCAAGTCAGGCCCGCGGGACTTCCTGACCGATGGGAAATGGCCCGAATACCGGGAGTTCTGCGACGCGCTCTACTTCGCGGTGGATGACGGCTTTCCGCTGGACCTGCTGCCGGACGACACGGGCGTGATCGTGGCGTGCGGACGAGAGGCGGAGTTGGTGCGCGAGGCGCCGGTCCACAGCCTGACGTCGCCGCGCCGCCGCGCCCTGACCCACCGGTTCGCCACCGTCGCCGCCACCCGGCTCGCGGCCCTGGAGGACCCGCTGATTACCGCGTCGCTGCGGGCCGCGCTGCGCGTGGAGTGATCGGCTGGCCGTTGGCGGCGAGCAAGGCGCGCAAGTCACGGATCGGCGGAAAGACTTCCTGGTTCCAGTCAGACCCTTGCGCGTCGTGCGCTGCCTGTTCCATCTCCACGATCTCCCGGTCTTCGCGGAAGATGCGCTCGGTGAACCAGACCAGCACCGGCCAGGCGGCGTCCAGCAGGCCCGGGATCTTGGGGCGGCGGACCGACAGCAGGCCGAACGTCCGGTTGATCTTCTGCTCCGCATCGACCGGCGTGTAGCAAATCCACAAATGCATCACCGGGTCCTCGCCGGAGGTCCAGATGCGCAGGGTCTGATAGGGATATTCCGTCCGGATCGTCATCAGGTCTTTCGCGACCTTCGACGTGCCGGTGCGCCGGCCCATGATCGCCGCCTCGCCGAGCGGCTGCTTTCCGCCGGTGCGGGCAAAGCTGTAATCGATCTCCAGCCAGTCCTCACCGACCCGGCGGCCGAGGTAGCGCGGCGCGATCTGGCCCATTTGCTTGCGGTGCAGGAACTGATGGTTCATGTCCATCAGGTTCTCGTGCATGAACGTGTAGTGGCAGCGCACCTGCTTGCCGAACCGCCGTGTCTTGAACGCCGGGTCGCACGCGGCGCCGAGCGGAGCAAGGTCGGTCATCGCGGCAGGGTCGCCAGGCCAGATCAGGATCAGGCCGTCCTGCTCGCGGCACGGATAGGACCGCACGCCGTTCGGCAGCTTGCCCTTGCCGATATAAGGCACGTCGATGCACTTGCCCGATGCGTCGTAGGTCCAGCCATGGTAGCCGCAGCGCACCGCGCAGCCGTTGACCACGCCCTTTGACAGCGGCACCTGGCGATGCGCGCAACGGTCCTCCAGCGCGAACACGGGACCTTCCAGCGGACGCACCAGCACGACGGGGTCACCCGCGAAATGGGTCGCGTAGGTTTTGCCGGGCTTGAGTTCACGAGACCAGGCGAGCGGATACCAGTGGTCCGGATGGGAGCCGATGCGACGCAGGTCGCAGGCCGGCTGATCACGGAGAATGAAGTCGGGGACGTCTGGCATCGAGCCTCCACCACCCCTCGAACGACAGGGTGCGGTCCGGCTTTAACGGCTGGCCGCCGGTGCCGTCAAACGCTGCGGAGCCGCTGCACCGTCGCGGTCGTGGAGAAGCCCGGGAGCAGATCGGCCAGCATGATTTCGCCGCCGTAGCCCTTGACGAACTCGGCGCCGACCACCGTGCCGATGGTGTAGTCCGAGCCTTTGACCAGAAGATCGGGGCGCAGGGCGTGCAACGTCTCCTCGGGCGTATCCTCGTCGTAGATGCAGACGAGATCCACCGCCGCCACACTGCCGAGCACCGCGGCGCGTGCCGCCTCCGACTGGATGGGGCGGCTGGCGCCTTTCAGCCGGCGGACGCTGGCGTCGGAGTTGAGGCCGACGACAAGCCGGTCGCACCGGCTGCGCGCCTGTTCGAGCAAATGAATGTGGCCGGGGTGCAGCAGGTCGAAGCAGCCATTGGTGAAGCCGGTGCGCCAGCCGCGTTGCCGCCAGCGCTCCACCTGCTCGGCCGCCTGCTCCCGCGTGACGACTTTGCGCAGCGCGCCACCCTGGGGTGACAGTGCCGCGAGCAGATCGGCCTCGCGCGCGACCGCGGTGCCCACCTTGCCCACCACGACACCCGCCGCGATGTTGGCCAGGCGCGCGGCAATCGGCAGGTCCAGCCCGGCGGCGAGGCCGGCCGCCAAGGTGGCCACGACCGTATCGCCGGCGCCCGAGACATCGAACACCTCCGCCGCTTCCGCCGGGAAGTGGATCGGATCGCCATCGGCCACGAGCGTCATACCATCTTCGGCCCGGGTCACCAGGACGGCGCCGAACCCGTGCGCCGCGCGCAACGTCTGCGCGGCGTGCACCAGCGCCTCCTCGGTATCGACCGGCAAACCTGTCGCCTCCGCCAATTCGCGGCGATTGGGCGTGATGACGTCGGCGCCGGCATACCGGCCGTAGTCGCGCCCCTTCGGATCGACCAGCACCCGGCGGCCCGTCGCACGTGCGGCGGCGATGATGCGGACCGCCACGTCGCCCGCCAGCACGCCCTTATTATAGTCCGACAGCACCGTGACGGTCGTCGCGGTCAGCGCGTCCTGGGTGATGCGGATCAGCCGCTCGGCCAGCTTGGGGTGAATGGCGGCCACGATCTCATGGTCGGCGCGGAGCAGTTGCTGGCCTTGGGCGATATAGCGGGTCTTGGTCGTGGTCGTCCGGCCGCCCTGCACCAGCAGCCAGGGTTCGACGTTGGGCTGGCCACCGATCAGACCGGTGAGGTCGGACCCGGCCTGGTCGTCGCCGACGACGGAAACGAAGGCGACGGCGGCGCCCAAAGCGGTCAAGTTGCGCACCACATTGCCGGCACCGCCTGGCATGGCGACGTCCCGCTCGACCGACAGGATCGGGATCGGCGCTTCCGGGGACACGCGGTTGACCGCGCCATAGACATAGCGGTCGAGCATCGCATCGCCGACGACCAGCACGCTGGTGCGGGCCAAGCGGCGCACCGCATCCGTCAGGTCGGCATTCCCGGCGATGGCCGCCGCACCTGTGGGGATAACCATCTTGGAATCGCTACAGAAGCGTGCCGGATTTAGCAAGCTTGGCCTGAGACGGGATGATGTACTTCCGTATGGGGCGGTGTTTGCTCACTTTCCCTTGACCCACTATTAGCGATCCGTCACACACGCCGCGCTCCAGATAGCGGCAGTAGCACCGGCGACTTCAGGTCCAGCGAAGAGGTTTTTCATGCGCGATACAGGTGAGTACCTGTTCACCTCGGAGTCCGTCTCCGAAGGCCACCCCGACAAAGTCGCCGATCGCCTGAGCGATACGGTGCTGGATGCATACCTGGCCGCGGACCCTTACGCGCGAGTGGGCTGTGAGACGCTGGTGACCACCAACCGTGTGGTGCTTGCCGGCGAGGTTCGCGGGCCGGACACGGTGACACCGGATTACCTGGCGCATCTGGTTCGCATGGCGATCCACGACATCGGCTACGACCAGGCCGGCTTCTCCTGGAAGAACGCGAAGATCGAGTGCCTGCTGCATGCGCAGAGCACTGACATCGCGGCCGGCGTGGACTCGTCCGGCAACAAGGATGAGGGCGCGGGCGACCAGGGCATCATGTTCGGCTACGCCTGCAACGAGACCGACGCGCTGATGCCGGCGCCGATCTACTACAGCCACCTGATCCTGCGCCGGATGTCGGAGTTGCGCCGCAACAAGGACCTCTCGGTCGCCGGGCTGCAGCCCGACGCGAAAAGCCAGGTCACGCTGAAATATATCGATGGCAAGCCGGTCGGCGCCACCAGCGTCGTGGTGTCCACCCAGCATGACGAGGGCATGGCCCAGTCGGCGATCAAGGCGATGCTGCTGCCGTTGATCGAAAGCACGCTGCCGGCGGGCTGGATGCCGGCCGCGGACGAGATCTACATCAATCCGACCGGGAACTTCGTGATCGGCGGCCCGGACGGCGACGCCGGGATCACCGGGCGCAAGATCATCGTGGACACCTACGGCGGCTCGGCCCCGCATGGCGGCGGCGCGTTCAGCGGCAAGGACCCGACAAAGGTGGACCGCTCGGCCGCCTATGTGTGCCGCTACCTGGCCAAGAACGTCGTGGCCGCCGGCCTGGCGGACAAATGCACGATCCAGATCAGCTACGCGATTGGCGTGTCGCACCCCCTGTCAGTGTATGTGGACCTGGGCGGCACGGGTCGGGACGTGGACCATGTCAAGCTGGAGCAGACCTTGCGTGAGCTGGTGAACCTGAGCCCGCGCGGCATCCGCGAGCACCTGCACATGAACCGGCCGATTTACGCGGTGACCAGCGCCTACGGCCATTTCGGCCGCACGCCGGACCCGGAACTGGGAACATTCACGTGGGAGAACACCGACCTGGTTCCCGCGCTGAAGAGCGCGTTCGGGCGGTAGAGCGCGTCAAGCCGGCCGCCGAGCGGCTTTACGGCCGCACTCGCGGCAACACGCTGCGGCCCCGGCAGCAATTGCTGCTGGACGTCACGTTGCCCCGGCTGTTGCTGCCGGCGGGCGCCGATCCGGCCGGCGCTTTCCCGCGGCCGGTCGAGGAGCTGTGGATCGAGGTCGGCTTCGGCGGCGGCGAACACGCACGCGCCCAGGCCGCCGCAAACCCGCAGGCCGGACTGGTCGCGTGCGAGGTGTACGCCAACGGCATCTGCTCCCTGCTGTCCGCCCTGGTGCCGGAGGGCGGCGAGGCGGACGCGCCGCTGCCGGACAATCTGCTGGTATGGGATGACGACGCCCGCATCCTGCTGCGCCAGGTGCCGCCGGGCACGCTGAGCCGGTTGTTCCTGATGTTCCCGGACCCTTGGCCCAAGGCACGCCACGCGAAGCGCCGCTTCATGCACCCGGACACGCTCGCGCTGGTCGCCCAAGCCATGCGGCCCGGCGGCACATGGCGCATCGCCACCGATGACCCGACCTATCAGGCCTGGACGGCCGAGGTGCTGGCCGCGCAAGGCGCCTTCCACGTCCCCCCGCCCGCAACGCAACGGCCCGATGGCTGGCCGCCCACCCGCTATGAGCAGAAGGCCATCAGGGCCGGCCGTGAATGCCGCTATTGGAGCATCACCCGCGTCTAGCGCGTGGCGCCTCAATCCTCCGCGCCGGCCGCCATCTCCAGCATCACCACCCGCGCCAGCAGGGTTGCCGGGAACAACTGGCCGAGCATCGCCTCCAGCGTTGCCAGGCTGCGGGCGACGGGGTGCACGGGAACGATGTCGCCGTAGCCCAGCGACGTCAGCGTGGTGAAGGAGAAGTAGTCCAGCGCCGCCCGGAACGCCGCCGGGTCGGACTGCGGCGGCAAATGCGCGTAGGCCGTGGGCACGAACTCCGCCAGGATGCGGTGGAACAGCGCGAACAGCAGCCCGAGGTTGAGGTAGAGCACCACGGCGCCCCGGATCCGGTGGGCGTTGAACCGGCCTGGCCCGAACGCGGCGCGGAACACCACCGCGCTGAGCGTGAAGAACGCGAGGGCCGCGATCACCTCGCCCGCCACCCGCACCGCCAGGTCAGGGAAACGGCCCTGGAACGACAGCGACAGCGCGGTCAGGATCAGCGTCCCGACCCCGGCGATCAGGGTCCATCGCCCGCGCGCCATCAGCACGGTGAGCGACATGAACACGACCAGCAGCGCCACGGCAAAGCCGGACGGCAGCGGCAGACCGATCGCGGTGGCGGGCACGACGCCGAAGATGGTCACGACCTGGACCACCAGCAGCGCCGTCAGACTGGCGTCACGCCACCGCGCGCGGAAGGCATTGAACCGGTCGATCAAAGCGGGC
>CAZZVB010000215.1:0-6989 GCA_964657445.1 uncultured Burkholderiaceae bacterium | reverse complement strand
AGACGATCGGGCTGTATCGCCGGTTTCTCGACTCGGCACGATAGGCCGGAAGGAACACATCGCCATGGACCGGCTGCATGGTATCCTCGGGCCCAACCCGTTCAAGCTCGGCATCTTCTGCTACAACGTCGAGGGCGGCGTAGCGCTGACGACGGTGCCGGAGCGCTGGCAGGCCCGGTGGGACGACATGGTCGGCGCGGTGCAACTCGCCGAGCATTATGGCCTGGACTTCGCCCTGCCGGTGGCACGCTGGCGCGGTTATGGCGAGGATAATCGGCGCGGTAAGTGTTTCGAAACCATGACGCAGGCCGCGGCCCTCGCCAGCCTCACCAGCCGGATCACCCTGTTCGCCACGGTGCACGTGCCGCTTGTGCATCCTTTGCTGGCTGCGAAATGCATGACCACGGTGGATCATGCCAGCCGTGGCCGGGCCGGCCTGAACATCGTTGCCGGCTGGAACCAGGAAGAGTTCGACATGTTCGGCCATACCCAGTCCGACCATGCGGACCGTTACGAACAGGCGCGGGAATGGAGCATGCTGTTCAACCGGCTGATCGCCGGCAGCCCGCCCTTCGACCACGAGGGCCGCTTCTATCACGGCCGCGGCATGGTCGCCGTCCCCGGCGCCTGCCAGGACAGGCTGCCCACCTTGAATGCCGCGTTTTCCCAGGCGGGGCGGGAGTTCGCGACCGAGGTGAGCGATTTCCTGTTCACGCTCGTCACGTCGCCGGAGCAGATCGCGCGCGATGTGTCCTTCGTCTCCAGCGCAGCCGAGGCGGCCGGCCGTGCGATCGGGATGATGACGACGTGCTACGTCGTCTGCCGCCCGACCCGGCAGGAGGCGGACGAGTACCACCGCTACTACGCAGACACCATGGCCGACGAGGCGCTGCTGGAGCGCACTCTCTATGCCAAGACCACCCAGGCGCGTCACCATTTCACCGGCGGCCAGCAGGTCAGCGACGCGGAGCAGATCCGACTGGACACGGTGCGGTTGCACTATGCGGGCGGGAACGGATCCCACCCCGTGATCGGCAGCCCGGAGGACGTGGCCGAACAGTTGATCGGGCTGAGCCGGATGGGCTTCACGGGCACGACCTTGTCGTTCGTGAACTTCACTGCCGAGCTGCCGTTTTTCTGCCAGGCGGTGTTACCCTTGCTGCAGAAGGCCGGGCTGCGGGTCTGACCCGCAATAGGGCGTTTTGCGCTTCAACCCCGGCTTCGCGCGGCATAGGCCGGTGTCCATCGCAACACATGCCGCTCGATCTGCGCCAACAGGGTATTGCTCGCCAAGCCGACAACACCGAGCAGAATGACGCCCGCGTATAGATCCGGCGCCCGGTAGGAGCGCGCAGCGAGCAGGATGCGCAACCCGAGGCCTGTCTGTCCCGCGAGCATCTCGCCCACGACCGACAGAATGAGCGCGATGGTCAGCCCCAGGCGCATTCCCGCGAGGATGTCGGGCAAGGCGTTCGGGATTGCAATCTTGGTGAGGACACTCCAACGGCCCAAATGCAGGAGCATCCCGACGTCCCGCAGGCGGCTATCCACCGCTTCGAAACCATGCATCGTGGCCAGCAGCATCGGCCAGACCGTTCCGAAACAGATGATCCCCAGCACCATGGATTGGGTGAGACCGAAAAAGGCGATGCCGACCGGGATCAGCGCAGAAGCCGGTAGTGGCCGTAAAAACTCCAGCGTCGGCCCAAGCAGGCTTCGGGCATGCTTCGACATTCCAACGAACGCGCCGGCTGCGACGCCCACCAACGATGCCAGCATCCAGCCCAGCACCATCCGCTGCACGGTCGCCATCACATCGGCCATTAGCTGGCCGCTTGCCAGACCGGCAACCAGAGCCGCCCAGGTACGCTCAGGAGACGGCAGGAACGCACGCGAGACGAGCTGCGCCTCACAGACCGCTTTCCAGCCGGCGACGATAACCAAGCAGACCAGGATGCTGCCGAAGGTCCAGCCATAGTCTGTCCGGCGGCCCATCACCGGCCAGCCGAGCCAGCACGGCCAAACAGCCGCCGTTGCGCAACCAGCAGGAGCTGATTGAGGCCCCATCCCAAAAGGCCGATCCAAACCAATAGGGCAAGCATCAACCCTGCCTGCATCGTCTGCTCGGCTTCAATCATCGCAAAGCCCAGCCCCATCGGATTGACAGCGATCTCGACCGTTACGGCCACGACCAATGCCACTCCGGCTGCCAAGCGCAGGGCGACGAATAGTCTGGGAAGTGCTGCCGGCAGAACGATCTTGCCGACGCGCGCAAACCAGCCGAGGCGCAGGACCCGTGACACCTCGATCAGTCCCGGCTCGATTTGGGCGATCGCACCGCTCCCTACGATCACCAGAGGCCAGAAGCAGGCAAATGCAACGATCGAGATTTCCAGCCGGTAGCCGAAACCGAACGCCAGCAAAGCGATCGGCAAAAGAGCAACGGATGGGATCGGGCGAAACAACTCGATCGGCAGGGCGAGCAGCCTGGCCATGGGCCGCGACAGACCGATGAGTGTCGCCACGGCCAGCCCGAGCGCCGCACCGAGCGATAGGCCAGCGACGGCTGCGCCCAGCGTTTGCCCGGTCCACCCGATCAGTCTGCCATCCGTCACAGAGTCCCAGAGCGCGGTCGCCGCCACCGAAGGAGCGGCAAGCGTGTCGCTGCCCACGCCATAATGGTGAGCCGCCAGTTCGGCAATCAGCAGCGCTGTGACCGGAACGACGAGGCCCCTCACGCCAGCCATCCAGGTGCTGCCCCGGCCGGATCGCTGCTTTCGGAGGCTAGCCCGACCGGTGTTTTCATACCTAAGCGTCGCGAACGAAATCGAACAGCGCTCGCCGCAACTTGAGGAACGCGGGGTGCTCGCGGGTGCTCAACTGATCGCGCGGCCGCGGCAGCGCTACGTCGAAAATCGCAGCAACCCGGCCCGGATGAGCCCTGAGAGCGATCACCCGGTCGCCGAGGTAGATGGCTTCCTCCAGGTCGTGGGTCACGAACAGGACGGTCATGCCCGAGTGCGCGACCAGTTGCAGCACCTCGTCCTGCAGGGCTTGCCGGGTCATCGCATCCAGCGCGCCGAATGGTTCATCCATCAGCAGCAACGCCGGCTCCTGTCCAAGGCACCGGGCGATTTGCAGCCGTTGCTGCATGCCGCCCGACAATTGGGATGGGAAGCAATCGGCGTAGTTCTGCAAGCCGACGGTCTGGAGCAGCGACACGATCCGGCCCGGCCGCTGGGCTCGCGTCATCCCGCGCGCCTCCAGCGCGAGGGACACATTGCCCGCCACTGTGCGCCAGGGCAGCAGCGCTCGGCCATAATCCTGGAACACGACCGCAATGTCAGCGGCTGGACCGTCGATCGCGCGCGCATTGTGCTCGACTGTTCCCGACGATGGCCGGAGCAATCCGGCCAACAGACGCAGGATCGTCGTCTTGCCGCAGCCGGACGGTCCGACGACGCAGACGAACTCACCCTTGGTTATCGTGAAATCGAGGCCCTGGAGAATGGCGACACCCGCGATGTCCAGGCCAACGTTCCGGAACGCAATCAAGGGATCGGTCGAAACCGAAGCGGCGGTCCGCATCACGACGTTCATGGAAGCACGAGCTTCGAAAGGTCGGGCGGCGCCTGCAACATGTTCTGCTTCGTCATGACATCGACCCAGAACGCCATCTGTTCGGCTGATGCGGTGGCTTGCAGGAGAGGCGGCGATAACATGGCCAACATCGTAGCAGGCAGTTTGATGTATTTTCCCGCGCTCTCGGTGGCTGCGCCAGGGTTGCTTGCCTGAAACGCCACCGCCTCGGCGATGGCATCACGGAAGGCGTGCGCGGTTTCGAGATTGGCCGTCGCCCACTCCCGGGTGACCACATAACTGATACTCGGTGGTGAGTTTGGTGCGATGGCGGCATAGGTGACCAGCAGCGTGCCGATGCCGTCCGCCAGGATGCGTTCGGAAAACGGCTGTCCAGTCGCGATCGCATCCACGCTGCCGGACCGCAGGACGTCGGCGCTCTGGGTGAACGGTACTTCGACGAAGTTGACGCGGCGCCAGTCCACAGCGTGATCGTCCAGCCACTTTCGCACCAGGACATGGTAGATGGCGTTCAGGCCAGGTACGCCAATCCTCTTTCCGATGCAGTCGGACGGCTGGGTGATCGCAACCCCTTTGCGCACCATGAGCCCATCGGTCTTGTTGTTCGGATCGACGCCGGAGCAGCCGGACACGACGACGAGATCCAGTCCGCCATCATTGGCCTGCAACAGCACGGTCGGCGTTGGGCCGCCGATTTGGATCGACTGACCCATCAGGGCGCCCGGAATGGTCGAGTTCAACGTGATCAGTTCCAGCCGCACGTCCAGGCCACGGCGCGCGAACAGACCTTTCTCCTTCGCGATGAAAGCGCCGGCAAAGCCGAGCGTGGCTGTGTAGCCCAGCGTGAGCGCCGCCGCGGCCTTGGCGCGGCGGATAGCCGGCGCCGCAAGTGCCAGGCCTAACCCAGCAATGACCGCGCGCCGCCGGATTGGCTCCGATCGCTCGAGCATGGTTGCATGTCCCTGTCGTTGGCGGTGTCCGGCGAAGCCCGTGCCGCCGCATCGTGGAACGGTGCAGGCGGTTTGCCGCGTCGGGTTCGTCATCCGGTTTCCTTGTCGACGTTCCAAAGCAGCACCGCCGGGCCTTGAAGGATGCCATGAACGGTCTTGCGGAACGCTGTCCGTTGGACGAACTGGCCCACGGGGACGACCGGAGCCGTCCGGAAAGCTTCGCGTTGGATGGCGTCGCCGATCCGCAGCCGGTCCGTATCGGTGGAGGACTGCAACCAGTCCTGCGTGAGCGCCTCGACCAGGGGATTTTCATACCAGCCGAAATAGCCGCGCTGGCCTTGCCCCCGGATCAGGAAGTTGACTGCGGGGTTGAGCATCACGCTGCCGCCGACCAGCGTCACGAACATGGACCAGCCCCCGCGGCCGGTCGGTTCCTTGCTTGCGCGGCGCTGCGTCACGGTGCCCCAGTCAGCGACAACGAGATCGACATTCATCCCCAGCTTTTGCAGCGTGTCGGCTGCCATCGCGGCAAAGTCGCCGATCGGCGGGCTGTCGCTGGGGCTCAGCAGCACGACCTTTTCTTGCGCGTATCCTGAGGCTTGCAGCATGGCGCGGGCCGTCTCGAGATTGGCTTGCATGGCATCGGTGCCGATTTCGGTCCCGAGCAACGTGCCGCAGGGAAACATCGATCGGCAGACGGTGTAGGACGACGGATCGTCATTCGTGGCCACGCGCATGTAATCTTCAGGATTGACCGCCATCATGACGGCCTGTCTGACCCGCACGTTGTCGAACGGAGGCTGAAGCGTGTTGAACCGAAGCATGCCGAACCAGCCGGTCGGATCGGTCACCGCCAGGCCGATATCCGCAGACTTGCTCAAGGCCGGAATGAGATCGGCAAGCGGCCTGGCGAGCCAATCGACCTCGCCTCGCAGCAGGGCGGCGGCGGCGGTGGCGTTGTCGGGGATGACCGGCCACTCGACGCGGTCCACGTGCGCGATCTTGCCTCCCGATGTCCAATCCGGTGGCTCCGCACGCGGCACGTAGCCCGCGAATTTCTCGTAGACCGCCAGGCTGCCGCTGACATATTCGTCCGCCTTGAAGCGAAACGGACCGGATCCGACCATCTCCTGGATAGGCTGGTGCGTGTCGGTTCGGGCGAGCCGTTCCGGCATCATGAAAGGCGGAAAGGACGCCATCGCCATGAGATAGGCGAGCGCGGGAAGCTTCCGTTTCAAAGCCACCTTGATCGTGCGATCATCCTGGGCGGAGAAGCTGTCGGCGAAGGTGCCGACCAATTGCCCGGTTGCTTGCAACGCCGCCCAGCGTGAAAGGCTTGCCGCACAGTCCGTCGCGCGCACCGGCGTTCCGTCATGGAAGGCAAGGCCTTCACGCAGCCGGATCAACCAGGTCAATCCGTCATCCGAAACGGTGTGCCCCTCCGCCATCTGCGGCCGGATGCGCTGCCGGGAGTCGGCGCCATACAGCGTGTCGAACACAGCGTATCCGTGACACAGGGTAATGAAGGCCGTCGATATGGTCGGATCGAGTTGAGTGAGGTTGCTTGACGGGACATGGCGCAGCGTAACGGCGGCCGCCCGCGCCCGAGCCGGCATCCGCGTGACGATGGCGGCCGCGGCCGCGCCTGCTAGCAGCGATCGCCGTCGCACGCCGCGGCGCTCCTATCCTCGACCACAGTCTCCCCGGGTTCGCCATGGGCCGCTGTTGCGTGCTGCACCGCTGCCCCCCTGTTTCTTTTCGTGACGTCACCCGTCGGACAGCCGGATAACCTTGACCATTGGAATACTAAACTTTTAGGGTGCGTGCAACGATTTGCTGCGTTTGCGCGACCAGCTGGGAAGAGATGATGTCCACTCGCATCGGCAACGTTCGGTGACCCGGCAAAACGCCGTACCCGTCCTCATCGCAGGGGCGGGCCCGGTCGGCATGACTCTCGCCTATGATCTGGCCCGTCGCGGCATTCGCAGCGTGATCGTCGAGCGCAACGCCACAACGACCCGCCATCCGAAGATGGACATCACCAACATCCGCAGCATGGAGCTGTTCACGCGGCTCGGCTTGTCCTCCGCGATGCGCGCCGCCGCCGTGCCGGAGTCGCACTGTTTCGACGTTTCATGGGTAACATCCATGGTCGGACATGAACTTCACCGCTTCCGTTATCCAAGCGTCACCAGTGCCCGCGAACAAATCCTGGCCTGCAACGATGGCTCGCAGCCGGCAGAACCGGCGATGCGCGTATCTCAGATCGAAATCGAGCCTGTGCTGAAGCGCGCCATTGATGAAGCGGCGCTCATCGACGTCCGGTTCGGCACCACATTCGAGTCGCTGGAGCAGGACTGCGACGGCGTCACCGCCGTCATCTACGCAACGGACGGTGGCCCTACCGAGGCGCTCAGGTGCCGCTATCTGGTCGGTTGT
>CAZZVB010000214.1:0-7016 GCA_964657445.1 uncultured Burkholderiaceae bacterium | reverse complement strand
ACCAATCCGTCCCGCTATCCAGCGGCTCGGCCAGCAGTTCGGCCAGCAGACGCGTCAGGCGGTGCACCGGGTTGTCGGCGCGGGCCGGGTAGGCGACGTGGCCTTGCACGCCCTGCACCACGATGCGGGCGTTCATGCTCCCGCGGCGGCCGATCTTGATCACCTCGCCGAGCCGGCCGGGGTTGGTCGGTTCGCCGACTAGGCAGAAATCCGGGATGTGGCCATGCGCCGCCATCCAGTCGAGCACGCGCACGGTGCCTCCGGTCGCCGGGCCTTCCTCGTCACCCGTGATCAGCAGGCTGATCGACCCGGCGCCGGGTTCGGCCGGAATGGCGGCGAGGAAGGCGGCCACCGCTCCTTTCATGTCGCAGGCGCCGCGGCCGAATACGCGGCCGTCGCGCACGTCGCCGCCGAACGGGTCGGCCGACCAGCCCGCTGCACCCGGCGGCACGACGTCGGTATGGCCGGCAAAGCAGAGATGCGGCCCGGCGCTGCCCCGGCGGGCGAACACGTTGGGCGTCCCGTCGAAATCCAGCCGGTGCACGTCGAAGCCGAGCGCGGACGCGGCCTGCGCCACGACGTCCAGCGCGCCGGCGTCGGCCGGGGTCACGGAAGGGCAGCGGATCAGGGCCTGGGTGAGGGCAACGGGGTCCAGAGGCGGAAGCGTCAAAACCGGCGCCTAATCCCGCAGCAATTCGTTGATCGAGGTCTTGGACCGGGTCTGCGCATCCACGCGTTTGACGATCACCGCGCAATACAGCGACGGGCCCGGCGTGCCATCCGGCAACGGCCGGCCCGGCAGCGATCCGGGCACCACGACGGAGTAGGGCGGCACGCGGCCGATGAACACCTCGCCGGTGCTGCGATCCACGATCTTTGTGGATGCGCCGAGGAAAACCCCCATGGACAGCACGCTGCCGCGCCCGACGATGACGCCTTCCGCGACTTCGGAGCGTGCGCCGATGAAGCACTCGTCCTCGATGATGACGGGGGCGGCCTGCAGCGGCTCGAGCACGCCGCCGATGCCAGCGCCGCCGGAGATATGGCACTTGCGGCCGATCTGCGCGCAGGACCCTACGGTGGCCCAGGTATCGACCATGGTATCGGCGCCGACATAGGCGCCCACGTTGACGAAGGACGGCATGAGCACCACGCCGGGCGCGATATGGGCGGAACGGCGCACGACGGAGCCGGGCACGGCGCGGAAGCCGGCTTCGCGGAAGCGATTGGCGCCCCAGCCTGCGGTCTTGAGCGGAACCTTGTCCCAGGCATTGCCCTCCATGGCGGCCGAATCGTTCAGCCGGAACGACAGCAGCACCGCCTTCTTGAGCCACTCATGCACCGTCCAGCCGTCATCCTGCGGGCTGGCGACGCGCAGGCGGCCGTCATCGAGCGCGTCCAACGCATGGTCCACGGCTTCGCGCGGCGCCCCGGCCGTGGCCGAGGACAAGGTGTCGCGCTGGTCCCACAATGTCTCGATCGTGGTGCGTAGGCTGGTGGCGTCCATGGTGTCGCAGGGCCTCTTGGCGAATGCGGCGGACCATGCGCACGGCCCTTCCGGCTGTCAAACCGCCGCCGGGGTTCGAGTTGCTTACTGTCCTAACTGTCCGTTTACCGCTCCCCGCCAAGATGCATGGGCGTGGGAGGGATCGGGCACATGGTTGGTCGAGCGAAGTGCCTGGACACGTCCGATCATGCCTCGTCAGCCTCGCTCGCCGACGTCCGGCGGAGCGGGGCGGACCTGCTGCGCGGTGCGCTGCTGGATAGCCGTCAGCGCTGGCGGGACCTCGTGTGCATGGCTGCTGATTTCGCGTTCGAGACGGACGCGGAGGGACGCATCGTGTTCGCAGCGCCGGAACGTGTTTTGGGGTGGCCGGCGGAAGGGCTGATCGGATGCAAGGCGGCATCCTTGCTTGCTACGCCGGGCGGCTTCGATCCGTTTGCGTCCGGCGCCGCCTTCCGCGACCAGAAAGTCTGGCTCAACCGGGCGGAGGGCGGTGTGTCGTGCCTGCGGTTTGCGGCTGCTCCGCTGCTGGACGCCGGGCAGCCCGCGGGAATGCGCGGCGTGGCGCAGGATGTGACGGCGCAAGACGCGCATGACGCGCAGGTCGCCGCCGCGTTGCGCCGGGGTGAGGTGATGGATCACATCCTGCGCCAGATGCGGCAGGAGGTGCTGGCGCCGCGCATGATGCAAGCGGTGCTCGAGGGGCTGGTCGCTGCCCTGGGCGGCGATGGCGCCGCGGTGCTGAACCTTCTGGTCGAAGCCGGCCCGGACTCGCTGATCCATCACACTGGCAGTGACGCCGGGGCGATCCTGCCGATCCTGCTCGGCACGATGGCGGCGGAGGCGCAGGACCCGGTCACGCTGGTGGTGGACGGCTGGCCGATCCTGGCCTGCCCCAGCTACACGCGGTTCGGCGAGCGTGCCGGGCTTTGCGTCTGGCGGCCGCGGAACGGGCCGGCATGGACCGAGGATGACGCCCACCTCGCATCGTCGGCGACCACGATCGTAAGGGTGGTGCTGGAACACGAAGCGATTCAGCGCGAACTGGCGCGGCAGGCGCGCACCGACCCGCTGACCGGCTTGCTGAACCGCCGCTTCTTCCTGGAGGAGGCCAACCGCCGGATCGACCGGCTCGACCGGGAGGGGCTGCCGGGCACGCTGATCTACGTGGACCTCGACAACTTCAAGCCACTCAACGACGCCTGCGGGCACTATGTCGGCGATGTGGCCCTGGTGCAGATGGCTAAGCTGCTGCGCAACACCGTGCGCCCGGCCGATCTCGTGGCGCGGCTGGGTGGCGATGAGTTCGCGTTGTGGCTGGACGGATCGGACGAGCTGACCGCGGCGGAGCGCGCCGAAAGCCTGCGCCTTCATGGTCCTGCCGCGCTTGCGGCACATCTGCCGGCGGGCGCGCCGGCGCTCACGACCTCGATCGGCATCGCCGCGCGGCATCCCCGCGCCGGCGAAGCGCTGGAGGACGTGATGCGCCGCGCGGACGCTGCCATGTATGAGGTCAAGCGCGCCGGGCGGGCGCAATGGCGCGTCTCCCGCGACCCATTGTTGTCCTGAGGCAGCGCGCATGGACCAGGGCACGATCGACCAGTATCTGGCCGATCTCGGCACACGGGTGAAGCTGGCGGCCAGCCCGGCCACGGCCGCGGAGGTGCTGGCGTATCTCGCGCGCGATGACGCGGTGACGGTGCGTGCGGCGGCCGCGCTGAACCCATCCTTGCCGGGTGCTGCGGAGTTGCGGCTGGCCGGCGATGGGGATGAGCGGGTGCGCATGCTGCTGGCCCGCAAGGTGGCCGCTGCCCTGCCCGGCCTGCCGAGTTCCGCCGAGGCCGACCTGCGGGACCGCACGATGGCGACCCTTTCGGCCCTGGTGCGGGATGAGGCGGTGCGTATCCGCAGCCTGCTGGCGGACGTCGTCGCGACCTTGCCGGCTATTCCGCATAGCCTGCTGCTGGCGCTCGCGAGGGATTCCGAGGCTTCCGTCAGTGAGCCGGTGCTGCGCTTGTCGCCGTTATTGTCCACCGCCGACCTGCTGGCCCTGCTGGACGCGCCACCGCACGAGGCGACGGCCACCGCGATCGCCTGCCGCGCCAACTTGCCGGCCTCCGTTGCCGACGTGATCGCCGCCTCTGCCGACTCGGCCGCGATCCGCGCCTTGCTGGCCAATGGCTCGGCTGCGATCCGCGAGACCACGTTGGACGCGCTGGTCGCCCGAGCGCAGGACGAGCCCGGCTGGCACATGCCGCTGGTGCAGCGGCCGGTCCTGCCGAACCACACGGCCCGGGCGCTGTCGGAAATCGTCGCTAACCACGTGCTGAAGGTCCTCGCGGCCCGCGACGATCTGGCGCCCGACCTGCTGGACGAAATCCGCCGCAAGCTGGAGCCGCATCTCGCTCCGCCCGGCCGCCCGGTGTCGCGGGACGAGGCGCTGATGCAAGCGGCCCGGCAACTCGAGGCCAAAGGCAAGCTGACCGAGGAGACATTGCTGACCGCCTTGCGCACCGGCGACATACGGCGATCCTCGGCATTGCTGGCAGTCGCGGCCGGCGTGGCGCTGGACGTGGTGGATCGTGCGGCGACGCTCCGGTCGGCCAAGGCGTTGCTCAGCCTGGTGTGGAAAGCCGGGTTCACCATGCGGTCGGGTGCCCCGGTCCAGTTGCTGTTGGGCCAGATCGGCCCGGCGGCCCTGCTCGGCGCAACCAAGGACGGAGGCTTTCCGCTCAGCTCGGAGGAGCTTGGGTGGCAACTGGAGTTCCTCGGATGCCCGCCGATGTAGCGTTGGGTCGCTCCCCCTTGGCGAATGACGGCTTGTGGGCAGATATTGGCGTAGCCAATCAGTTAGGATGCCGCCATGACGACAAAGTTCGGTCTCGCCCAGCCCGTCCGCCGAGTGGAAGATCCGCGTCTGCTGAAGGGCAACGGCCGCTATACGGATGACATCGCGCTGCCGGGCATGCTGTGGGCGGCCGTTCTCCGCTCCCCCCACGCCGCCGCCACGATGGGGCCGATCGACGTGTCCGGCGCGCAGCAGATTCCGGGCGTGGTGGCGGTTTACACCGCTGCGGATCTAGCCGCGGACGGCATCGGCGGCCTGCCCTGCGCGATCCCGCTGAAGAACCGGGATGGCTCGCCACGCTTCGATCCGCCGCACCCGGTGCTGGCATCCGGCGCGGTGCGCCATGTCGGCGACCCGGTGGCGTTTGTGGTCGCGGAGACGCAGAAGGCAGCGCGCGACGGGGCGGAAGCGATCTCGGTCGATTACGACGTGCTTCCCTCGGTGACCGACCTGGCCGCGACGATGGATGCCGACCAGCCGCCGGTTTGGCCCGAGGCGACGCATAACATCTGCTTCGACTGGGAAACCGGCGACAAGGAGCGGGTGGAGGAACTGTTCCTCAAGGCCGCTCACATCACCCGGCTGACCGTGGTGAACAACCGGGTCGTCGTGAACAGCATGGAGGCGCGCGCCGCCCTGGCCGACTACAAGGATGGGCGCTGGACGCTGCACACCAACACGCAAGGCGGCTGGGTCATCAAGTCCCTGCTCGGCAAGGCGGTCTTCAACGTCCCCGAGGAGAGCTTCCGCGTGGTGACGCCGGACGTGGGCGGCGGCTTCGGTATGAAGCTGTTCCTGTATGCCGAGCACGTTTTGACTTGCTACGCCGCGCGCAAGCTGGGCCGCCCGGTCAAGTGGGTGAGCGAGCGGTCCGAGGCGTTCCTGTCCGACACGCAGGGCCGCGACAACATCACCCAGGGCGAGTTGGCGCTGGACAAGGACGGCCGCTTCCTCGCGATGCGGACGCGCAACGTCGCCAATATGGGCGCGTATCTGTCCACCTTCGCGCCGATGATTCCGACCATGGCGGGGACCAAAGTGCTGGCGAGCGTCTATGGCTTCCAGGCGATCTACGCCAACGTCATCGGCGTATTCACCAACACCGTCCCGGTGGACGCCTATCGCGGCGCCGGCCGGCCGGAGAGCAACTATCTGGTCGAGCGGCTGATCGACGCCGCGGCGCATGAGGTCGGGATCGACCGCGTCGCCATCCGCCGGCTGAACATGGTGAAGCCGGACGCCATGCCTTACCTGACCGCGATGAAGCAGACCTATGACAGCGGCGATTTCAACCGCGTGCTGGACGCAGCCATGGCCAAGATGGACTGGGACGGCTTCGAAGCACGCCGGGCCGCCAGCGCCGCGAAGGGCAAGAAGCGCGGCATCGGCATGGCCTACTATCTAGAGGCCACCGGCGGCGCGCCGACCGAGCGGGCGGAGATCCGCTTTGCCGATGACGGCTACGTCGATGTCTATGTCGGCACGCAGTCCAGCGGGCAGGGTCACGAGACAGCCTATGTGATGCTGACCGCCGATCAGCTCGGGATCGATGGCGACAAGATCCGCATCCTGCAGGGCGATACCGACAGCATCCCGACCGGTGGCGGCACGGGCGGCGCGCGCAGCCTTTACTCGGAGGGCCAGGCGATCCTGGTGACTGCGGCAAGCGTCATCGAGAAGGGCAAGCAGGCGGCCTCCGAAGCGCTGGAGGCGTCGGTGGCCGATATCGAGTTCGCCGGCGGCAAGTTCTCCGTGGTGGGCACCGACCGCGGCATGGACATCATCAGCCTGGCTGCGACTCAGCGGCAAAAGGCGGCCAAGGGTGAGCCGGTCACCACGCTGGATGCGGCCGAGATCGCCAAGATCGAAAGCCATACCTTCCCAAATGGCTGCCACATGGCGGAGGTGGAGATCGATCCGGACACGGGGATGGTGGACGTCAAGCGCTACATCGTCTGCGACGACGTGGGCAAGGCGGTGAACCCGTTGATCGTGCGTGGCCAGGTGCATGGCGGCGTCGCCCAGGGCTACGGCCAGGCGGTGCTGGAACATACTGCCTACGACCCAGCATCCGGCCAGCTACTGGCTGGCAGCCTGATGGACTACGCCCTGCCCCGGGCCTCTGACCTGCCGGATATCGAGGTCGATCTGATCGAGGTGCCGTGCGGGACCAACCCGCTCGGCGTCAAAGGCGCAGGCGAGGCCGGCGCCGTGGGCAGTCCGCCGGCGATGATCAACGCGATCGTCGATGCGCTTTCCAGCGCCGGCGTGACGGCCATCGATATGCCTGCCACCCCCGAGAAGGTGTGGCGGGCGCTTCAAGCCGCGTAGCCCGCATCGTTTAGATGCGGGGATACCCCGGCCCGTGACCCGCATCTGACGATGCGGGTTACGGGCCGGGGGTTAACCCGGCATCAGTGCCCGGCGGCGGCCTTACGCTGCGCAATCAGCGCCTGGTTGTAGGCATTCTGCTGAGCGACGAGCGCGTTGTTGTACTGCTGCTGCTGCACGATCGTCTGCTTGGTCGAGATGTTCACGACGGCAGGCTGGAGCTTGGCGACGAGATCGGCGAAGCTCATCGGCGCGCCCGCGCGCGGGGCCGCGACCTGGGCGATCTGCGCGGGGTCGTTCTGGGCGGTCTGGCCCGGTTGCAGCGCGAGCGAC
>CAZZVB010000213.1:0-7027 GCA_964657445.1 uncultured Burkholderiaceae bacterium | reverse complement strand
CGCGGCGCCGATCTGGTGGAGCTGACGTATCAGCAGGCCAGCCAGCAGATGATGGCGATCGTTCGCAACGATCTGCCGCCGAGCACCAAGGGCGTGGATTACGCCGCGCGGTATGAGCTGATTTCCAAGGCGGTGCGCCGGTGCATCATGCTCGCCCGCTCCCTGGTGGAGCCGCCGAAGCCGCTCGTGCCGGACAGCGTGGTGGCGCGCAAGCGCATCATCCGCGAGGTGGAGGACAAGATCGCCCGCCAGGCCGAGCCCGCCGACCGGGACGGGCTGGAGATCGAGCTGGCCGAGCGGATGGAGACGCTGGACTACGACGCCGACATCAGCGGCCGGCCGATCGACGAGGTGATCGCCGAAATCGCCCGTGACCTCGGGATCGAGCCGGCGTTCGACGGCATCGAGTGGAAGCGGCGCACGCCGGAGGATATCCGTAAGCTGTGCGCCCTGGCGGCGGCGGGGTTCAAGACGCCGGCTGAGGCGGGACCGGTGCCGTTCCCGCCGTCCTGGCTGCCAGATAGGACGGCTGATTGCGATACGTCTTGACGGTTGGGATGGCGGCTCCCGCATCCGCTTCGCGCCTGGGCGGCTGGCGCATCCAACGGCTGCTGGCGGAACGTTCTCGCTCCCGCGACACCATCGCGGCGGCGCGGCTGGCGCACAGCATGCTGGTCACCTTCGTGGCGCTGCACCCGGCCTGTAGCGGCCGCCAGCGGTGACGGATCGGTGCGATTTTCATTTGTTTGCCGATCCCCCGGATTGATAGGCTACGGCGCAAATCGTTGCATTTGCACCTCAACCTGTCAGGCACGCTGGGGCTGAAATGGAATTCAAGGACGCGCTGAAACACGCCAAACAAGCCGAGGTATTCTTCTGGTATGCCGACAAGGGGCCAGACAACAAGCCGCTGTTGCTGACGGACAAGAAGCCGATCCCGCCGGCGGAGATCGCCAAGACCCTCAAGACCTGCAAGACCAAGGCGGCGTGCAAGGGCACCATGGCGGTGGACGGCACCGGAACCCTGAACCTCACGCCCCGCGGCGATCCGCTGCCGACGCTTGCCAAGGGTGTGCAGATCGTCGCCCGTGAGAACAATGCGATGCCGAAAGCGATCGTGGTGCTTCCCTCAGCGCCTGACGATCAGGCGAAGGCGGCGGGCGGCGATGCCGCTGCCGCACCGCCACCGCCAGCCGGAGCGACCCCGCTGATCACCAAACCTTTGCCGCAGAAGTACGCCGGTGAGGACAAGACGTTGGGTTGGCGGGCCGAGAACTATGACCTGGACACTTTGCAGGATATCGCGGCACGGATGTCCGCACGGGAGACGCAGAAAGCGGGCCACGAGGTCACGATCAGCGTGGAGCAAGCCCGCGAGCGTATGGCTAAGTCAACCAAGTTAGTGACGCGCTATTTCGATGACCAGGAACGCGCGGATGCGGCGGTATCGTTCGATCCGACGGGCGGCGCCTACGTCAAGGATGGCAAGACGCCGCTCCAGGAAGGGACTTCGGGCCAGGTCGTCAGCCCGGCCGGCACGATGCACACATTCGACAACGGCGTCGTCGTTAAAGGTGGACAAACCCAGGTCCCACACCATTCGACGCCGTTGGCAGGCGGGGCCGTGGCCGGGGCCGGGCACGTGCACGTCAGCGACGGCCACATCGTTCAGGTGGACGATCAAAGCGGGCATTACAAACCAAGCGCGGACATGACGGCGCAATCCGTCAAAGTTTTGAATGAACAGGGCGGCCTGATGGATCGCCGCCTCGTTGATCACGATGGCAAAGCCCTGAGCCCGGCGGATTACGGAAAAATCTCCCCGCAACTCGGTAAGGTCGCCGAAAAGCTGGCTGCGTTAAGCGCGACGATCGGCAATTTGCCGGGTGGGGATGCAAGCCGGGACGCCCTGGTCGCGGAGTACCGCAAGGGCATGGCCGTCCTGGATAGCGCAGCCGACAAGGCGGTGCAGGCCATGACGCCGGCGGCGCGGGCAGCACTCGGGCTGCAGGGGGTCGGCGCCAAGAACAAGGAAGCCAACATCAACCTGCTCGACAAACGGTCCGGTCTGACGGACGAGCAGTACGCGTCCGTGGCGGCCATGGACGACGACGACCAAGTCTCGGCGCTGAAGAAAATGAGCCGGCTGAACCAGTTGCGTGCGCCGCTTGGCGATGCCGCTTACACCAAGATGGCGCAGGGCTTCGCCGGCGTTCGCGTGCTGGAAGCGGCGCTGCAGGCTGGCGGCGACAAACTCGCCGCGGCGATGCAGAAGGCGAAAGTGGAGACGCCGGAGGCGCTCGCGTCCAAGATCGAAGCCTTGAAAGAAAAGCTGGGCGGCTCCTCCATCGCGGAGATCTGCCAGAAACTGGCAGACCAGACGCAGGGCGCCGGCGGCAAGCCGCTGTCCATCGACCAGTTGCGCGCCCAATTGGGGGAACAGGCGATCAAGGCGATCGAGAATGATGAGGCCGCGCAGCAGAAGCTGGCAAAAGAGTACGGTGTCGCCGAAGCCGATATCACGGAAGTCGAAAACCAGACCACGGCTGATTTCAAAATCGGCCAGAAGGGTGCGCTGGGTCTGTCGGCCAGTCAGTTCATGCAGACGGAGGGGAACGAAGGTCAGGCACGCCAGAAGGTGAGGCTCAGTGGAGAGATCAAAGCGGCCGATGGGACGCCAAAGAAGCCCGCCGGTCCCAGCGTGAGTGGAACGTCCTATGCTGCATCTTTGGGGCTGGACGATGTGTCATTTGGGATGGACGAAACGCTCAGAGAGGGTGAGGAGGGCGGCCAACCAGCCGCGTAGGACGCCGGCAGCGGACAAAGACGCCTTCTACCGAGACGGCGAAGATCGGCGGGGCGGCACTAAGCTGCCGGATTAGACGTACCGCTCATCTGCGTGACCGGCGTGACGCGGTGCGGCCGAGGGTCCGCATCACGCTTCGCGTCAAGCGGGTGACTTGGCGGACGGCTTTTGACGCAGGCGGGGCTTCCCTCGGGCGGCTGGGCGGGGGAGGATCGGGGCTCGACCCGACCGCGGAGACTGACTTGGCCCAGATCGACACCAACCGCTTCCTGCAGGACCTGAACGATCTGCGGAAAATCGGCGCCTATCGCACCGGGGTGCACCGCCCGACCTACACGCCGCAGGACATGGAATCCCGCCGCTGGCTGATGGCGCGGATGACGGAGATCGGGCTGGAGCCGGCGATGGACGGCATCGGCAACGTCATCGGCCGGCACACCGGGCCAGGTCCGCACATGCTGGTCGGCAGCCATATCGAATCGCAGAACTACGCCGGGTGGCTGGATGGCGCGCTGGGCGTGGTCAGCGCGCTGGCGGTGGCGCGCGCCGGGTTGCCGGTGGACGTGATCGCCTTCGCTGATGAGGAAGGCCATTTCGAGGGCGGATTCCTGGGCAGCCGGTCTTTCATCGGGGATTTAAGCGAGGCCGAGATCGACACGGCGCGCAGCCGCAATGACGGCAGCCCGTTGCGCGATGCGCTGGCGGCGGCCGGGCTGGCGGACCTGCCGCGCGTGCAGGTCGAGCCGGGGCGCTACAAAGGCTACGTCGAGCTGCATATCGAGCAGGGAACCTGGCTGGAACGCGCCCATCATCGCGCCGCCGTGGTGACGGGGATCGTGGCGATCTGGCAGTTCCGTCTGGTCGTCGAGGGCATGCAGGACCATGCCGGCGGCACCACAATGGCCGAACGGCGAGACGCCGGGTTGACGGCGGTGCGCCTGCTGGCGGCGATCGACCAGGCCTTCCCGCTGGTCGTCGGCGACCGCACGACCTGGACGACGGGGCAGATCGTGCTGTCGCCGGGTGCGCCGTCGATCATCCCGGGCCGCGCCGAAATCCTGTTCCAGTTCCGCGACGTTGACCCGGCGGTGCTGGAACGGCTGGAGCACTGCGTGAACAAGCTGGTGCAGGAGAGCAACCGGCGGGAGCGGTGCGAGACGAGCCTGCAGGTGATCCGCCGCTCGATCCCGGCGATCTGCGACCCGGGCATCATGGCCGCGCTGGAGACGGCGGCCGAGCGGCACGCCCCCGGCGCCTGGCAGCATCTGCCCAGCGGCGCCGGGCATGACGCGCAGGTAATGGCGCAGGTGATGCCGTCCGGGATGCTGTTCTGTCCCAGCATCGGCGGCATCAGCCACCATTGGGCGGAGGACACCAAGCCGGAGGACCTTGCGGTGTGCTGCGAGATCCTCGGCGACGCGGTGGAGTTGTATTTGCGGCCGAGTTGAACGGCGGTTGCGGCGTTAATTCAGCGCCTGCGGCTGCACTTCCTCCAGGAACGCGGCGACCTCGTGGAAGAACTGCATGCGGTTCTTTTCCAGCATGACCGTATGGGTGCCCTCACCGAGTTGCACCCAGCGCTTGTAGGGCGTGTGGGTCAGTTGCTCAAAGTAGGCCGCGGTCTGGTAGGTCGGCAGGTCGGCATCCCACTCGGCATGGATCAGCAGCGTGGGGACGCGGATGTCGGAAGGCTGGTACAGCGGCTTGCCGGCGAGCCAATAATCGCGGCTGTCCTGCGCGGTGCCGTTGGGGGCGCGCAGCACGGGCGGGGTCTGCTTGGCGCCCGCCGGGTCGGTGGCGAAGGTCGCGTCGGCCCACATGTCGAACCAGCCGGACGGGATCAGGTCGGCCTTCTTGTCCTCCGGAACGCCCATCAGCCAGCGCGTCAGGGTTTGCTCCCGCGTGACGGTGCGGTAGGCGCCGATCGGCGGCGCGTTAGGCGGCACCTTATTGGTGCTGAGCCATTGCGGGGCGTATAGCACCAGGCGCTCGACCTTGTCGTTGTGGGTGGAGGTGTAGAGGCCCATGATCGAGGTGCCCCAGGACCAGCCCATCAGGTTGATGCGCGGCACGCCGCGCTGCTGCAGGATGAAATCGACCGCGGCGCCCACGTCTCGCGCGGCCTCCTGGGTGGAGGCGACGGGGGTGCCCTCGCCGGGCGGGCCATCCATCGACGCCGGGCGGGTGGAGCGGCTGTAGCCGCGCACGTCCACCAGCCACACGTCCCAGCCGCGGGCGGCCAGCAGGTCCATCATGGACGCGCCGCCGACCGGCAGGTCGAACGAGGTTTCCGCCGGGTAGGTGGCGCCGTGCACGAACAGCAGGATGCGGTCCGGCGCGAAGCTCCGGGCACCGGCCGGGTGCTTTTCGCGGACATAAAGCTGGATGCCGGGGTCGGATGGCACGGTGTATTCCGTCATCTGGATGTCAGCCGCCATCGCCGCCCCGCCCCCTGCGAACCCGGCGACGAGCATCACCGCGCATAGCCAGCTTGCAAGCTTGACCATCGTTCCCTCCGTTCGTTTTGCGGCAGTGTGGCCAGCCTTGCCGGCAAAGCCAAGCGGCGGCTGCGTTACGCCGCGAGCCCGGTCGTGCGGTAGATCGCGGCGAGCGGGCCGATGTAGCCGATGCTGTCGAGCACGAGGGAGGCATCCGGGCCGAGTATGACGGGCTTGGCGGGCCAGTTGCCCGCAGCGTCGCGCCGCAGCAGTTCCGCCTCAATCCGCGACCCTCGCAGCAACAGGATTTCCCGCACGCTTGAGATTGTTGCGTAGGCCCACACGTTGGCGCGGGTTTCGGGCTCGTTGGAAGGCGACAGGATCTCGGCCAGCAGCAACGGTTCGGGCATCATGACCGCGCCGCCGAGTGGCGCGCATGTCACGCCGAAGTCCGGGATGCGGTAGTTCATGTCTGCCCGGACCGGTGGGACGATGCCTGGCGCGATGAGACCCCGGCAGGGGCTGTTCCGCTCGACGAGATGGTTGGCGATCAGCCGTGCGAGCTCGCATTGTATGGCGCCGTGCAACTCGTTCGCGGGCGGCATTTCCGTTGGCTTCCCATCGATCAACTGCCAGCGAAATGGGGTCGGCGCATCCCAGCCTACGAACTCGTCGCAGGTCATATGGCTTGGCACCGGGCGCGTCATGGCGGTCATAGCGCGAACTATGGGCGAAAGATGCTAGCGGGCCAACAGCAAGAGGGCGTCGATGTCGATGTGCCGTTCGGCGTGTTCGGCCAGGCGGTCGAGGACGGTTTCGACCTCCGCCGCGTGGTGGCGGGGGGCGGGTTCGGCGCCGAGGCGGCGGAGCCAGGCGGCGCGCTGGGCGTCGTCGCTGAACAGGCCATGCACGTAGCAGCCGGCCACCAACCCGTTTGCAGAGGCGGCGCCGGCGGGGCGGCCGTCCGCCATGCGCAGCAGCGGCGCAGCGTCGCCGGTGGTGCGCCCCACATGCATCTCGAACCCGGTGAACGGGATGCCGTCCAGTGTGCCGCCGACGGCGATCAGGCGTTTGTCGCCGCCCAGCACGGTATCGACCGGCAGCAGCCCCAGGCCGGGCACGGTCGCGGGCGGGCCCTCCACGCCGTCCGGGTCTGCCACGGTGCGGCCGAGCATCTGGTAGCCGCCGCACAGGCCCAGGATACGGCCGCCGCGGCGGTGGTGGGCGCGCAGGTCGGTGTCCCAGCCCTCGGCGCGCAAGGCGGCCAGGTCCGCGATGGTGGCCTTCGATCCAGGCAGGATCACCAGGTCGCACACCGGCAACGGCGTGCCGCGGCGGACCAGGTGCAGATCGACGCCGGGTTCGGCGGCCAGCGGGTCCAGGTCGTCGAAATTGCTGATCCAGGGCAGCGCGGGGACGGCGATCGACACGGCGGCACCGGGGCGGCGGGCAAAGGCGAGGTCGGCGGCGTCCTCGGCCGGCAGGCGGTGCGCGTCGGGGAAGAACGGGACCAGGCCGTAGGGGGGCCAGCCGGTGTGGGTGGCGATGGCGTCCATGCCGGTGGCGAACAACGCCGGGTCGCCGCGCATGCGGTTGACGATGAACCCGGTGATCATGGCGCGGTCCGCCGGGTCCAGCACGGTGTGGGTGCCGACCAGGCTGGCGATCACGCCGCCCCGGTCGATGTCGCCGATCAGCACCACGGGCACATCGGCGGCGCGGGCGAAGCCCATGTTGGCGATGTCGCCGCCGCGCAGGTTGACCTCCGACGCGCTGCCCGCGC
>CAZZVB010000212.1:0-7067 GCA_964657445.1 uncultured Burkholderiaceae bacterium | reverse complement strand
GTGCGGGTCGGCGGCGACAAGATGGACGAGGCGATCATCAGCTACATCCGCCGCAACCACAACCTGCTGATCGGCGAGAGTTCGGCCGAGCGCATCAAGATGGATATCGGCGCGGCGTGCCCGCCTGATGACGGCGAGGAAGGACCTTTCCGCGAGGTGAAGGGCCGCGATCTGATGAACGGCGTCCCGCGCGAGGTGCATGTCAGCCAGCGTCAAATTGCCGAAAGCATGGCCGAACCCGTCAGCGCGATCGTCGAGGCGGTGAAGGTGGCGCTGGAAAACACGCCGCCGGAACTTGCCGCCGACATCGTGGACAAGGGAATTGTGCTGACCGGCGGTGGCGCCTTGCTCTATCGTCTCGATCAGGTGCTGCGCGAGGCCACCGGTCTTCCGGTGGTCGTTGCGGAAGAGCCGCTGTCGTGCGTGGCGCTCGGAACCGGGCGCGCCCTTGAGGAGATGAAGCGTCTGCGTAATGTGCTGACGTCGATGTACTAGCGGAGCCGCCATTCCTTGATCCGGCTGTCCATCCCTGTCCGACAGGCCCTGTCCAGGCTGACGCTGCCGGTGCTGATCGCAGTCGCGTTCGGCGTGATGCTGCTCGGAAAGGCGGACGCGCAACTCGCGGAGCGTGTCCGGATGGCGCTGGCCGACGCCCTGGCGCCGATCTTCGGCATCGTGTCGGGCCCGATCGGGACCGTGCATGACGCGGTGGCCGATGCCGGCGATCTCCTGACGCTAAGGGCGGAGAACGTGCGGCTGCGTGAAGAGAATGACAGGCTGCGGCAGTGGCAAGCAGTCGCAATGGCGCTCGACGCGGAGAACACCGCGCTGAAGGCTAACCTGAACTGGATTCCTGACCCGGCGCCCTCCTACGTGACCGCTCGCGTGGTGGCGGATGCCGGCGGCGTCTATGCGCGGGCAGTGCTGCTTTCCACCGGGCCGAACCGGGCCGTCACCAAGGGCCAGATCGCGCTGGATGAACGCGGTCTTGTCGGCCGCGTGACCGAAGTCGGCATGCGCAGCGCCAGGGTCCTGCTGATCACCGACATCAACAGCCGTATCCCTATCACGCTTGAGGGCAGCCGTGCCCGCGCCATGCTGGTCGGCACCAACAACACGCGGCCCCGCCTGATGTTCTGGCCGGAGGGCAGCATGCCGGCCGAGGGTGAGCGCGTGGTGACGTCGGCCGAAGCCAACGCGTTCCCGTCGGGGCTGCCGATCGGCGTGGTGCACTACACGGCCAGCAACGTGCCCGAGGTGGAACCGTTCGCGCGTCTGGACCGCCTCGAGGTGGTCCGGATCTTCGACTATGGGCTGACCGGGATCCAGCCGCCGGAATCGCCGACCCGGATGGTCGCTGCCGACCGGAAGCATTGACCGTTGGATAAGACACCCGGCATCCGTCCGCGCCCGACGCTGTGGCGGCAATTGGATGCGGCGTCCCGCGCCGCGTTTCCCGCGGCCTGCACGGCGCTGCTGCTGCTGGCGACGTCGTTTCCATTCGGCATGCCGGGTCAGGCGGAATGGCAGCCCGCCGCCGCCCTGGCCTGTGTGTTCTTCTGGTCGCTGTTCCGGCCGGCGTCGATGCCGCCGGCCATCGTGTTTGCAATCGGGCTGCTGGCAGACCTGCTGGGCCTGTCGCCGATCGGCGCGAACGTTCTGGTGCTGCTGATCGTGCACGGATTTGCGGTGCGCTGGCGGCGCAGCCTGGTGCGCCAGGGCTTCCTGCTGGTGTGGCTCGCCTTCGTCGGCATCGCGGCCGGGGCGGCGCTCGTGCAATGGGCGCTGGTTTGCGCTTTGACGATGCGGCTGTTCTCCCCATCGCCAGCCCTGTTTCAATGGGCGCTGACCTGCGGGCTGTACCCGGTGCTGGCCACGCTGTTCATCCGCGCCCATCGCGGGCTTGCCGATCCCAGCCAGGCATGACGGTGGGCCGGTGAAGAAGGAAAGCAAAACCACCGGCGTGTTCACGCGTCGCGCCTTGCTGCTCGGCGTGGGCCAGGTCGGCATCATGGGCGCGCTCGCCGCGCGGCTCTACCAGGTGCAGGTCCAGGAAGGCAGCAAGTATGCCACGCTGGCCGAGAGCAACCGGATCAGTGCGCGGCTGATCGCCCCGCCGCGGGGCCGCATCCTGGACCGCTTCAGCACGGTGGTCGGCGGCAACAAGCTGAACTGGCGCGCCTTGCTGATGGTGGAGGAGACGGCCGACGTCAACGCCACGCTGGACGCGTTCGCCACCGTCGTGCCGCTGGCGGACCATGAGCGCGCCCGGCTCGACCGCGAGTTGCACCACCGCCGCCGCTTCATCCCGCTGGTTGTCCGCGAGTTTCTGACCTGGAACGAGATGGCGCGTATCGAGGTGAACGCCCCCGACCTGCCCGGCATCCTGGTCGATGTCGGCACCTCCCGCCTCTATCCCGAGGGGCCGACCTTGGCCCATGTCGTCGGCTACGTGGCGCCGCCCTCCGAGGTGGACATGGGCGCCGACCCGCTGCTGGCCTTGCCCGGCATCCGTATTGGACGCGCCGGCATCGAAAAATTCCACGACTTGAAGCTGCGCGGCCGTGCCGGGGCGGTGCAGATGGAGGTTAATGCCGTCGGCCGGGTGATCCGCGAACTCGACCGGCAGGAGGGCACGCAGGGCCAGGATGTCGGGCTGACCCTCGACCTGGGGCTGCAGCAGCAGGTGCTGTCCCGGCTGGCGGACCAGAGCGCCTCGGCCGTGGTGATGGATTGCCGTAACGGCGAAGTACTGGCGATGACGACGACGCCGTCCTTCGACCCAAGCCTGTTCAACTCCGGCGTGTCGCAGGCGCAATGGGTCGAGTGGACCAACAACCGGCGCGCGCCGCTGATCAACAAGGCGACCGCCGGCGTGTACCCGCCGGGTTCCACCTTCAAGATGGTCGTAGCCATGGCAGGCCTGGACAACAAGGTGATCGGCCCCGGCGACCGCATCGTCTGCCCCGGCTACCTCGATGTCGGCGACACGCGCTTCCATTGCTGGAGCAAGAATGGCCACGGCGCGCTCGACGTGCGCGGCGGGCTGAAGAACTCCTGCGACGTGTTCTTCTTCGAACTGGCCCGGCGCACCGGCATCGACCGGGTGGCTGCAATGGCCAACCGATTCGGCATCGGCGTCGATCTGGACATCGAGTTGCCCGGCGCCCGCAAGGGGCTGATGCCGACCCGCGCCTGGCGGGCCGCGCAAGGCCATCCCTGGGGCCTGGGCGACACGGTGAACTGCGGCATCGGGCAGGGCTATGTGGAGGTGACGCCGCTGGCGCTGTGCACCTACGTCTCCCGCGTCGCCACGGGGCGCGCCGTGCAGCCGCATCTCACCCGCACCCTGGCCGGGGTGACCCAGCCCGGCAATGTCCCGGGCGACTGGCCGAGCATGAACCTGTCCGAACGGCATCTGCAGCTCTGTCGTGAGGGCATGTTCGCCGTCGTGAACGAACCCGGCGGCACTGCGCCGCTGGCCCGTCTGAACATGCCGGGCATGCAGCTTGCGGGTAAGACCGGGTCGAGCCAAGTGCGCCACGTCTCGCGGGAACTGCGCGAGCATGGCAACTTCAAATCCGAAAACCTGCCGTGGGAATACCGTCCGCACGCCTTGTTCGTCGCGTTCGCCCCCTACGACGCCCCGCGCTATGCCGTCAGCCTGGTGGTCGAGCACGGCAATGCCGGCGCCGCCGCCGCCGCGCCGCTGGCCCGCGACATCATGCAAGACGTCCTCATCCGTGACCCGGTGAACCGCGTCGAACCCCAAGGCGCCAAACTGGCCGACCGGACGTGAGGGCTGCGGTCACGCCGGCGCCATGATCAACGAGCGTCGCCTGATCCGGGCCGAACCATCCTTCGGTCTCACCACCAAACTCTTCCAAATCTCCTGGTTCTACGTCCTGCTGATCTGCGCCCTGGCAGGCGTCGGCTACGCTGCCCTGTATTCCGCGGCGGGCGGTTCTCCCGAGCCCTTCGCGTCCAAGCAGGCGATCCGCTTCTCCTTCGGCCTGGTGATGATGCTGTGCATCGCACTGGTCGATATCCGCTTCATCGCGAAGCTCGCGTGGCCGTTCTACGGCCTGTCGCTTGGCCTGCTCGCGCTGGTGCTGCGAATGGGCCATGTCGGCAAAGGCGCGCAGCGCTGGATCGAGATCGGCGGCACGCAACTCCAGCCGTCCGAGCTGATGAAGATCGCCCTCGTCGTGGCCCTCGCCGCCTGGTTCCACCGCGCGAGCTGGGAGCGGATGGGCAATCCGCTGTTCCTGATCCCGCCCGCCCTCGCCACACTGGCGCCGGTGGCCTTGATCCTGAAGGAGCCGAACCTGGGGACGGCCGTGATCACCGGGCTGGTCGGCGCGTCGATCTTCCTGGCGGCCGGGGTGCGCTGGTGGAAGATGGCGCTGGTGGTGCTGCCGATCCCGTTCGCGGCCCGCATCGGCTACGGCTACCTGCACGACTACCAGCGGCAACGCATCGAGACGTTCTTCAACCCGAGCATCGATCCGCTTGGCGCCGGCTACAACATCCAGCAGTCCAAGATCGCGCTCGGCTCTGGCGGCATGTGGGGGAAGGGCTACCTGCAGGGCACGCAGGGGCACCTGAACTTCCTGCCGGAAAAGCAGACCGACTTCATCTTCACCATGCTGGCGGAGGAGTTCGGCTTCGTCGGCTGCCTCGCGATCATGGGGCTGCTGCTGCTGATCGTGCTCGGCGCGATGGCGATCGCGCTTCGCTGCCGCCACCAGTTCGGCCGGCTGGTGTCGCTCGGCATCGCCGTGAACTTCTTCCTCTACATCGCGGTGAACATCGCCATGGTCACCGGGGCGATCCCGGTCGGCGGCGTGCCGATGCCGCTGGTGTCCTACGGCGGATCGGCGTCACTGACTGTCATGCTCGGGTTCGGCATCCTCATGTCCGCCTACGTCCACCGTGATGTCGAGTTCAAGGACAGCCGGGAAGACTAGGCAGGCTACTCGTCTGCCTTCGCGTCCGGGTCGGCCAGCAAGCCCGTGGCCCGGTCCACGGTCCGCACCATGATCTGCCCAGCCCGCTGCACCGATGGGTCGGCGTGGCTGAGCAGCCGGTCCGCGATCAGCAGCGCCGGGGATAGCGCGCCGCGTATGTCATGCCGCAGCCTGCGGATCTGCTCCGCCCGGCTGTTCAAAGCGAGTTCCATTCCCTGACCGGCAACGGCCTGCCGCCGTAACTCCTCCGACGCGATCGTCAGCCTGCGCAGCTTGTCGAGCACGAGCCAGTCGAGCAGGACCGCCCCGGTGCCCCCGATCAGCAGCGCCGACAGCACCAGCGCGCCGATCGCCGCCGGCGCAGGGGGCCGTTCGCCCATCAGCCTGCAGCCCGCGAGACCCAGGAACTCGGCGCCGAGCATCAGGCCGGTCAGCAAGGCGAACCACTGGCTGGTCAGCGTCGCCCCGGAACGCCGGGCCGGTTCGGCCGGGTCTGGCTGCGGCATTTGGCCCACCTGATCTGCTGGCGCAGACGGGGCATCGAGTGTCTCGGACACCATGGTCCCCTTAACGCCCCAGATCGCCAAACAGTCGCCTGGAACCGGGCAGCAGTTTCATGTCGTTTCATGTACGCCATAACCTAATGGGGCGTTCCAGGAAATTCGTTGTTGGACTCGATTAAATTGCCCGGCTGGTCCGGATCGCCGGCCGCTCCCTGCGCCAATGAATTGACGGCGCAGCCTTGGCGCGCCTATAAGCCGCCGCTCTGACAGGGCCCGCGCCTGCGAGCGCCCTGGTTGCTGCTGGAGAGTTCCCTGTGAAGCGCACCTATCAACCCTCGAAGCTGGTCCGTAAGCGCCGGCACGGCTTCCGCGCCCGCATGGCGACTGTTGGCGGCCGCAAGGTCATCGCCAACCGGCGCCGGATCGGGCGCAAGAAGCTGTCGGCCTAGGGCTATCTCATGGCGCCGCCCGTGGCGCCTGCGTGCCCTGCCGCCCCGGTGCGGCTCAAGCAGCGCGCGGAGTTCCTGCGCGTCGCCAGTCGTGGCCGGAAGGCCGCCATGCCGGGGCTAGTGCTGCAAGCGCTCGCGTGCCCTGGCGCCGGCCCAGCCCGGATCGGCTTCACTGTGACGAAGAAAGTGGGCAATTCCGTCGTGCGCAACCGCACGCGCCGCCGGCTCAAAGAAGCTGTCCGTCTGCTGCTGAAGGACCGGCCCGTGGCGGACGTGGACCTCGTCGTCATCGGCCGTGACGCGACCCGGTCCCGCCCATTCCCGGTGCTGATGGATGACATCCGCCGCGCCCTCGACAAGGCTGGCGTGCCATGAGCCCGGCTGCGGTCGTGATCGCTGGCGCCGTGAAGACCTATCAATGGACCGTCCGGCCCCTGCTCGGGCCGAATTGCCGGTTTCATCCGTCGTGCAGCGACTACGCTGTCGAAGCGTTGCGCACACATGGAGCGTGGCGGGGCGGCGGCTTGGCCGCCCGTCGCATCCTTCGCTGCAATCCCTGGAACGCGGGTGGCTTCGATCCCGTCCCGAAAACCGTGAGCTGACCTGCCCGCATGGACCAGAAACGCCTCATCGTCGCTATAGCGGTTTCGATTGCGATCCTGCTCGGCTTCCAATTCCTGATGCCGAAGGCTCCGCCGCGACCGGTGCAGCAGGAAACCGCCGCCAACCTGAACCGTCCGGCGGCTGAACAGGCCGCCCGCACCGTCGATCCGTCCTTCCCCGGCACGGAGCCTGAGGCAGTGCCGCCCCCGCGCAATGTTCCGCGCGTCCCGATCGACGCGCCGAAGGTGAGCGGCAGCATCAGCCTTCGCGGCGCGATGCTCGATGACCTCGTGTTGCGCGACTACCACGAGGAAGTCAGCAAGGCCTCACCATTGGTGCGCGTTCTTGAACCGCAGGCCGACCCCGAGCCGAACTACATCCAATACGGATGGACCAGCGACACGCCGGGCGTGAAGCTACCGGACGAGGCCACGATGTGGACGTCGTCATCCGCATCGCTGACGCAGGCCACTCCGGTCACGCTGACCTGGGATAACGGCGCCGGGCTACAGTTCGCGATCCAGTTCGCGATCGATGACTTC
>CAZZVB010000211.1:0-7103 GCA_964657445.1 uncultured Burkholderiaceae bacterium | reverse complement strand
CCTCGACGTAGAGCGGAAACGTCACGTCATGGCGAAGCGCCTCGAATTGCGGGCGTCCCAGCAAGTGGGCGATGTTGTCTTTGCGGCCGGTGAAGTAGTTATCCACGCAGAGAACATCATGGCCCTCCGCAATCAGCCGTTCGCACAAATGAGAGCCGAGGAACCCCGCACCACCTGTCACAAGCACACGCTTACGGGTCAAACTCATCACTCTGGCCTTTCTTCGTCGCAAGACGGCCTTGTTCTAGGAGAACATGAACATCGTAGCAAACACTCGTGCGGGTCTGGGCGATTATCGGGTTTGTCGCACGGCCGCAGCGATTGACCCCGTATATCCGTCATTGGGCGTGTAAATGGCCTTGAACGCTCAAGAAACGATTGCCTCCAATTCGCTGGACCTGCCAGTGCGGGATGCATTGGCGGCGCTTGGGAACGCGCTCACCGCGGGAAATGCCGTGCTCGTCGCCCCACCTGGCGCCGGCAAAACCACGCTCGTGCCGCTGCACATGCTGGCAAGCAACGGGGGTCTGGCGCCAGGCAAGGACCGCATCGTCATGCTGGAGCCGCGCCGGCTTGCCGCACGCGCCGCGGCCACGCGCATGGCGTCATTGCTGGGTGAGGCCGTTGGCCAAACCGTCGGCTACCGCACCCGGCTCGACTCCGCCGTATCGGCGGCGACCCGGATCGAGGTTGTCACCGAAGGCCTGCTGGTGCGCCGCCTGCAGTCCGATCCGGGGCTGGACGGGGTCGGTCTAGTGATCCTCGACGAAATCCACGAACGCGCCCTAGCAGCCGATCTCGCCCTGGCCCTCTGCCTCGACCTGCAACGGCAGTTGCGCCCCGAACTGCGGCTGCTGGCGATGTCGGCGACGCTGGACGGCGCACGGCTGTCGTCGCTGATGCAGGCCGAAGTGGTCGAGAGCGCCGGGCGCATGTTTCCGGTCGCGATCGAACACAGCAAACGCGATATCGCCTCGCCGCGCGATCTGCCCGCGGCACTCGCCTCCGCAGTCCGCGACGCCTTGGCTGCGCATGCGGGGGATGTGCTCGCCTTCCTGCCCGGCATGGGCGAGATCAGGCGATGCCAGGCCGCGCTGGACGGCTGCGGCGCGCTGGTCCTGCCGCTGCACGGCGACCTGCCGCCCGCCGAGCAGGACCGTGCCCTGCGGCCTGCCGACGGCCGCCGGGTCGTGCTGGCCACCAGCATCGCCGAAACCTCGCTCACGGTGCCCGGCGTCCGCATCGTCGTGGATGGCGGATGGCGGCGCACGCCCCGGCTCGACCCCGCCACCGGCCTGACCCGTCTCACCACCGTCCGTATCAGCCGGGCGGCGGCGGACCAGCGTGCGGGCCGCGCCGGGCGAGAGGCGCCGGGTGTGGCGATCCGCCTCTGGACGCCGGCCATGCAGCGCGGAATGGCGCCGTTCGACCGGCCGGAAATCGCCGAGGCGGAACTCAGCGGCCTGGTGCTGGATTGCCTGTCCTGGGGGACGCAACCCGAGCAACTGCTCTTCCCCGACCCGCCAGCGCCCGGCCCGCTCGCCGCCGCGCGCGCATTGCTGACCGATCTTGGCGCCATCGAGGGCGCCGCCCTCACGCCGCTCGGGCGCGACATGGCGCGGCTCGGCGCCCACCCCCGCCTCTGCGCCATGATGCTGGCCGCCCGCTCCGCGCCGGAGGCAGCCCTGGCAGCCGACCTCGCCGCGCTGCTGGAAGAACGCGACCCGATGCGCGAGCGGGACGCCCCGGCGGACGTAACCTTGCGGCTCGAAGCGCTGGCCGGGCGGCGGGATGCGGATCGCGGCGCGATCGCCCGCATCCGGCAAGCGGCCGGGCAGTATCGCCGCCGGCTCGGCGTCGGCGCGGCCTCGGCCGGTGACCCGGCGCCGTTGCTGGCGGCGGCGTTCCCGGACCGGATCGCGCAGCGGCGCGGCGAAACCGGATCGTTCCGGCTTTCGGGCGGCGGCAGCGCCAAACTCCCCCCCGCCGATCCGCTTGCGCGTGCAAACCTGCTCGCGGTCGGCGCACTGGAGCTAGGGACATCGGCGCGCATACGGCTCGCGGCGCCACTGGACGCTGCGGACCTGCCTGCCGCCCGCATCACCGAGTCCGTTGAAAGCGGCTTCGACCCCGTATCCGGCACCGTTCTGTCCCGCCGCCGCCGCCGCCTCGGCGCGTTGATCCTGGAAGACCGCACGCTGGCTGCCGATCCGCAGCAGACCGCGGCGACCCTCGCGGATGTCGTCAGCCGCAAGCTCGATACGCTCGCCTGGACGGACGCCGCCCGCCAACTGCAGGCGCGCGCGGCGTTGCTGCGCGGCATTGACCCGGCTTTCCCCGAGATATCGGACGCGGCCCTCTCCGCTACCGTCCAGGACTGGCTGGCGCCGCTGCTGCTCGGGACCGCCAAGCTGGGCGACGTGTCCAAGATCGATACGCTCGCGGCACTGCGCTCCGTGCTGGGGTGGGAGGCGACGTCGCGCCTCGATCGCGACCTGCCGGCCCACATCACCCTGCCTGCGGGCCGGGCGGCTATCGACTACACGCAGCCGGTGCCGGTCGCCTCGGCCAAGGCGCAGGCATTCTACGGCCAGCGCAGCACGCCGGCGCTGGCGAACGGCCGCATCCCGCTGCAGTTCGCGCTCTTGTCGCCCGCCGGACGGCCGGTGGCGATCACCGCCGACCTGGCCGGCTTCTGGTCCGGCGCATGGGCCGACGTGCGAAGGGACATGCGCGGACGCTATCCCCGTCACGACTGGCCGGAAAATCCGGCCTGAGCCGGCCGCAACAGCCAATACGGGCGAGCGAGGCCGTTGATCGCAACCACCGGCTTGCCGCAACGGAAGTGAACCGCCACGTTTGCGCGGTGTTCAAACAATACGATCCTGGAACCCGGTTGATGATTCGCCCACTCCTGCTTGCGGCCGCGCTGATTTTGTCTGGCTGCACGTCCACCAATGCGCAGGTGAGTGGCGGGCCCTTGCGGTCCGCATTGCCCTCGCTCGCGCCGCTGGTGAAGCGAGTCGTTCCCTCCGTGGTCAATATCGCCGTGACCGAGAGCGTCGGCGGCGACCAGACGGATGCGCAACTCCCCCCGGCGCTGCGCGGCACGCCGCTCGAAAAGCAGTTCCGTGACCGCCTCCGCTCCCGGCGGGAACAGGTGCAGGGCGCCGGGTCGGGCTTCGTCATCGACTCGTCAGGCGTGATCGTGACCAACAATCATGTCGTCGGTCACGCCGACAAGATCATCGTCTCCCTCTCCAACGGGACCGAGTTGCCGGCGCGGGTGATCGGCACGGACGAGCTGACCGACATTGCCGTCATCAAGGTGGACGGCGCCCCGTCCCTGCCCGCCGTCACCTGGGGCGATTCGCGCTCGGTCGAGGTGGGCGACTGGATTCTCGCCGCCGGCAATCCGTTCGGGTTGGGCTCGTCCGTGAGCGCCGGCATCGTCTCGGCGCGCGGGCGCGACATCGGCGCCGGGCCGTTCGACGACTTCCTGCAAATCGACGCGCCGATCAACCCGGGCAATTCCGGCGGCCCCACCTTCAACCTGGACGGGCAGGTCGTCGCGGTGAACACGGCCATCGTCTCTCCCACGGGCGGCTCGGTCGGTATCGGCTTCGCCATTCCCAGCGAGATCGCGATGAAGATCGTCGCCGAGCTGCGGGAGAAAGGCCATATCGACCGCGGCTGGCTCGGCGTCGCGGTGCAGGACATGCCGCGCCAGCCGGGCGCCCCCGCCGGACGCGCACGCAATGTTGGCGTCGCCATCTCGAGCGTGGATCATACCGGCCCGGCCGCCCGGTCCGGCCTGCAGCCCGGTGACGTCGTGACCGCGGTGAATGACATCGCCGTCGATTCGGCTCACGACCTGATCAAGGCGGTCAGCGCCTCGCCACCCGGCTCAGGCGTGCGGCTGACCGTCAAGCGGCACGGGCAGACGTTCGAAGTTCCAGTGACGGTCGGCCGGCGGCCGAATGAGGGTAATGGGTAATGCGCATTCTGGTGGTCGAGGACGACAAAGACGTCGCCGGGTTCGTGATCAAAGGGCTGCGTGAAGCCGGCCACCTTGCCGAACATGCCGATAATGGGCGGGACGGGCTGTTCATGGCAGTCAGCGAGAGTTTCGACGCCATTATCCTCGATCGCATGCTGCCCGGCGGCATCGACGGCCTGCGCCTGCTCGAGACGCTGCGCGCACAGGACAACGCCACCCCGGTGCTATTCCTGTCGGCGCTCGGCCAGGTGGATGAGCGGGTGCGGGGCCTCAAGGCGGGCGGCGACGACTATCTCACCAAGCCGTTCGCGTTTGCCGAGCTGCTGGCCAGGGTCGAAGCGCTGACCCGGCGCGGCAAGTCGGACGCGCCGCAGACCAAGCTGGTGATCGGCGACCTGGAGATGGACCTGCTGTCGCGGACCGTGCGCCGCGCCAGCCAGCGCATCGACCTGCAGCCGCGGGAATTCCGGCTGCTCGAATTCCTGATGCGCCATGCCGGCCAGGTGGTTACGCGCACCATGCTGCTGGAAGGCGTATGGGACTACCATTTCGACCCGCAAACCAACGTCATCGACGTTCACGTCAGCCGGCTGCGGCAGAAGATCGATAAGCCGTTCCCAAGCTCGCTGCTGCACACCGTCCGCAACTCGGGTTACATGCTGCGCGCAGACTGACACCATGTCCGTAGTCTCCGCCCTGCCCCATATCCGGCCGCCGCTCTGGCGTTCCGCCGGGCTGCGGCTGGCCATGGTGTACGCCGGGCTATTTGCGCTCAGCGCCCTGGCTCTTGTCATTTTCCTATGGTGGGCGACCGCCGGCTTGCTCGACCGGCAGGTGGAAGCGGCGATCCACGCGGACGCGCAGGGCTTGTCGGAACAATGGCAGAGCGGCGGAATTGCGGAGCTGCAGACCACGATCGAGGACCGGCTGGCCGACAACGTGGACGATGATGCGATCTACCTGCTGATCGGCGCCTCATCCCGTCCGCTGGCGGGCAACCTGGCCAGTTGGCCCGCCGCCGTGACCAGCGCGGATCGGGCCTACGAGTTGCTGGTCTCGCGCGCGGGCAAGACAAGCATGGCCCGGGTCGAGCGATTCGATCTGCCGGATGGCAGCCGGCTGCTGATCGGCCGCGACATTGAGACGCGGACGCCGCTGCGCGCCCTGCTCACCTCGGCGCTGCTATGGTCCCTCGTGCTGCTGGCCCTGCTTGGGTCGGTCGGCGGCCTGGTGATGCAGCGCCTGTTCCGCCGCATGATCGCCAGCGTCTCCGTCACTGCGGGCGCGATCTCGCAGGGCGATCTGAGCCGCCGGGTCAGGGTGACCGGTCGAGGCGACGAGTTCGACGGCCTGGCCGAAACCATCAACGAGATGCTGGACCGGATCGGCCGGTTGATGGATGGGGTGCGCGAGGTCTCGAACAGCATCGCGCACGACCTTCGCACGCCGATCGCCCGCGCGCGTGCCCGGCTGGAGGACGCCGCGGAACACGCCCAGGGTGATGGTGAGTTGCGCGCCGCGGTGGAACGGGCGGTTCTGGACCTTGATGGCGTCGCCGCCGTATTCGACGCGCTGCTTCGCATTGCGGAGATTGAGGCGGGCACGCGCCGTTCGGCATTCTGCCATTTTGACCTCGTGCCTGTCCTGACGGATCTCACCGAACTCTACACCGCTCCGGCGGAAGAGCGCGGCCTGACGCTGGACCTCACCGCGCCCGCCACCCTGCCGGTTTATGGCGATCGCAACCTGATCGGCCAGGCCTTGGTGAACCTGCTGGACAATGCGCTGAAGTTTTCGCCGCCGGGCGTTGCCGTTCGCGTCGTCGCGTCCGCCACGGCGACGAACGTGAGGCTGATGGTGCAGGACGCCGGACCGGGCATTCCCTTGGCAGACCGCGAACGTGCGACCGAGCGCTTCTTTCGCGGAGAGCAGGCGCGGCAGACGCCGGGCTCGGGCCTTGGTCTGGCGCTGGTGGAAGCGGTCGCGCACCTGCATGGCGGCGTGTTGCTGCTCGAGGATGCCGGGCCCGGGCTGCGCGCCGTGCTGGTGCTGCAAGCCCAACCGGAACAGCAGGCGCTTGCGGGCTAAGGAACGCCGCGTGACAGCGACTTCATCGCCGGCCCATCACGGGAGAAGTTTTCGGCCGGTAGTTTAACATCGATGATAAGGCACGTCTTATTCAGCGCCGCGCTGGCGATCAGCGTCACATCCTCCGCGCTGGCCGAAGACCCGGTGACGGTGACATCAGACACGTCGGAATACTGCCTGACCCTGGCCGGACGGATCGATGCAGCCGGCGAAATGCCGCCGCGGGCGCGGTTGTTGTGGATCAGAGGCCGTTCGATGTGCGAACGCGGCCACGTTCGGATGGGATTGGCGCATCTGCGGCGCGCCGCGCTCATGATCCGCGGCGAGGCCGAATGATGAACGGCGATCGTCCACTCGATCGTTGTGCCTTAAAGTAATATTTCCGTGGGCATCACAGGGTGCTATATGTTTACGTACCTGATACGATTTCAGTGAAATAACGTGTCATTATACGAAAGCGAAAAGGCCACCGTCCAGGATTGATGACGGTTTGGCGGAAAGCGTCGTAAGCGTCGGCGTGCGTCGATAAGTGTCGTTAAAAGAGCGGGGCGGTTCCGCTGGTAATCGCGTGGCATGAGGTTGAAGGATCTAGATCAACAACTAGTTATCGCAAAAAGCCGTTCCGTAACGCTAACGTTAGTTTATTCGAACGTAACCCCACTCATTAGGGACGCACATGAAGAAGGATCCGGCTCCAGACAAGCCTGTTTTAGACATCTACAGCTTCCGCCGGCGCGACTTCAACGGAAGCTATGATCCCCTTCCGGTATCGCCGGAGCAGACGTCAGAACGCGGCGCGCTCAGCCGCCTCACGAGATCAAAGAAGGCTGGCGGCGCTATCCTGGGCTTCATCGCTGTCTGCAAAGTCGCTTTGCTCGGCGGCGGCCGGCAGTCACGGCGCGATGGCCGTGTTCAAGCGGCTTTGCGGAACGTCACGACGAGGACATCGCGGAACGCCTTGCGCGTCGGGTCGCGCGGCTCGACCGCCGTCACCCCATGATAGACGCGACCGTCG
>CAZZVB010000210.1:0-7224 GCA_964657445.1 uncultured Burkholderiaceae bacterium | reverse complement strand
CCAATAGCGGCGCCGCGACCGCAGAGATACCCGGCCTTGAACATGCCGGTGGGGACATTCACAACCTTTCGACCGTGCAGGAGCAAGGCCCCGACCGGCGCATCGCTGCCGTTGTCGCGGGTGTGGAGAACCACGATGACGGGCAGCGCTTCCGAGCGGCGCGCGTGCGCCAGAAACCACGGAAGGGATGTAAGAATGTCCGCACCCAAGCCGCAAGCGGCGCGCAAGTGATCGATAAGATGCTGGACCGCTAAAATGCTGTGCTCACCAACATAGATCGTTGCTGAGGTTTGACCTTCCTGAACGGCGAAGCGCATACAAACCCCGTAAAGCTCCCATTTCAGTTGCCTTTACGCGCTCGTTGCTGCTCCCCAGCAGACGACTACCGGCAAATGACCGACACGATATGGTGAGTCAGGCCATTGCGTGACTGAACGGCGTTCTAAACCCTCTGAACCGGAGCAATAAACCCGGAACATTAAGTTGGCATATTCATTCGCCGCCGAATGGTAAGACGCGCGCTCGGCACCGCCCGCCGCATCCACTGGCCCACACCTATGTCGCCGCCCTCGCAGCGCATGCGCCAGTTCTCCACCATCGCCTGCATGACGCTCTCCGGGTAGGTGTCGTCAAAGAAGCGCAGGCAGTCATTTGCCCGGAATTGCTGCTCAAGGAATGAGCCTACCGGTGGGCAGAAGCGCTTCCAAACGCCAAGCTTCACCACGCGATCATTCCAAAGATGGACTGTAAATGCCTGGCGGCAGAGTTCCGCACACTCGTCGCGGGTTGCTGGCAGGAACAGCTTCCACGATTGCGCATAATGAACCGGGAAGAACATCTCTGCCCCATAGGCTGCCTGCATAATGTCATGCTTCGGAAACACCGAAGTCAGCAGGCGTGGCCCTGTCGCGCCCCAAACAAGTTCGCGGTCGCGCAGCGCTTCCGTCCGCTCGATCAATGTGTCGAGGCTTGGATGAGATCCGTCGAGACGCATGATCGCCCCGCATAGCGTCGTAGCGTCTTCTTTCGCCAGCAAATGGTCATACGTTGGTAAATCGAGGGGGCGAAGCAGGAGCATGTCCGTGTCGACCCAAATATGGCGAGTGCGCTTGAACAGCTCGTAGCGGAAAAGGTCGGAGAAATGGCTGAGGTTCGGCAGTCCCTTGATCAAGAAGCGATCGAGATTGCTGGCATCGGTGATTTCCGACGCGTTTCGAAACGAGACGCCCGGAGGCAGGTTCGAAATATTATCATAAGAAAAGACGGTGTATTCGTACCCGTGCGCGAGAAACGACGTCATGCACGCCGCTTCGAATGCCGAAACTGTCCGACCGGCCCAGAATGTCGCAAACGTTGGCTTTGATGCGGTCACGTCGAGGCCTCCAGGCGAAAGCCGGGTTGCTAGAACTATGTAGATCGTTCGCGCCACCTCTTACGTTGGCGCGACCGCTGCGCCAAGGATCACAGGGCGCAAGATAAGTTGAGCATCTTCCCGATGGTCTTACTTGGCTATCGCCTGGGTTTCCCATTAGAGCGGGCGCATCAGGGGTATGCGGAACCACATGACACCATCATCGAGCCATCGTGTGTCCGGTATAGTACCGAAGTATGCTGTTATCTTCCGTACACATTTTTGGGATGCGTTTGCTCAGCGGCAGCTCGATCGCCTGCTGTCCCGTGTCGGCCAAGGCGACGTCTTCGTTCTCGTGGACGAAAGCAACGGCGTCGTCCCGGGCATCAAGCATGACCGTGTCGTTCGCGTGACGGAGACCGACCTGATCGGAATGGGGTTGCCGCGAGCGGGTACTGGCAATTTGCTTTGGTTTAATGGCGATTATCCGCTTTATTACTTTCTCGAAAAGCATGACGAATATGATTATTATTTTCAGCTAGAATACGACGTCGCGCTCAATACGGATGTCGATCGGCTGGTCAGTCAGGCTGCAGAAGATCACGTCGATTTCCTGGGGCTGACCAAGGGCGAGCCGGTGGCGGAATGGGCTTGGCTCGACACGTGCCGCGGCGTTTATGCCCTCGAGGACATTCGTTACAAGCTGATCTGTGTGTCGTTATTCTCCCGCCGGGCTTTGGAAACGCTCTTTAGCCGCCGCTTGGAAATGGCACGGCGATTACAGGCCGAGGGCATCGAGGCATGGCCCTTTTGCGAGGGTTTCATCGCGACCGAGATGCGTCTGGGCGGGTTCAAGAGTGCGGAACTCGCAGACTACACGGACACCTCCCGATACGATACTTGGCCGCCCTATGTGGAAAGCGACTTGCCGGTCATGACTGATCGTCCGGTGATCCATCCCGTGCTCGATCAGGAGCGCTATCTCGGCAGCCTGCTCAAATACAAGCACGGCCTCATCGGCTATCTAAACATAAACAGCCTGCTCCATCAGAAGCTTAGGCGCCTCCCAGTGACTTCCTATGTCACAGCCCTGATCACGACGTCTATTAGAAAGGCGCTGCGCAACTTGCGGCAACACCGGATCTCGTCCAACTAGCCGCCCGCGCGTCGCATTCAGCCACCCTCCGCGCGTTTCGTCATCGTTTGGCGACGACATCGATTTCGATGATCCCGCCCCGTGCCAGGCCTGTCACGCCGACCGTGGTTCGCGCGGGCAAACGGCCCGGCGGGAAGTAGCTGGCGTAGATAGCGTTCATTGCCGCGTAGTCGCGTTCGAATTGGGTCAGGAACACCCGTGCCGCGACGACATGCGAAAGATCGGCGCCCAAGCCGCGCAAGACGCGGGTCAGATTGTCCATGACCTTATGGGTTTGCGCCACGATCCCGTCCGGCAACGGCCGGGCGTCGTCATCCGGGTCGGTGGCGAGCTGGCCCGTAACGAACAGCCAGCCATCCCGCTCGACGGCGTGGCTGTAGGGCGCCACCGGGTCAGGTGCGTCCGCGATCATGTGGAAGAGTGTTTCGCTCATGATCCAAGCACAGCAAGGCGCATGCCAGTGTCCCAACATTGAATAACGGCAGTGCCAACGGTAAATTGATGTCTTGCCAGTCCCGCAGGAGATGCCGAATGACGATCGTCCAACTCCACGATACGCTTCTGCGCGGGGGGCACGTGATCTGCCCGGCCACCGGGGTCGATGGCGTCATGGACGTCGCCATCGCACGCGGCCGGATTGTGGCCGTGGCGCCGGACATTGCGCCCACGCCGAATGCGGAGGTCGTGGATGTGCGCGGCAAGCTGGTGCTGCCGGGACTGATCGATACGCATGCGCATTGCTATCAGTATGTGACGGGCCGATTCGGCCTGGCGGCGGACCTGGTGGGCGTGCAATCCGGCGTCACCACGATCGTGGACCAGGGCGGGCCGTCCTGCATGACGCTGCCGGGCTTCCGCCACTTCAGCGCCGAGCCGGCCAAGACCAAGGTGTATGCCTTCCTGTCCGCCTACCTCGTGGGCGGGCTGGAGGGGCATTACTACCCGCAGCTCTACAGCCCGGACGGGGTGGATGTGGCCGCCACCGTCGCCGCCGCCAACGCCAACAAGGACATCGTGCGCGGCATCAAGGCACATGCCGAAATCGGCGGCTTCGCCCGCTGGGGCATTCGCGTGATCGAGCTTGCGGCCCAGATCGGGCGGGAGACGGACCTCCCGGTGTACGTGCATTTCGGCCAGCTTTGGGGCTTGCCGGAGAGCGGCACGAACGGGGAGGACGTGGACACCATCATGGACCGCGTCATCCCGCTCTTGCGCGCGGGCGACATCCTCGCCCACCCGTTCACACGTCACCCAGGCGGCTTCGTCAACAAGGAGGGCGAGGTCCATCCGGTGATCCGCGCGGCGCTGGACCGTGGGCTGAAGATCGATGTGGGCCACGGCAGCCACTTTTCCTATCGGCTGGCCAAGCTGGGCATCGCGGCCGGCATCGTGCCCGACACGCTGGGCGCGGACATGCACGGCTACAATACGCACGTTCCGCCACCCGCGGGCACGCCGGCCGAGCATGCCGATGAGGAGAACCACCCGTTCCTCGGCCAGGCAAAGTTCAGCCTGACCCAGGCGATGAGCTCGATGCTGGCGCTGGGTCTGTCGATGGACCAGGTCGTGCCGATGGTGACCACCAATCCGGCGGCGATGCTGGGCCGGTCGGAGGAGATCGGATTGCTGGCCGTGGGCCGGGTTGCCGATGTGTCGGTGCTGGAAGACCTGCGCGGCCGGTTCATTCTGCGCGATAACGAAAAGACCGAGGTGGTGGCCGATCGCCTGCTGCGCCCGGCCTTCTGCCTGCGCGCCGGGGAGCGGTTCGAGGCGACGGCGTCGATCCTGCCGCAGGCTGTGGCAGCGTAGAGAGCGTGCCGGCGTACCGGCTGCACTACTTTCCGGAATCCGGGAACAGCTACAAGCTCGCCCTCATGCTCACCCTGTGCGGTGAGCCGTTCGAACCGGTGTGGACGGATTTTGGCGCTGGCGTGACGTTTACGCCGGAGTGGCGAGCCGCCGTGAACCCGATGGGCGAGATCCCCGTCCTGGAGGTGAACGGCGTCAAGCTCACGCAAACCGCCCCGATCCTGCTTCAGCTTGCCGACCGGTGTGGCCTGTTCCACGGCATCGAGGAGGGTGAGCGATTCGAGGTGCTGCGGTGGTTGTTTTGGGACAACCAGAAGCTGTCCGGCTTCATGGCCGCCTACCGCTACCGTCGCGCGTTCCTGCCGCCGTCGAACCCGGCGGTGCTGGCGTTCATGAAGGGCCGCGTTGACGACTTCCTCGGCATCCTCGAGCAGCATCTGACGGGACGGATTTTTGTCGCCGCTGGCCGTCCGACCGTCGCCGATCTGTCGATGTGCGGTTACCTGATGTTCCCGAAGCATGAGGCTGGTTACGATCTCGCCGCAACCCACCCGGCGATCCATGCCTGGCTGCAGCGGATTGCGGCCTTGCCGGGATGGAGGGCGCCGTACGATCTGTTGCCTGGTAAGCGGCTGCGTTGTTACGTCGAAGCACCGTAGGAGCGGCGGGCGCGGAACAGCCATCGTAGGAGGCTGCGGACGACACCGATCGGCGCTTCGTCCACCTTCGTGCCGGACGCCGCGGCGAGCAGGTTCGCGGTGAAGCGGTTGAGCATCTGATCGACCACGCCTGCCACGACGGCTGGCCTGCCGAACTGCGAGAGCGGGCCTTTGAGCCGGTAGGCGATCGATGCCTTCAGAGTGCATGCATCGGGACCTGCGGGATGCAGGCTGAACCTAAGTGTTCCATCCACCGCCGATCGTGTCCATCGGTCGTGTCCGTGTCCGGTCATGACGCCGGTCCTGCCTGCGTCGTCGTAGCGGATGTCGGCTTGGCCTGTGAAAGTTGCGCGAATCGGGCCAACGGCGGCAGTCATCGTGCCCTGGACCTGGTCGCCGTCCAGGCTGGTGATGGCGGCGCCGGGCAGGAAGCTTGCGACTTGCTCGATGGATCGCAGCAGGGGCCAGGCTTGGCCGGCCGAAAGTGTGAGCGGCACCGTGCGCTCGATAAGAAGTCCATTTTCAGTCCGTAGGGTGGGCCTTGGCCCACCCTTTTGCGGCGCTAGAAGCGGTGGGCTGAAGCCCACCCTACGATCGACTGAAACGTGCGCGGTCCTTGGCATTGGCACCAGATCGGCGGCGGGCGGGTCCTGCAGCACGTCCATGATCGCGGCGACGATTCCGGCATAGCCGGTGCAGCGGCATAGGTTGCCCGCAAGCTCCGTACGGATGCGGGTTTCGCCGGCCGTGGGAAGCCGGCGCACGATGTCATAGGCGGTGACCAGCATGCCCGGCGTGCAGTAGCCGCACTGCAAGGCGTGGTGGCGGGAGAACGCGGACCGCAGCGCTGCCATCAGCGCATCGTCGTCGAAACCCTCGATCGTGCGGACGTCCGCGCCGGCGCAGGTGGCCGCCAGGGTAAGGCATGACCTAACCGGCATCCCGTCCAGCATCAGCGTGCAAGCGCCGCAGACGCCATGCTCGCAGCCGAGATGGGTGCCGGTCAGCAGCAGTTCGTCCCGCAGGCAGTCGGCGAGATGGGTGCGGGGTTCGACGGACACCGTCTCCTCGCGGGCGTTCACCCGTAGCGTGAGGCTGGTCAATGCATTGTCGCCTGGGCGATCGCGCGTTCGACAGCCACAGCGTGCATGTTCATCGTGCGGCCCGGCATCAGCCTGGACAGCATGTCAACCGCCAAGGTGGGGTTGGCCAATACACGGCCGGGTTCAGGCAATAAGACCGGCGGCGCCTCCAACGCACCGACTGCAATACGCACGTCCTTCCCATCGACCAGCACGGCGGCGCTCGCCTTCGCGAACTCGCCGGACTTGCGGGTGAGTTTCCAGTAGCCGAACCGTGCGCTGGTTCCGCGCCGGGGCACGCTGACGCCGGTGATGATCTCGTCCTCCAGAAGCTGGGTCATGAATGGCCCGGTCATGAAGCCGGGCAGGGCGCAGCGACGCCGTCCGTCCCGCCCGGCAATGAGCACCTCCGCACCCAAGGCGGTTAGCGTCACCATCCAGTCGGCCGCCGGGTCTGCATGGGCCAGGCTGCCGCCGATCGTGCCGCGGTTGCGCACCGCGCGGTAGGCGATCCCGTGCGCGATGCTGGGGAGCCAGCCCGGCGTCGCATCCGGCACCGCCCCGTCCTCGATCTCCGCATGCGTCACCGCAGCACCGTAGATCACCTCCGCTTCGGCCTGCGTCGCACCACGCAGATCCGCCACCCGCGCGACCTCGATCAGGCTGGCAGGGCGCACCAGCCGCAGGTTCAGCATCGGGCCGAGCGATTGACCTCCGGCCAAAAACTTCGAGCCTTCGCCGGCGGTTCGCAGAAGATCGGCTAGTCCTAACCCGGTGGTGAGATCGAACGAGGCCGCTTTCATGCGGCTTTGTCCAAACCGGGTGCGAGCAGGGCGCGTATGCGGTCGGGCGTCATCGGCAGCGCGTTCACCTCCACCCCGTAGCGTTTCAGCGCGTCATTCACCGCGCTGGCGATGGCGGCGGGCGGCCCGATCGCACCGCCTTCGCCGATGCCCTTCTGGCCGAAACGGCTGATCGGCGACGGCGTGACCATGTGTTCGATCCGCACCGTGGGGATTTCGCCAGCACCGGGCAGCAGGTAGTCGGCCAGCGTGGCGGCCATGGGCTGGCCGTTACCGTCGAACGCCATTTCCTCATACAGGGCCGTGCCGATGCCCTGCGCCGTGCCGCCGTACACCTGGCCGTCGGCGATCAACGGATTCAGCA
>CAZZVB010000209.1:0-7250 GCA_964657445.1 uncultured Burkholderiaceae bacterium | reverse complement strand
AGTCGATCTAAAGCCCTCTCCTCCCGGGAGAGGGTTGGGTGAGGGGCTGACGGGTGGATACGCAAGGGCCCCTCACCCCGGCCCTCTCCCGAAGAGGGAGAGGGAGTTGTTAATATTTCCGCGGTATGAGGGCGTATGATCGCCCCTGGTAGCCTGTCCGCTTTCACACCTTCGATCCGGCCGCCGTCGCCGGCAGTGCAGGTTTCCCAGACCACTCAGGCGCGGGCGCAACCCCCGCTTGCGGCGTCGAAGCCGCCGCTGGCCCTCTCTTCCGGCGGGAAGCCGCCAAGCAATACACCTCGGGGATCGCTACTCGACCTGTCGGTTTAACCGTTGGATGTGACTGGATGAAATCGCCGTCAGGGGGTTGAACCTGGGCGTTTGTGAAGTCACCCTGGCGGCATGCCTCAGTTCGACCGCATCACGCCGGCCGGCGATAACAGAGAGCGGCAAGTCTGTTCGACTTGCGGCTACGTGGCATATGAAAATCCCAAGATCGTCGTCGGATCGGTCGTCTCGGACGCCGGGCGTATCCTGCTGTGCAAGCGCGCGATCGAGCCACGGGCCGGTTACTGGACGCTTCCGGCCGGTTATCTCGAATTGGGCGAAACCACCGCGGAAGGCGCCAAGCGCGAGGCGATGGAGGAAGCGGGTGCGGATATCGCGCTCGAAGGCATCTTGGCGGTTTACGACGTCAGCCGCATCAGCCAGGTGCAGATCATGTATCGGGCGCATCTTGCGACGCCCGGCATCGCCGCCGGGGAAGAGAGCCTGGAAGTCGGGATGTTCGCATGGAACGATATCCCATGGAATGAGCTTGCCTTCCCCACCGTGCGCTGGGCGTTGCAGGCTTGGCGGGACCTGGGCGCCGCCGATGTCGGCGCGCCTGCCGGCAACCCTGATGAGGATCGCCGGGGGACACGCCGCATCGACACCGCAGCGCCCGCATGATGCGCGCGATGATCCCGTTGGTGGGGCTGATCCTGGCGGCCGCCGGCCCGACCGGCAGCTTCATCACCTCGACTCCCATGCCGGATTACACCGTGAAGCCGAAGAAACCTGTGCGGCCCAACACACCGCCCGGCTTCGACGCTGCCCCTACGCCCAACCAGGACGCGTCGGCCCCGACGACGAGAGCGTCGAAAGACGGATCGGTCGGGCCGGGGTTCTTTACGCGGCGTGATCAATACACCGGTGAGGGCATCTCGCCCTCTTCGTCGGTGCAGGCCGATCAGGAGCGAAAGGCCCGGCCCGGCGTCGGCTTCAGCCTGACGACGCCGCTGCAATAGCGGCGTGCTCCGCGCCCTCACGGTCCTGATTGCGTGCCAGTTCGCGGGCGAGGTCATCGCGCGCGCGATCGGCCTGCCTTTGCCTGGCCCGGTCATCGGGCTGGTGCTGTTGCTGATCGTGCTGATCGTGCGCGGCGGGCCGGACGACGGCTTGCGTGACACGGGAAACGGCTTGCTGCGGCATCTGTCGCTGCTGTTCGTTCCTGCCGGTGTGGGGGTGGTGACACAGCTCGATGCCTTGCGGGAGAACTGGCTGCCGATCCTGGTGTCAGTGCTGGTTTCGACGGCGCTGGGCCTTGCCGTGACCGGGTGGATCATGCAGCGGCTGGGCGGGCATCGGCCATGATGGGCGTAACCAGCCTGTGGGTTTACCTGCAAACCACGCCGCTGCTCGGGTTGATGGCGACCCTGCTGGCCTGGCAGGCGTCGGTGTTCCTCAACCGCCTGGCGCGCGGGCACGTGCTGGCCAACCCGATGCTGCTGAGCATCCTGATGCTGGTGACGCTGCTGCTGGCGACAGGAACGCCGTACCGGGCGTATTTCGAGGGCGGCCAGTATGTGCAATTCCTCCTCGGCCCGGCGACGGTGGCGCTGGCGATCCCGATGCACGCCAATCTTGCACGCATCCGGCGATCCGCCCCGGCCATCGTGCCGGCTTTGCTGGCCGGGTCTGCCGTGGCGGCAGTCAGCGCGATGGTGATTTCCCGCCTGCTGGGCGCGTCGCGGACGGTGGTGCTGTCGCTGGCGCCCAAATCCGTGACGACGCCGATCGCGATGGGTGTTGCCGAACAGATCGGCGGCTCCCCTGCCCTGGCGGCGGTGTTCGTGCTGCTGACCGGGCTGACGGCCGTGCTGATCGGGCCGCTGGTGATGCGGGCGGCCCGGGTGACGGATTGGCGCGCGCAGGGCCTTGCGGCGGGCACGGCCGGGCACGGCTTGGCGACGGCGCGCATCATTCTGGTGAACGAAACCGCGGGAGCGTTCGGCGGGCTTGCGATCGGGCTGAACGGGGTGTTCACCGCTATCCTGGTGCCGCTGCTTGCTTCGTTCCTGTAGATGCGGGCGGAAACGGCGCTCTACGCCGCGGTCAAGGCGTTCCTGGAAGCGCAGGGGTTTTCGGCCAAGGGCGAGATCGGCGGCTGCGACATCGTCGCCGTGCGGGAGGGCGAGCCGCCGCTGCTGGTGATTTGCGAGCTGAAGCTGGGGTTCAACCTGGACCTGCTGCTGCAGGCCACGGACCGGATGGCGGCGGCGGATGCGGTGTGGCTGGCGGTGCCGCATACCAGGCGCGGGCGGGACCGGGATCGCCGGGTGGTGAAGCTGTGCCGTCTGCTCGGCTTCGGGCTGCTGACCGTGGGCACGGACGGAAACGTCAGCGTGCTGGCCGAACCGTCTGGTTACAAGCCGAGGCCAAATGCCAAGCGCCGCGCCGTGCTGCTGCGGGAGCACACGCGCCGCCGGGGCGATCCGACGCCGGGTGGTTCGGTGCGGCAGCCGATCATGACCGCCTATCGCCAGCGCGCCCTGGCTTGCGCGGAGGCGCTGCGGGCCGGCGAAGCGACCACGCGGGCGCTGGCGCAGGTGACGCCGGAGGCGCCGGCGATCCTGCTGCAGAATGTTTATGGCTGGTTTGAGCGGGTGACGCGCGGGACGTATCGGTTGAGCGAGATGGGGCGGCTGGCGATTGGGGATGTCTCACCAGCCGCTTAAGGGGCGGCCGTAGCAGTTGTAGGTCAAATTAGAGGCGCTTTTGACCGGACCGGAGAACCGCCAGCGGCAGCAGCAATCCCACCAGCAGCACATTCGCCAGCGCGGCGGCCATGGGCCAGTCGTGGTTCTCGAAGAACTCGTTCCACAACGCGCGCCCCACCGTCTGCGCGGCCGGGCCGCCGAGGAGTTCGGGGATCACATACTCGCCGACTGCGGGCATGAACACCAGCGCCAGCCCGGCCGCGATGCCTGGCAGCGCTAACGGCAGGGTGATGGAGACGAACACGCGCAGCGGAGCGGCGCCGAGGTCGGAGGCGGCTTCTTCCAGGTCCGGGTCCAGGCGGGATAGGCGGGCGTAGAGCGGCAGGATCATGAAGGGCAGGTAGCAATAGACGATGCCGACGTACATCGCGAAGCGCGTGTAGAGCATGTGCAGCGGAGAGCCGATGATGCCCAGGCCGATCAGGGCCGTGTTGATCCAGCCCTCGTCGCCGAGCAGGCCGATCCAGGCGACGATGCGCAGCAGAAAGCCGGTCCAGAACGGCAGCATCACCAGCAGCAGCAACAGGGAACGCCAGCGCTCCGGCGCGCGGGCGATGGCGAGCGCCATCGGGAAGCCGATCAGCAGGCAGCAGACCGACGACACCGACGCGACCAGCAGGCTTTGCAGCGCGGCGCTCAGGTAGAAATCGTCCTGCACCAGGGTCTGGTAGTTGTCGCCCAGCAGATGCAGCACCGGCGTCCAGCCGTCCCAGGTGAGCAGCGGCGCATAGGGCGGCACGCTGGCCGCGGCTTCCGAGAAGGACAGCGCCACGACGATGATCGCGGGCATGGCGATGAACAGCAGCAGCCACAGCCAGACCGGGCCGAGGACCAGCCAGCGCATCAGCCGGGCAACAGGATGCAGGCTTCGGGCGCCCACGACACGCAGACCGCTTCGCCCGGCGGCAGCGCGCGCCCGGCGCCGTCGCCGAGCGGCTGGCTGACCAGCAGCATCGTGTCGGCGCCGACCCGGATGCGGTGATCGACCACGATGCCGCGATAGGCGCTTTCCACCACCTGGCCGGCGACGGAATTGGCCGCGTCCGCAGCGCCGGACGACAGCCGCAGCCGCTCCGGCCGCAACGCCATGTGCAAGTCGCCGGTATGGCCGCCGGTGTCGGCCCGGGCGGCGATGCCCGGCGCTGGGAGGTCGAGCACGCCGGGTTCGCGCACGCGGGCGGCCAGGATGTTCGCAGCCCCCATGAACTCGGCCACGCTGCGGCTGACAGGGTGTTCGTAGATCTCGGTCGGCGTGCCCACCTGCGCCAGCCGCCCGCGTTCGAGCAGGCCGATGCGGGTCGCCATGGACAGCGCCTCCTCCTGGTCATGCGTGACGAGCACGAAGGTGGTGCCGAGCTGGCGCTGCACGCGCACCAGCTCCGTTCGCGTCGCCTCGCGCAGGCCGCGGTCGAGTGCGGAGAGCGGTTCATCGAGCAGCAGCAGTTCGGGGCGCGGGGCCAGGCTGCGGGCGAGGGCGACGCGCTGGCGCTGGCCGCCGGAGAGCGCGTCCGGGCGGCGGTTCGCAAACTCCTCCAACCGCACCAGCGCCAGCAACTCATCGACCCGGCGCGCCACCTCGGCCCGCGGCAGGCCCTGCCGGCGCAGGCCGAAGCCGATGTTGGCGGCGACGGTCATGTGCGGGAACAGCGCGTAGGACTGGAACATCGTGTTGACCGGCCGGCGATGCGGCGGCAGCGCCGTGATGTCGCGGCCGCCCAGCGTGATGCGGCCGGAGGCGGGCGCGATGAACCCGGCGAGCGTGCGCAGCAGCGTGGTCTTGCCCGAACCGGAGCCGCCGAGCAGCACGAACAGCTCACCCCGGCCGATCCCAAGGTCCAGCGCCTCGAGCGCGGTCCAGCCGCCGTAGCGGACGGTCAGGCTGGCGACGTCAACGTGGGCTGCCGTCACCCGGGGTTACTGGCCGGCCTTGAAGTGCGCCCATAGGCGGGTGCGCGCCTTGACCGCGGCCTCCTTCGCGGCGGCCACGGTGAAGGACCGCCCTAAGGCCGCTTCGGTGGGATAGACGTTCGGGTTGTCGCGCACGGCAGCGCTGACCTTGTCACGGCTGGCGGGCACGGCATTCGGGTATTGCACCGTGTTGGTGACGCCTGCGATCACGGCCGGCTGGAGGATGAAGTTGATGAACTGCATCGCCAGCGCCGGATGCGGCGCATCCTTGGGGATCGCCAGCATGTCGAACCAGAGCTGGGTGAACTCCTTAGGCGCCACGTAAGTCACTTCAGCCTGCTTGGCCTCGGCGGCCCGGCCCGCGGCCTGGATCACGTCGCCCGAGTAGTCCATCCCAAGGCAGGTCTGCCCGGCGGCGAGCGATTCGACCATGCCGCCGCTGGCGAAGGTGCGGATATAGGGGCGGATCGCCATCAGCGTCGTCTCGACCTCGGCCAGATCCTTCGGGTCGGTGCTGGACGGGTCATGGTGCAGGTATTTGAGCACCGAGGGGATCACGTCGGTGGCGCTGTCCATCATGGTGATGCCGCAGGCCGCCAGCTTCTTGGCGTTCTCGGGCTTGAACAGCAGGTCCCAGCTATCGAGCGGCGCATCGGGGAACAAGGCCTTGATCTTGGACGGGATCTCGCCCAGCCCGATCGTGCCCCACAGATAGATCGCGCCGTACTTGTTGCCGGGGTCGGAGGTGGCGACCCGCGACAGCAGCGCCGGGTCCTCGCCGGCCATGTTCGGGATCTTGGACTTGTCGAGCGGCAGCAGCGCGCCGGCGCGGATCAGGCGGGAGAAAGTCGGCTCCGACGTGGGCACGATGATGTCGTAACCCGAATGGCCGGCCAGCATCTTGCCCTCGAGAGTCTCGAGCGAATCGTAGACGTCGTAATGAAGCTCGACGCCCGTTTCTTTCTTGAAACGGTCCAGCGCCGCCGGGTCGATGTAGTCGGTCCAGTTATAAACATTCAGCACTTTGTCCTGTGCCGCGGCGGCTTGGGCCCACCCAGCAAACCCGATGGCGAGCAGCGCGAGAACGAAACGCCCCATGGCAGGAATCCCCGACCTGAATGGCCTGAACCTAGTCGGTCGCCGGACCAGCCGTCCATATCCCGCACCATGGGCGCACACCTCGCCAAACCCTGGCTTGGATGGATTGGGTTAACGGTTAGCTGATGGTTCGGGTGGCATATCCTGAACTTGCATACGCCCATAGGCACATCCGAGGTCCCGCCGATCGTGAACCAAAGGCCAAGTCCTGTCCGGAAACACCGGCCGTGAGCACCGGGGCGGCGGAAGGGCGGACGATCGTTTTCGTCGGTGGGCTGCATCGTAGCGGCACGACCCACCTGACCCGGCTGTTGGGGCAGCATCCCGAGGTTTCGGCCATGGCCGGCACCGGCGTCGTGATGGACGAGGGGCAGTATTTGCAAGACGTGTTTGCAGGCGATCGCGAGTTCGGTGGCCCGGGGCGTTTTGCCTTTGCGCCCGGTGCGAGCCGGATGGCCGAACGCTCGCCGGGTCTGGCCGCAGACCTGCGGCAGCGTCTGATGCAGCAATGGTCGCCCTTTTGGGACATGTCGCGCCCGGTCCTGATCGAGAAGTCGCCCGGCAACGGCCTCAATGCCCGATTCCTGCAGTCCCTGTTTGACGATGTGGCCTTCGTGTTCATCACCCGCCATCCCATCGCGGTATCGCTCGCGACCCGTAAATGGAGCGGGACCAGCCTGTTCTCCCTGGTGGACCATTGGCTGGCCGCGCAGGACATCATGCGGCGGAACCTGCCCAGCCTGCGGCAGGCGATCTGGATCTCCTACGAGCAGCTCGTGACCGATCCGCGCGGCACCGTCGCCGGCGTTCACAGGATGCTCGGGCTGAGCCCGTCCGTCGCGGCGCCGCTGCCGACGCAGGACTTCAACCGCGGCTACTTTCGCGATTGGCAAACCTACTACCTTGCCCGGACGGCGCCTGTCGAACGGTCCAATGCGGAGGTCACGCCGCCCGCGGCCAAGCGCCTGGTCTGGGGATTGCGCAGCAAGGGCCGCCGTTACCTGCTGTCGCGGTTTGGCATGGACCTGTTGTCCACGGCGCAGGAAGGCCAGGCGATCCTTGCCAGGTATGAAGACCGGGTGCGCGGATATGGCTACAGCCTGACTGATCTGTCGCTGTTCCCGAGGCAGGCCATCACGCAGACGGACGCAGCCCCGACTCCGGTCGAAGTGGACGAACTGGTGTAGGATGGGCAAGCGAAGC
>CAZZVB010000208.1:0-7389 GCA_964657445.1 uncultured Burkholderiaceae bacterium | reverse complement strand
GCCCCGATCTCAGACGCCATGCCGTCCTGCCGGTACTCGCGGGGCACGCCGATGCCAAGGCCTTTGACGCCGCGGGCGCAGGCCGCCGCGAAATCCGGCACCGGGCGGTCAGCGGAGGTGCTGTCCTTGGGGTCGAAGCCGGCCATCGACCGAAGCAGGATCGCCGAGTCTTGGACCGAGCGAGCAAACGGGCCCGGATGATCTAGCGACGAAGCAAACGCCACCACGCCGTAGCGGCTGCACCGCCCGTAAGTCGGCTTCATGCCCACGATGCCGCACAGCGAGGCCGGCTGGCGGATCGACCCGCCCGTGTCAGTCCCCGTGGCGCCCAGCGCCAGCCCGGCCGAAACCGCCGCCGCCGATCCGCCGGACGACCCGCCTGGGACCAGTTTGGTGCCCTCGGGCGACCACGGGTTGGTCACCGGGCCGAACGCGCTGCTCATATTGGATGAGCCCATGGCGAATTCGTCCAGGTTGGTCTTACCCAGGAACACCGCGCCGTCACGCAGCAGGTTGGCGGTGACGGTGCTTTCGTAAGGCGGCACAAACGGCGACAGGATGCGGCTGGCCGCAGTGGTGCGGGTGCCCGCGGTGCAGAAGAGATCCTTGATCGCCAACGGGATGCCCGCCAGCGGGCCGGCATCGCCGCGCGACAACGCCGTGTCTGCAGCGTCCGCCTGGCGTAGCGCAAGCTCGGGAGTCTGCGTGATGAAGGCGTTGAGCTGGGGCTCGACCGTGGCAATGCCGTCAATGTGCGCTTGCGCGAGTTCCCGCGCGCTGAAGCTACGGTCGTGCAAGCCCGTCGATGCCGTGGTGATGCTCAACTCGGTCAGGGCGGTCATTCAGATACCGTCATGGCCGGGCCTGGTCCGGCAACCGACGCCGCCCCAGCGAAAATGCGCCCACCGGCGAGGCGGTGAGACCCGGCGCCAGCTTGGCTAAGCCGGCCGCGGCCAGACAGCGTGGGGGGCCGGGTCAAGTCCGGCCATGACACTGTTTTCATTCCACCACCTTCGGCACGGTAAAAAACGCCCCGACCCTGTCCGGGGCGTTCGCCAGCACCTGCTCCGCGATGCCACCGTCGGTGACGCGGTCCTCCCTCATGCGCTGCGCCATCTGGGCGGCGCCAGTCAGCGGCTCGACGCCGTCCACGTTCACCTCGTTCAACTGATCAATCCAACCGAGGATGCCGTCCAACTGGGCTTGCAGCGGACCAACCTGGTCCTCCGTCACGCGAATACGGGCGAGTTTGGCGATCCGGCGAACGGTCGCGGGGTCGAGCGACATTGTTGCTCCTTGGGGTGAGCCTTGGCTGGGCGGGGAGCAGCGATCATAACGGCTCCCTATGCCCCTATTCAACCTGACCGACCTCAACGCCAGCCTGTCCCGCAATCAGCGCCTTTTGGGGCTTGATCCCGGCACCCGCACGATCGGGCTGGCGCTAAGCGATGTGCGCCGGGTTCTCGCCAGCCCGTTCGGCACGATCCGCCGCGGCAAGCTGGCCGAGGCGGTGGACGCGATCCTGGCAATCGCCAAGCGGGAAGATGTCGGCGGCATGGTGGTAGGCCTGCCGCTGCAGATGGACGGTACGCTTGGGCCAGCCGCCCAGGCAGCGCGCGACTGGACATTCGCGCTCACCGATGCCACCGGCCTACCGGCCGCGATGTGGGACGAGAGGCTCAGCTCGGCGGAAGCCAACCGGGCGCTGACCGCCCAGGGCGCCAACCGCGCACGGCGGGCGGCCTCCGTAGACCGCATGGCGGCCGCGGTGATCCTCCAAGCTGCGCTCGACTCGTTACGATCCTTCCCTGGAGTGACCATCGACAGCGCGGACGACGGCTCGCTGTAGCCCGCCCTGCAAACCGATCCGGGAGGCCAGTTCTCGGAAACTATGCCGCGACAACCAGACTAACATCCGATATGAGAGCCCAGCCCGATGCGGAGCGTTCCGGATAAACAATGATCTCTTCCGCCCGCCTTCGCTCCGCTTTCTTCATGTCCCCGTTCGATATCGGCCTCTTCTTACGCAGCGCGCGGACGGATTCGGCCATCGAGGAGGCACGGCCCCGTATCGGAGATCGGGCTGCGTTTGACGCGGCTTATGACGGTGGGGATCCTTGGGCATCCGGCGAGCGCCGCTACCTCTATCAGCGGCGCAAGTATGACGTGATCGCAGGCTTGCTGCCCGCCGGCCGGCACTTCGGTCAGGCGCTAGACCTTGGTGCTGGTCTGGGACTGCTCGGGCGCAGGATCGCAGCCCGGTCGGATGCGGTTCTCGGGCTCGATATTTCGCAGACGGCAGTGGACACGGCACGGGTCCGCAACCGGGATGTCGCCAATCTGACATTTGCACAGGGCGACGTGCAGGACCTTCCAGAGGCGATGAACGCGCGTTTCGACCTCGTTGTAATCGCAGACACGCTGTATTACCTGCCGCGCCCGATCACCGATGCCGTGCTGAAGACGACGGCGCTGCGTGTGGCGGCGCTGCTGGCGCCAGGCGGGCTATGTCTGCTGGCGAACCACTACTTCTTCTCCGCCGACCGCGATAGCCGCTTGTCACGCCGCATCCACGATGCTTTCGCGTGGTCACCCGGCTTCCAGGTCCGCTCCGAACACCGGCGGCCATTCTATCTTGTATCCCTGCTCGGCGCCGCCGCCTAGCAAGCACCTGCCTTCGAGCGTATGCGTGCGGTATGACGATTTGGGTTCGCTATGAGGGCGGCTTCGGCACGTTGGACGATGCCATCGTCGTTCCGCATGAGGGCGACATGTTTACCGGCGCTGCTCCATCGGGAGAAGCCACTCCGCTCGCTGGGCTGACGCTGCTGCCGCCCGTCATGCCGGGCAAATTCATCGGCTTGTGGAACAACTTCCATGCGCTGGCAGCCAAGCTAGGCCAGGCGATCCCGGAGACGCCGCTCTATTTTCTGAAAGCCACCAGTTCCTTGCTGGCGCCGGGTGGCGTCATTCGGCCGCCACGGGCCTACACCGGCAAGACTGTCTATGAGGGCGAGTTGGGCATCGTCATTGGACGGGACTGCGCGGATGCGGACGAGGCGGAGGCGGCCGCGGCCATCTTCGGCTACACCTGCGTCAACGACGTCACCGCGCTCGACCTGCTGAACGCCGATCCGTCCTTCCCGCAATGGGCGCGCGCCAAAAGCTGCGACACGTTCGGCCCCGTTGGGCCGGCCATTGCCACTGGGCTTGACCCGGCGGCGCTTCGCGTGCGCGTGCTGCTGAACGGGCGGGAGCGGCAGAACTATCCCGTGGCGGACATGATCCTATCGCCCGTCCGCATCGTCAGCCTGCTCTCGCGGGAAATGACGTTGCATCCTGGTGATCTGATTGCGTGCGGAACCTCGATAGGCGTGCTGCCGATGCGGCCTAGCATGGAGGTCAGCGTCGTCATCGACGGCATCGGCGCGCTGACGAACCATTTTGCACCACAACCTGTAAATACCTAACAGTAACTTACAAACTCTAAACGCCTTTACTGGCTGTGATCGTCATTGGTGCAAACCTGAATCGTGTAGATACCGTAACTTGGTCTGCTGGTTGAACGAGGCAGGCGTTGGATGGAACACTCGGGTCGCGGACGGTGGGTTCAACTGGGGCTTGGGATCATCGGCATGATCCTCATTGCCAACCTGCAATATAGCTGGACGGTGTTCGTTGGCCCGATGGACGCAGCCCATCACTGGGGCCGGGGTGCGATCCAGATCGCGTTTACCGTGTTCATCATCACCGAAACCTGGCTGTTGCCGGTCGAGGGCTACATCATCGACAAGATCGGCCCGCGTCTCTCGACCGCGGCGGGTGGCATCCTGGTCGCGGCGGGCTGGTCGCTGAACGGCATCGCCGAGTCCCTGACGATGCTGTATGCCGGGGCAGCCTTGACGGGCGTCGGCGCCGGGCTGGTGTATGGCACCGCCGTTGGCAATGCAGTGAAGTGGTTTCCGGACCGGCGCGGCCTTGCAGCCGGGTTGACGGCGGCCGGCTTCGGCGCGGGGTCTGCGCTCACGATCATCCCGATCTCCAACTGGGTGAGCAGCCACGGCTACCAATCCGCCTTCCTGACCTTCGGCTTGCTGCAGGGCGGTTGCGTCGCGCTGGCCGCGATGTTTCTGCGCAAGCCGCCGGCGGCACCCGTCGCCACTGAGGCGGCACGCCGGGACATGACGCCGTCCCAGGTGCTGCGAGAGCCGTCATTCTACTTAATGTATGTGATCTTCGTGCTCGTCGCCGCGGGAGGGCTGATGGCGACCGCACAGCTGGCCACCATCGCCACCGATTACGGCGTCGCCAAAATGCCGGTTTCGATCATGGGCCTGAGCCTGCCGGCGCTGACTTTCGCCCTGTCGATTGACCGGGTCATGAACGGTGTGACCCGGCCGTTCTTCGGCTGGGTGTCCGACCGGATCGGCCGCGAAAACACCATGTTCGTCGCCTTCCTGCTGGAAGCCGTAGGCATCGCAGCGTTGGTCGCATTCGCTCATGATCCAGTCATGTTCGTCATTTTGACCGGCCTGGTGTTCTTTGCCTGGGGCGAGATTTACAGCCTTTTTCCAGCGGCCTGCAGCGACCGGTTCGGCTCGACCTTCGCCACGGCCAACTACGGCATGATGTACACCGCCAAGGGGACTGCCGCGCTGCTGGTCCCGCTTTCGGCCTATTTGCAGGAAAGCCAAGGCTGGGTGACGGTATTCTGGGTTGCTAGCGCAGCCAACCTCATTGCTGCCATGCTCGCGCTCTTCGTGCTCAAGCCGATGCGTGAGGCTTACGCCCGCCGCGACATGGTCCTTCCGATCCGCCCGGTCCAGTCCACCCTGGCCGCCACCGTTCGCGTCAAGTAAAGACGCTAGGCTGCCCGGAGCGACACACGGGCGTCTCTAGGGGACCATGCCGGCATGAGTGAGACTGTTTGGGACATCGTCTCGGGCCACACTGGCGCGAAGGCGATCGGTGCGCCGGGTCAACCATGGATGGACGGCCCCACCCTGGCTCATCTTGCCGCAGCAGTGCGCGCATCGCTGGCTGGGGCCGGCATCGGAGCGGGCGACCGGGTTGCAATTGTGCTTCCCAACGGGCCCGAAATGGCAACCGCGTTCCTCACCGTGGCCGCGTCCTGCTGCGCCGCCCCGCTCAATCCGGCTTACAAGGCGGACGAGTTCGAGTTCTATCTGTCGGACTTGCAACCCGCCGCCATCATCCTGGCGCCTGAGGAGGCTGGTCCGGTGAAGGCCGTGGCAGACCGGTTGCAAGTGCCGGTTATCTCCCTGCACGCGGATGGGATCGCCGCCGGGTCATTCCGGCTGGACACGTCCAACCTGCCATCCGGCGAAACGGCCACGCCCCACGCTGTCCAGCCCGGCGACCCAGCGCTCGTGCTGCACACATCGGGCACAACGGCACGCCCCAAGATTGTCCCACTGACCAACCGCAACGTCGCGTCGTCGGCCGGCCACATCGCCGCGTCGCTGTCGTTGAGCCCCGCCGATACCTGCCTGAACGTCATGCCGCTGTTCCACATTCACGGGCTGATCGCGGCAGTCTCGGCCTCAATCGCAGCCGGAGCTGCCGTGTGCTGCACGCCAGGCTTCAATGCGTTCAAGTTCGGCGAACTGCTCGCCGAGGTAAAGCCCTCTTGGTACACCGCCGTCCCTACCATGCATCAGGCGATCCTCATGCGGATGCGTGCACATAAGGAGCAGGCGCGCGCTGCCGGGCTGCGGCTGATCCGCTCCTCCTCCGCATCGCTGCCACCGCAGGTGATGCTGGAGCTGGAGGAGGTGTTCGGCGCTCCGGTGATCGAGGCTTACGGCATGACGGAAGCGGCTCACCAAATGGCCGCCAACCCGCTGCCGCCGCGTGCCCGCAAGCCGGGCGCGGTTGGGGTAGCCGCGGGGCCGGAGGTCGCGATCATGGACGATGAAGGCGTGCTGTTGCCGCAGGGCGCGATTGGCGAGGTCGTCATTCGTGGTCCCAACGTAACGCCCGGCTACGACAACAACCCGTCCGCCAACGCGAAGGCCTTTACCAACGGCTGGTTCCGCACCGGCGACCAAGGCCGCATCGACGAGGAAGGCTATGTGTTCCTCACCGGGCGACTGAAGGAGATCATCAGCCGCGGCGGCGAAAAGTTCAGCCCGCTGGAGGTGGATGTGGTGTTGCTGGACCACCCGGCGATCGCCCAGGCCTGCACCTTCGGCATCCCGCACGACAAGTTGGGTGAGGAAGTGGGAGTCGTGGTCGTGCTGCGCCCCGGCGAGACGGTCAGCGAAGCCGAGGTCCGCGATTTCGCGGCGGTGCGGCTGGCAGCGTTCAAGGTGCCGCGGCGCGTCTTGATCATGGATGACCTTCCGAAGGGCGCCACGGGCAAGGTGCAGCGCATCGGGCTGGCGGCGAAGCTGGGGCTCGGCATACAACAGCCGGCATGAACCCCTCCATCTGCGTATTCGGTGCCGGCGCTATCGGCGGCTATATGGCCGCCAAGCTGGAAGCCGCCGGGACCCGCGTCTCGCTCGTGGCGCGCGGCCCGCATCTGGCGGCCGTGCAGCAAAACGGACTGGTGCTGCAGTCCGGTGGCGAAAGCATTGTCACACACCCGAATGCCGTGGCGCACGGGTCGGAGATTGGGCCGCAGGATTACCTGCTGATCACACTCAAAGCGCATTCGCTCGAACCGGCCCTGCCGCAACTTGCGCCGCTGGTTGGTCCGGACACCGTAATCGTCAGCGCCGTAAATGGGGTGCCGTGGTGGTATACGTACGCGCTGGCCGGGGAACATGGCGGGCGGCGCATCCACTCCGTCGATCCGGGCGGCGTGCTTTGGGATGCGCTGCCGCCCTCGCAGTGCCTGGGCTGCATCGTTTATCCTGCCGCTACCGTCCCCTCACCCGGCGTGATCGACCACACCTACGGCGACCGTTTCAGCCTAGGCGAGCCCAATGGCGAGCGGTCTGCACGGGCGAACACTCTTTCCAATCTCCTGATTGCGGCCGGTATGAAGGCCCCGGTTCGCCCCCGCATCCGCGACGAGTTGTGGGTCAAGCTGTGGGGCAACATGGCGTTCAACCCGATCTCGGTCCTGACGACCGCAACGCTCGACGTGATCACCAGCGATCCTGGCAGCCGGGCGGTTTGCCGCGCAATCATGCTGGAGGGTCAAGCCGTAGCGGAGGCGATGGGCATTCGGTTCTCGCTGGACGTGGATGCACGGATCGAAGGCGCAGCCCAGGTCGGCCGGCACAAGACATCCATGCTGCAAGATCTGGAGCTTGGCCGCCCGTTGGAGATCGAGGCCATTCTCGGCGCTGTCGTCGAGATGGCCGGGTGGGTGGAAAAGCCGGTGCCGATCAGTCAGGCCATGCTGGCGCTGGTACG
>CAZZVB010000207.1:0-7453 GCA_964657445.1 uncultured Burkholderiaceae bacterium | reverse complement strand
TCACGGCACGGCCGATCGCCGCCAGAAGATCGAGCATCACAGATAGCGGCGCGGGTAGCGGCGGCCGAGCGACGTCAGGATTTCGTAGCCGTTGGTTCCGGCCTGGGCCGCCAGCGCATCGACGCCGCCGGGTCCGACCAGGTCGAGCCAGGCGCCGGCGGCGGCAGCCGCAACATCCGTCACATCATAGGTTGTCAGATCCATAGATACGCGACCTACCAGCGCGATGGGCCGGTCGTCAAAGTAGGCCAGCGCCTTGTTGCTGAGCGAGCGCGGGTAGCCGTCGGCGTAACCGACCGAGACAGTGGCGATGCGGCTGTGGCGCGGCGCCGTCCATTGGCCGTTATAGCCGACGGTCTCACCCGCCGGCACATCGCGCATCTGCAGGATTTGCGCGCGCAGCCGCACGACGGGCCGTTGCGGGTTCGGCCGGCCCGGCGTGGGGTTGACGCCGTACAGGGCGGCCCCCGGGCGTGCCAGGTCCGAGTCGAAGCCGGGTCCGAGGAACAGGCCGGAGGAGTTGGCGAACGACCGGGGTGCCGGCGGCAACTGCGCGCAGGCCTGGGCGAAACGCTGCCGCTGGCGCTCGTTCTCGGGGTCGTCGGGGCATTCGGCGGAGACCAGATGCGTCATCACATAGCGCAGCGTCAGCCCGTCGAGCCGCGCGTGGTCAGCGGCGAGCACCGACAGCTCCCGCGCGTCCAGGCCGAGCCGGTTCATCCCGGTATCCACGTGGATGATCGCCGGCAGCTTGCGCTCCAGGCTGCGAGCGTGAGTCCGCCAGCGGTCGATCTCATCCAGGCTGCCCAGCACCGGCGTCAGGTCATGGGCGGCAAAGTCCGGCTCGAACCCCGGCCAGAGCCCGTTCAGCACCGCGAGCATCGCGCCCGGGATCAGGCCCCGGATGGTGATTGCCTCGCCGGGGTGGGCGGTGAAGAAGTGCCGGCAACCGGCGGCATAGAGGGCGGGCGCCACTTGCGCCGCACCTAAGCCGTAGGCGTCGGCTTTGACCACGGCGGCAGTGGTTCCGCGCCGCAACGACTGCCAGTTGGCGACAATGGCGCCCCGGTCGATCTCCAGCAGCGTGGGCGAGGCATCCACCGTCAGATCAGCTTCACCACCTGCTTGCCGAAGTTGCGGCCCTTGAGCAGGCCCATGAAGGCTTCGGGCGCGCTTGCCAGGCCGTGAGCCACGCTTTCCCTGTACTTCAGCTGCTTGCTGGCGACGAGCGAGCCGAGTTCGGCCAACGCGGCCGGCCAGTCGTCGAGGTGCTCGGAGACGATGAAGCCCTCGATCTTGAGGCGGGAGATCAGGATCAGCCGCGGGTCGGTCATCACCAGCGGCTGCCCGTCATAGCCGGCGATGGCGCCGCACACCGCGATGCGGCCGAACGGGTTCATCCGCGGCATGACGGCGTTCAGCACGTCGCCGCCGACATTGTCGAAATAGCCGTCGATGCCGTCCGGCGCCGCGGCCTTGAGGGCCGCCTTCAGATCGCCGGCCTTGTAGTCCACGCAGGCGTCGAAGCCGAGTTCATCGACCACGTAGCTGCACTTCTCGGCGCCGCCGGCGATCCCCACGGTCCTGCAGCCGTGGCGCTTCGCCAACTGGCCGACGACCCCGCCCACTGCGCCGCTTGCCGCGCTGACCGCGACCGTCTCGCCGGCCTTCGGCAGGCAAATGCGGTTCAGCCCGTACCAGGCGGTCACGCCGGGCATGCCGACCGCGCCGAGATAGGCGGAGAGCGGGATGTGGGTATCGTCCACTTTCTTCAGACCGGCGCCGGTTGTCGTGCCGTACTCCTGCCAGCCGAACGCGCCGAGCACCTTGTCGCCGGGCTGCCATTTGGCGTTGCGGCTCTCGATCACCTCACCGACCGTCCCGCCCTGCATGACCTCGCCCAAAGCCTGCGGTGCTGCGTAGGACTTGGAGTCGTTCATCCGCCCGCGCATGTAGGGGTCGAGCGACATGAAGTGGTTGCGCACCCGCACCTCGCCGTCCTGAAGCGGGGCGAGCGGCGTCTCCACCAGCCTGAAGTTGGCGTGGGAGACCGCCCCTTCCGGCCGGCTGACGAGCAGGATCTGGTGGTTCATGTCTGGCATCCGAGGCCTCCTGACGGGCGGTGGGTTGCCCGCGAGCGGCCCACCCTACGGGATCACGGCTCGCTATGCACCAAGTCAAGGTCGGCGAAGCGGGTGAACTCGCCCTCGAACAGCAGGTCGATCTTGCCGGTGGGCCCGTGGCGCTGCTTTTCGATCAGCAACTCGGCCCGGTTGTGCACGCGCTCCATGTCCTGCTGCCACTTGTCCATGGCCGCGTTGAACTTGTCGTCGGACTCGAAGTGGGACTGCTTGGGGCCGCGCTGCTGCAGGTAGTATTCGTCACGATAGACGAACATCACGCAGTCGGCGTCCTGCTCGATGGTGCCTGATTCGCGCAGGTCCGAGAGCTGCGGGCGCTTGTCCTCGCGCTGCTCCACGGCGCGCGACAACTGGGAGAGCGCGATCACCGGCACCGCCATCTCCTTCGCGATCGCTTTCAGCCCCTGGGTGAACTGGCTGATCTCGAGCACGCGGCTCTCCGGCTTGGTGCCGGCCGAGGGCCGCATGAGCTGCAGGTAGTCCACGATGACAAGGCTCAGGCCGGAGGTGCGCTTCAGCCGCCGGCAGCGCGTGCGAAGCGCAGCGACCGAGATGCCCGGCGTCTCGTCGATATGCAGCGGCAGGCCTGCGACTTCCCGGCTGACCGACACGAAGCGGTCGAAGTCGCGCTGCATGATCTCGCCACGGCGGATCTTGTCGCCGGACACCCGCGCCTCCTCCGCCAAAAGGCGCAGGGCGATCTGCTCGGCGCTCATTTCCAGGGAGAAGAAGGCGACGCTGCCCTTGGGCACCGCGTTGCCGTCCACAGCGCGGGCTTCGGCGAGCAGAGCGCGGGACGCGCCGAAGGCGATCTTGGTCGCGAGGGCGGTTTTGCCCATGCCCGGCCGCCCGGCGAGGACCATGAGGTCGGACGGGTGCAGGCCGCCCATCTTCTTGTCGAGGTCGCGCAGCCCGGTGGATAGGCCGGATACGCCGCCCGACCGGTGGAACGCCCGCTCGGCCCCTTCTATGGCGCCGATCAAAGCCTTTTCAAAGGTAATGAACCCGCCGCTGGTGGCGCCCTTGTCGGCGATGTCGAACAAGCGCTGTTCCGCGGCTTCGACCTGCTGGCGGCCGTCCAGCTCGGCGTCGGCGCCGAAGGCGTTGTTCACGACCTCCTCGCCAACGTCGATCAACTGCCGTCGCAGCCAGGCGTCATGGATCGCGCGGCCGTATTCGCCGGCGTTGATGATGCCGACCATGGCGGTGAGCAGTTGGCCCAGATAGGCCGTGCCGCCGACCTCATCGAGGACGTTGTTGTGCTCGAACTCGGTGCGCAGGGTGATCGCGTCGGCCAGTTGGCCCAGGCTGACCCGGCGTTCGATCGCGCTGAAGATGCGCCCATGGATCGGGTCGGCGAAATGCTCCGCGGCCAGAAACTCGGCCACCCGGTCGAAGGCTTTATTGTTGGCGAGCAAAGCACCGAGGAGTGCCTGTTCCGCTTGTGTGTTGGACGGCGGCTGGCGCTGGGAGAGACCCAGCAAGGGTGTGTTGATGGTATTCATGCAGACGGCGAGCCTAACCCGATTCGCGCCGGAATACCCTGTGCGCAGGCTGTGGACGGGCTGTGGACGACCGCTAAAAAGCGGGGGATGACCGCGGGGTCACTTCTGCGATGGTGGCGCTGCACTCCGCATCCCGTTCTTCACGGGAGAGGGAGGAGAGGCCGAGCCGAGGTCAGTCCGCTTCGGCATGCGCCCGGTATGGCGCCGTGTCGCGTTCGTGCATGTAATCGCGCGTCAGCGGCAGCGTCTTGATGTCGCGCGTCACCTGCAACTGCCAGACCATCAGGCCCAGGCGCCGGAACGCGAGTTCGGAGCCGGCGAGATACAGCTCGAACATGCGGCAGAACCGCTCATCGTGCAGCTTGGCGGCGTCGGCGCGGCGGACGGCGAAGCGGCGGCGCCAATGCCGCAGCGTCTCGGCATAGTGCAGGCGCAGGATTTCGATATCGGTGGTGATCAGGCCGCTGCGTTCGACCGCGGGCAGCACTTCCGACAGGGCCGGCGAATAGCCGCCGGGGAAGATGTAGCGCGTCAGCCACGGATTGGTGGTGGCCGGCCCGTGCGAGCGTCCGATGGCGTGGATCAGCGCCACCCCGTCCGGGGTGAGCAGGCTTTGCACCCGGTTGAAGAAGGCGCCGAAGTGGTTGACCCCGACATGCTCGAACATGCCGACCGAGACGATGCGGTCGAACGGTCCGCGCAGCGCCGGGTCACGGTAGTCAGCCAGTTCGAAGGTGACGCGGTCGCTCAACCCGGCTTCGGCCGCGCGGCTGCGGGCGCGGGCGAGTTGCTCGGTGCTGAGCGTGATGCCGAGGACGCGCGCGCCGTACTCCTGCGCCAGGGTCAGCGCCATGCCGCCCCAGCCGCAGCCGATGTCGAGGATTTGCAGATCGGGCCGGTCGAGCATCAGCTTGCCGGCGATATGCCGCTTCTTGGCGGCCTGCGCCTGGTCGAGCGTTTCCGTGCCGGAGGGGAAGTAGGCGCAGGAATACTGCCAGTCCCGATCCAGGAACATGGCGTACAGTTCGTCGCCCAGATCGTAGTGGCGGGCGACGTTGTTGCGAGACTTCCAGGCGGGATTGTATTGCAGCCAGCGGCGCAGCAATCCGCGGACGAACCGGGGCAGCACCACGCCAGGGTGCGAGCCGCCGCCGATCGCGTTCCGCACGCAGACATCCACGACTTCGAAGATCGTGCAGCCGAGCGGCACCAGGCTGCCGTCCATGTAAGCCTCGCCGACCGCAAGCGCCGGATCGGTGATGAGGCGGCGCAGCGTCCGGCGGGTGCGAATTTCGATCCCGGCTTCCGGGCCGGCCGGAACGCCGTAGGTGACAAGACGGCCATCGGGATAGCGGACCGATAGACGGCCATAGGTGATAAAGCGCCTCAGGATGCCGTCGAGGACTACACGCATTCCACCTCTTCCGGATCGAACATCCCTACAAAGGATGCGCGATCCGGGACACCTCGTCAAAAACCTATGTCTAGTCTCGCCAGTTTAGCTCGGAAGCGTGCCTGGCTCGACTCCCGGCTCGAACAGCGCGGCGATGTCCTGTGCGGCGGCGGCATCCTCGTCGTCGGCATCCTGGCCGATCCGCTCGCCGCGGGCCTGCTTCTCGGCTTCCTCGACGCTGCGGGCGACGTTGACGGTGACGGGGATCGACACCTCAGGATGCAGCACGACGCGGACGGTGGACAGGCCCAGCGCCTTGATCGGCTGCTCCAGGATGACCTGCTGGCGGGTGATCGTCAGACCCCCTGCCACGCAGGCGTCGGCGATGTCGCGCACCGAAACCGAGCCGTAGAGGCTGCCGGAGTCGCTCGCCTGACGGATGATGGTCACGGAGAACTGGCCGATCCGCTCGGCCAGACGCTCGGCTTCCTCGCGGCGGCGCAGGTTCTGCGCTTCCAACTGGGCGCGCTGCGTCTCGAACTGCTCCCGGTTGGACTTGTTGGCGCGCAACGCCATTTTTTGCGGCAGCAGGTAGTTGCGGGCGTAGCCGGGCTTGACGCGAACGACGTCGCCCATCTGCCCTAGCTTCTCGATCCTTTGCAGCAGGATCAGTTCGACGGCGGCCATGACGGGTTCTCCTCAGGCCAGAATGTAGGGCAGCAGTGCCAGGAAGCGGGCGCGCTTGATGGCCTGGGCCAGCTCCCGTTGCTTCTTCGCGGACACGGCGGTGATGCGCGACGGGACGATCTTGCCGCGCTCGGACAGGAAGCGGGACAGCAGGCGCACGTCCTTATAGTCGATCTTCGGCGCGTTGGGGCCGGAGAACGGGCAGGACTTGCGGCGGCGATAGAACGGGCGGCGTGCGCCAACGGCGGAGCGGCGCGCGGCCGGGCTGACGTCGGACTCGTTTACGGATGCGGACATGGGTGCTTACTCCTCCCCGCCGGGGTTGAAACCGCCGAAGGCCGGGCGATCGAAGCCGCCGGCGCGGTCATCGCGGGCGAACTCGTCACGGGCGCGGAATTCCTCACGGTCATCGAAGCCGCGCTTGCGGCCACTCTCGAACCGGCCGGCTGGCTTGGGCCCGCGGAACGAACGCTCCCGGTCGTCGGACTTGCGCGACAGGATGGAGGATGGCTCCTCCGTGATCTCATCCACGCGGATGGTCATGAAGCGCAGCACGTCCTCGTTCAGGCCGAGCTGGCGTTCCATCTCGTTGATGGACGCAGGCTTCGCGTCGAGGCCGAGGAGCATGTAGTGCCCCTTGCGGTTCTTCTTGATGCGGTAGGCCAGGCTGCGGAGGCCCCAGTACTCGCGCTTCTTGATCGCGCCGCCATCCGTTTCCAGTTGGGTGGCGATCGTGTCGGCGACGGCCTCGACCTGCTGCTGCGTGACATCGTTGCGTGCAATCAGCACGCATTCGTAAAGTGGCATGTCTAGTCCCTATGGCTGGATCGGCCCAAAATGGGCATAGCCGGGGCGCAGCCATTGCACCCCAGCAGGGAGGCGCGGCTTGAAGCACGCCCGGGCCGCCAATGCAAGCCATGTGGCGGGCGAGCCGGTGATTTGACACGGCGCGGCCCTGACGCGATATCCGCGCCCCAACGCTCGCGGCACGAATGCTGCCCATCTGGAAGTCCGTCATGCCCGTCCACGCATTCATCTTCCCCGGCCAGGGAAGTCAGACCGTTGGGATGGGCCGCGATCTGGCCGCAGCCCACGCGGCGGCGCGCGAGGTGTTCCAGGAAGTGGACGACACGCTGCGGCAGAAGCTGTCCAAGCTGATGTTCGAAGGCCCGATCGAGGAGCTGACGCTCACCGAGAACGCGCAGCCCGCCCTGATGGCGGTGTCCCTGGCCGCCTTGCGCGTCCTGGAAACCGATGGCGGCGCACCGCTGAAGGACCGTGCCGTGCTGGTCGCCGGGCATTCGCTGGGCGAGTACAGCGCTCTTGCCGCGGCCGGCAGCCTGACGATCAACGAATGCGCACGGCTGCTCAAGCTGCGCGGCGAGGCGATGCAGCGGGCGGTGCCACCTGGCGAAGGCGCGATGGCCGCGCTGCTGGGCGCCGATCTGGAGACCGCGCGGACGATCTGCGCCGAGGCCGCGCAGGGCGAGGTGGTGGAAGCGGCCAATGACAATGGCGGCGGCCAGGTGGTCATCTCGGGCCACCGTGCCGCGGTGGAGCGCGCCGTCGAAGCCGCGAAGGCGCACGGCATCAAGCGGGCCATGCTGCTGCCGGTGTCCGCGCCGTTTCACTGCGCCCTGATGGCGCCGGCTGCGGATGTCATGGCCGAGGCGCTCGGCATCGCCGCGGTCGCCACCCCGGTGGTGCCTTTGATCGCCAACGTGTCT
>CAZZVB010000206.1:0-7475 GCA_964657445.1 uncultured Burkholderiaceae bacterium | reverse complement strand
AGGATCGCGTCGGTATCGATGCCGTATTCGGCGTAGAGATCGGGCAAATCACCCCCTTGTCCAAACCGGTCCGGTCCGAGTGGAACCACGCGTTGGCCGCGGACGGCGCCCAGCCAGGCATGCGCGGCCGGGTGGCCGTCCAGCACCGTCACCAGGGCGGCGCCGGGTGCGAGCGGCGAGAGCAAATCTTCGACGTGAGACGTGGCCGTCCGATCGCCGCTGCGGCGCCGGCGGGCTGCGCCCAGCCAGCCAGCATGGAGCCGGTCGGGGCTGGTCACGGCCAGCAATCCGGCGCCGGGTTCTTCGGTCACCAACTCGTCGAATGCGGCCCGGACCTCGGGGGCGACAGGCCCTTGATAAGCGAGCGCGATCTTGGCGCCGGACGCGGGCGGCACAACCCAGTGGCCGCCGGCGATCACCGCCGCCGGGTCGATGGTCCGGCTGGCTTGGTCGAGCTGCCGGGTCGAGAGCCGCAGCCACACTGCGCATCCGTCCTTCGCCTGCATGTGGGCGAAGGCGTGGCGCAGCAGGATGGCGAGTTCGTCGCCATGCGATGGCTCATACGAATGAAGGCGGTCCGCCGCCATGCCAATCAGCGGTGTGTTGATCGATTGGTGCTGCCCGCCTTCCGGAGCGAGGGAAATGCCAGAGGGCGTTGAAACCAAGAGAAACCGGCTGTCCTGATAGCATGAGTAGATCAGCGCATCGAGCCCGCGGTTGACGAACGGGTCATAGACCGTGCCGATCGGCAGCAGCCGCGCACCATGCAGGCTGTGGCTCAACCCGGCGGCGCCGAGCAGCAGGAACAGGTTTTGCTCGGCAATGCCCAATTCGATGTGCTGGCCCGACGGGCTCATGCCCCAGCGCTGCGCCGAAGCCAGCTTGTTGTCGCGGAAGACATCGTTGCGGGTATGCCGGTCGAAGATGCCCCGCCGGTTCACCCAAGGACCTAGATTGGTGGAGACGGTCACATCCGGGCTGGTGGTGACGATGCGTTCCGCCAGCGGCGCCAGCTCTCCCTCACCGCGGCCGATTTCGGCGAGGATTTCGCCGAAGACCTGCTGGGTGGATGCACGACGCCCCGCCAGCTTTGGTGCGGGCAGCTGCGCCGGCACGGGGATGAGCGGCGCAGTGAGCGCCCGGCCCTGTGGCGTGAATGTGCGCGCGAACGGGACGGAGGCGATGAAGTCCGACAGTTCACCCGGTGATTCCAGGCCCTCGTACAGGTCCCACTCGTGTCCGGGCCGGATTCGAAGCTCCTCCCGGAACAGCTCCATCTGTTCCCGGCTCATCATGCCGGAATGATTGTCCTTATGGCCGGCGAACGGCAGGCCCATGCCCTTGATGGTGTAGGCGATGAAGCAGGTCGGCGTGTCGCCGGCCGCATCGGCCGCCCCGAACGCGTCGAGCAGGGTGGGTAGGTCGTGGCCGCCCAAATTGGTCATCAGTTCGCCCAATCCGGCGTCGTCCAGCTTGTCGATGATCGCGCGCACGGCCTCGGAGCGGCCCAGATCAGCCGTCAGCACCTGCCGCCACGCAGCGCCACCCTGGAACGTCAGCGCGGCGTAGAGGCTGTTGGGGCAGTCGTCGATCCACTCCCGCAACGCCTCGCCGCCCGGCTGGGCAAAGGCGTCCATGAGCTTGGTGCCGTATTTCAGAGTGACGACGTTCCAGCCCATGTCCTCGAACAGGCCCTCAATGCGGCCGAACAGGCGGTCTGGAACAACGGAATCAAGGCTCTGGCGATTATAATCGACAATCCACCAAACGTTGCGGACATCGTGTTTCCAGCCTTCGAGAAGCGCCTCGTAGATGTTCCCCTCGTCCAGCTCCGCGTCGCCTGCGATGGCCACCATGCGGCCGCTTGGCCGGTCCGGGTCCGTCAGGCCGTGCAGCCGGACGTAGTCGGCCATCAGCGACGCGAACGACGTGATGGCCACGCCGAGCCCAACCGAACCGGTGGAGAAATCTACCTCGGCGCCGTCCTTCACACGGCTCGGGTAAGGCTGCGCGCCGCCAAAGCTGCGTAGCCGCTGCATCTGGTCCACGGTCTGACGACCGAACAGCAGATTGGCGGCGTGGAACACCGGGCCGGCATGCGGCTTCACCGCGACCCGGTCCTGCGGGCGGAGCACGTCGAAATACAGCGCCGTCATGATCGCCGCGACCGACGCGCAGGACGCCTGATGGCCGCCGACCTTCAGCCCGTCGCGGTTTGGGCGGATGTGGTTGGCGTTGTGGATCGCCCAGGCCGATAGCCACAGGAGCTTGCGCTGAATTTGCTCCAGCAGATGCAGGCGAGTGCCGGCAGCCGCCTCGCTCATGCCCAGCCCCGGGCCAGCCGGCGCACGACGGTGGTCGCATTGCGCTTGCCTTCGCCCGCATATTCTTCGTGGTAGTCCTCGATTTTGGCCGGGTCGTACACGTAGTTCACCATCAGCGTCGCACTTTCCTTGACGCCTTTCTCGGACGTATCGGCGGACATGACCAGCCGTTCGACCCGCGCGCCGTTGCTGAGGTGGAAATGCGCCACCGGGTCCAGCGCGCGCTTGCCGGAGGACTCGGTCAGCAGGTAGCGGGCGGCAAGCCGGATCAGGATGGGGTCCAGCACTTTCACCACCGCGCCGTCCCGGGCCCAGCCTCGCCGGGCCAGCGTCGCCGCCAATGCCTTCGGTCCCGACACCGGCTTGGGATCGGCCGTGAACAGCGTCAGCAGCGCCGCAGTCTCCTCCGAGGAGAGCAGTCCGGCATCGTCGTCCCTGAGCCTCGTGTCGAGCCAGCGGCGGAAGCCGGGGATGGGCGACAGTGTCGCGAAGGTCTTGAGGTTACGATATTCCTTGCCGAGTACGGCGACGACCTGCTTGATCAGGAAGTTCCCGAAGCTGATGCCGGCAAGGCCCTTCTGGCAGTTGCTGATCGAATAGAAGATGGCCGTATCGGCGTCCGACGGATCGAGCAGCGGGGCTTTCTTGTCCAGCAGCCGCTGCACGCTGCCCGCCAGGCCGCGCACCAACGCCACCTCGACAAAGATCAGCGGCTCCGCCGGCATGCGGGGATGAAACAGCGCATAGCACCGCCGGTCACTATCCAGACGATTCTTCAGGTCCGACCAGGAGCGGATTTCGTGCACCGCCTCGTAGCCGACCAGGCGTTCCAGCAGGACGGCGGGGCTGCTCCAATCGATGCGCTGCAGTTCGAGGAAGCCGACGTCGAACCAGTTGGCCAGCAAGGCGCGCAAATCGCTGTCCAGCGCCGCGAGGTAAGGATCGCCCTTCACCCGGGCGAGCAGGGTGGCCCGGAGGTCAACCAGGAACTTCATGCCGTCGGGGATGGTGGTGAACTGGGTCAGCAATCGCACCCGGGGCGGCTCCAGCGCCCGGCGCAACGCCGCCGTTGCGGTTGCCCGCTCGGCCGGATCATCGGTCGCCCGCAGCCGCTCGTATGCTGTTCCGACAGCAACCGGGTCACTGTCCAACTCGGCGAGCGTGTGCAGGAACGAGGTCCGATCCTGCTCGCTGAGCTGTAGATAGGCCTGCGCCAGCTTGGCAGCCCGATTGCGCGCGCTGACCTCTCCGCCACGGGCATCAAGGCAGGCGCGCATCTGCGCCGCGATGCTCTGGTCCCCGTCGGCCGAAACCCCCGCCGCCATATCGCGCCAGACACCTGTGATGCGGCGGATGGCCCGGTCGAACAGGCCGATTGGGGCGGTCGTCTCACTCATAAGGCGCACTCTCCCGTTTCGTATCAAAGCGTATCCGAAGGTCGCGGATTTCGCGAGCCACCGCGACAGGCAAATCCTCGGCTATCAGGCCGATGCCGAGCGCTTCTGCTGCTCGCCCATGTAGCCAAGCCCCGGCGCACGCCGCCTCCCACGGGGGCATGCCGCCGGCCAGCAAGGCCGCGATCAAACCTGAAAGCACGTCGCCTGCCCCGGCCGTGGCGAGTGCCGGCGTGCCGGTGCCGTTGATCGCGGCCCGGCCATCCGGCGCCGCGATCACCGTGTCCGAGCCCTTGAGCAACACCACGGCGCCAACTCGGCGTGCCGCGTCCCGCGCCGCGGCGAGCCGGTCCGCGGGCGCGCCAAACAGCTTGGCGAACTCCCCGGCATGGGGCGTCAGGACCGCAACTCCGCGCAGTGCCTCGGGATTGCCAGCGAAGCCGCTCAGCGCGTCGGCGTCGGCCACGACCTGCCGCCCGGCCGCCAGCAGCTTCGGCAAGGTTTCACGCGCCGTGTCCTGCCCCAGACCCGGCCCGCAAACCCAGGTTTTGCGGCGTTCATCCCGAAGTAGTTGTTCAAGCGGTTCGTCGTTCACGATCAGCCCGGCGGGGACGTGGCGGTAGAGCCCGGCATGACCCGGCGCCACGATCGTGACCATTCCTGCGCCGCCGCGCCGGGCTGAGTCGGACGCCAATTGCGCGGCGCCCGTCATGTGCTCGCCGCCCAGCACCGAGACGTAGCCGCGGGCGTATTTGTGAGTGGAGGCCGGCAAGACCGGCAGGCGCCACAGCTCGGGTCCGTTCTGGAAGGTCTGGCCGCCGAGGGTCTTCAGCACACTCGGCGGCGTGCCGATGTCGGCTAGCTCTATCGCACCACACAGATCACGGCCCGGCAGCAGGCAGTGCCCCGGCTTCAACCGGAAGAACGTCACGGTGCAGGCGGCTTGTGCAACACGGCCGCGAAGCAGCCCGGACCTGCCGTCCAAACCACTCGGCACGTCCACCGCCAAGATCCGCCGTGCGGCGGCCAGTGTGTCCGCGACGTTGCCATCGACGTCACGCGACAGCCCCGCCCCGAACACCGCGTCGATCACCAGGTCGGCCCGGGCCGACTCGGCCGGGGTGAAGGCGGCGGATGGCCCGGTCCAGCCAGCCGCCGCGAAAGCGGCGTCGCTGCCCGGCTTTGGCGGCGCGAGCGCTGCCAGCCGAACCGGCCAGCCTAAAGCGGAGAGCAGACGAGCCGCGGTATAGCCATCACCGCCATTGCCGCCGGGTCCGCACAGCACCAGCGTCCGGCAGGGGCCGAAACGGCGCGCTGCACGCGCCACCGCCCAGCCTGCGCGCTCCATCAGGATCGTGCCCGGTATGCCAGCGGCGATCGTCAGGCGGTCGGCCTCGGCCATCTCAGCCGGCGACAGCAACTCGTTCATGCCGGCAAAACCCCATGCAGGGCGATGAATAGCATCGCCCCGCCCGCCATCAACATCAGCGGGTTCACCTTTGTTGCCATCAAGGTGGCCGTCGAGGCGACGGCGATGCCGCGGGCCGCCCAGCCGCCCTCCAGCGCCTCAATCAGCACCAGGCCGGATGCGAGGATCATGCCCGCCGCGACCGGACGCAGCCCGGCTTCCAGCGCCAGTTGCCAGCGCGCGCCGCGGTAGCGTGCCCAGAGCCGCGCCAGGCCGTACACCAGCGCCGAGGTGGGGGTGAAGATGGCGATGGTGGCGACCACCGCGCCCCAGCCGCCGGCGACGTACCACCCGATCAGCGTCACCAGCAGCGTGCCCGGGCCCGGCGCCATGCGGGAGATTGCGAAGGCGTCCACGAACTGGCCTTCGGTCAGCCATTCATGATTTGCAACTACCTGATGGTGGATGTCCGCGACCAGCGTCTGCCCGCCGCCGACCGACGCCAGCGACAGCGGCGCGAACAGCACGGCCAATGCCACCAGGGTGCTACGCACGCGGCAGACTCCGGTAGGCGAAGGCCACGCTGATCGGCCCCAGTATCAAGACGACAACCGGCAGCGAAAGGTGCAGCAGCCCGACCGCCACGAAGGCCACCAGCATGACCATGATCGGCACGACGCCCTTGGCCGCAGCCCGATGAGCCGCGATGATCCCCATTTGCAATGAAAGACCCACGGCGGCGGCTCCTACCCCATCGAGCACGAGATGGGTGATCGGGTAGCCGGTCAGCGCCGCAAACCCGGCTGCAATGGCCACCGCCAGAAATGCGGCCGGGATGATGATGCCGGCGGCCCCCGCCAGCGCGCCTGGGGTGCCACGCAGGCGATAGCCGATCCAGATCGCAAGATTGACGACGTTCACGCCCGGGAACGCCTGCGCCAGGCCAAGGCCGGAGAGGAACTCCTCCTCGCCGACCCAGTGCCGCCGTTGCACGAACTCCCGCAGCATCCAGCCCGACAAGCCGCCGCCGAAACTCGTTAGACCGATCCGGCTGAAGATCATGAACAGCTGGAGCGTGGACGGCGTGTCAGCAGGCCGGGCGGCATCCGTTCCGGTGATCGCTGATGCCATCCGGCGCCCTCCAATTAACTAAGCCTGTTTCGGTAACACCTGATTTTGACCTCGACGCGACGCGCTCATGGGTAGCACGCGGCATTACTCGCGAGGAAATCGCCTCCTACAACGCACAGCATTCCGCCACCGTGTTCGATCCGCCGTGTGATATCGGGTCCGAGGCTACGGACTTGCCCCCGGTTTAGTGGGAATCCCCAGCTCCAGGCTCCCCGGCAACGCCGCGGGTTTTGCAGGGGATGAAGGCGTTGTCTACCTTTTGCGAATACCGAATACGGATGTTCAGGTCCCGGTTCCCTGGCCTTTCCTTGCAGCCGAACAGGAAGTCACGCTTTTCCATACGGCACCAAAGGGCACCATCATCAAAGCCCTCTCACCGCGTGACATCGGCCCACTCGTCGTCAACAACGACAACCTGCTCTCGCCGGGGGATTGCAAATGACCATCGTCAGGCGCGGGGACGATTTCCTGCCACTGGGACTCAACCGCTTCAGGATTCTCGAGTGCATCGGCGGAAACGACACCCGCTCGGCCGTTTTCTTCGATCTCCCACCAGGCAAGGACATCATCGATGCGTTCGAAACCTACTTCGCCGCTCTCAACGAGAGGGATGGTTTCTTGGCGCATCGCGGAACACGGCTCCTGTTATCAGCCGCCAGCCTGCTGAGCGGTAATCTCGGAGCCGCCGACACCATCCTGAGTGAGTTGCCCGCAGAACTGATTTGCCTCGATCACGGTTCCGGTTATTGCTTGACTGCCCATCTCGTCGCTCTGGCCGTCGCGGTACCCTTCCCCGAAAACCTTCGTGATACAAACGAATGGCTTGCTGGATCCGCTACGCAAAACGCATTGCGCTCCTGGCTTGCAGCCAACCGCGACACCCTGCGCTGGAACAAGATTGAAGGAAAATACCACCACCACCTTGAGCAGTAACCAGGCGGCGCTGCGGCACGGGGTAGGCGACCAGCCGAAACCCAACTCGCCATCGCTCTCCGCCAAAACCTCCAACCCCGCCGCCTTCCGCAATCCTTCGCCCAACGAAGCAAGCGGCAACCGGCGCCGCACCGCCCACTCCAGATAAGCCGCAACGTAAGCCGTCAGGCGAACATCTCAGCCAGCCGAGCCGTACCGCCCCAAGCCTGCGCCGGCGTCGCCAAATCCAGGCGCACCGGCAACGCCCGCAGGAACGCCGCAAGTTGCGCGGTTAGTGCTCCAGGA
>CAZZVB010000205.1:0-7494 GCA_964657445.1 uncultured Burkholderiaceae bacterium | reverse complement strand
TCCGGGCAGCGACGATGCTTGGTAGCGCACTCGTAATCGTAGCCGAGTGCAAGCAGGCTGGCCTCACTCCACATGGGTCCCACAAACACAAGTCCGAACGGCGCGCCGGACGCATAGTAACCAGCGGGCACCGTAAGCGCAGGAAGGCCAGCGATGTTGATCTCACTGACCACCGTCTCCTGAATCGTCTCGGTCCCGTGTAGCGCCGGCAACGCCGCGCGCATCTGCGGGAACACCAGCGCATCGAGCCGGTGCTTGGACATGACCCGCCCGAATATCTCGAGATACTCCTCTTTGGCCGCGATGAACGCTGACAAGTCGGGCGGCCGGGTTGGCTCGGCCAAACAGGCGTTGAATGCTGGCAGGAGTTTCATGAAGCCCAGCACGCCAGCCGGGCCAAATGCGTCTTGCGAGGCCGTGGCAGCCGCGAAATCGCTGAACGTCTTCAACGCCACGTCCGGTCCCATCCGCGCAAGATACCTTCCCAAATCGTAAGGCACCGATTCGAGGCCGCGCCCGTCGAACGGCACCGTATCCGAGACCGGCCTTCGGATCGCCGCAAAGTCCGAGCGTTCGAACGGATCAGGCACCAGCTCAGCGCCGCGCGCTGCCAATTCCTGCTGTGCCCTGCCATACAGCCGGGCGGCCTCTTCCGAGAGCGGCTGGTTTCGCCAGCCTGGGCCATACAACCCCAACCGCTTTCCGCGCAACGCATCCTCCCGCAGCAGGAACGCATAGCCGCCCTTAGGACGGTGCCCGACCCCGGCGATCGTTTTCGGGTCCTCGGCGGTGTAGCCAGCCAGCACGTCCAAGGTGAGCGCGGCATCCCGCACGCAGCGCGCGATCGGCCCCACCACGTCCCGGTTGGCTGAAAGCGGCATGACGCCCGCATTCGGCACTAAGGCAAAGCTCGGCTTGAGGCCAACCAGCGCCTGCGCCGAGGCCGGGTTCTGAATAGACCCACCAGTCTCCTCCGCCAGGCCCAGAACAGCCATGCTCGCCGCTACGGCGGTGGCTGTGCCGGCACTGCTGCCACCCGGCAGGAACGCGCGCCCGGCGGCGTTGTAGGTGGGGCCGGCCCAACTGTCATTGGCATGACTGCCGGTATGGCTGAGCACCGGCACGTTGGTCTTACCCAGGATCACCGCCCCGGCCGCCCGCATCCGGGCGACCACAGGGGAATCGACGCTGGGCATCAGATCGACACCGCCGGTCTTGCTATACAGCACGGACCAGCCGGCAGTGGTCGGAAAGCCCACCATGTCCATAGGGTCCTTCACCACGACCGGCACGCCGGCCAACGGACCCAATAGCTCGCCAGCAGCACGGCGCCGGTCGATAGCCCGTGCGTCTGCTAACGCATCGGGATTGTGGAAGATGATGGCGTTATAGGATGGGTTGAACGCGTCGATCCGGGCCTGGAAGGCTGTCACGAGGTCCGCCGAGGTGAATTGGCCGTTTGCGAAACCGGCCTGGATTGCCTCGATGGTTAGCTCAAGCACGTCGCTGCCGCCGATGACCGATCCAGCCGTCATGGTGAAAGTCTCCTGTCACGGCGCATCGCAACTGTCAGACCACCTTAACCACTTACCAAATCGGTGGACAATTTCTGCTGGAACCCACTCACAAAGTGATTGTTCGGTTTCAGAAAATTTAGGGTCTGCGCCCAAATCACTATCCGGCATCATCCATTTGCATGATGCAGCGCCATCGAATGCCCCGTAAGCTAAGATGATTCGCGTTTAGGATGTCCGCAAGGACATGATCGGCGCGGGTGCTCCACCAGGAACGGATACATGCGCGCCGCGGCCGGAAATAACTGGATTGGCGCGGCCGACGATTGGTCGGTCGAAGTCGATTGGAATAAAGGCGCTGTCGATTGATGCCGTCACGGGCAGCCGCGGCCAAGGCACGTCCGCCGTGTTGACGCTGACTGGGAACGGAATGCTGGGCGGCAGCTTCACGGCGGCTGCCCTAAGCGTCCAGCCGCCCTCCCACTATGAGGGGGCAGTCGTCCTGGCGTCAGGCACGTCGGTCACTGCGGCGTCCATCGTAATCAACGGCACGTTGTAGGCCTCAGGCGCAAATCTGACCTTCACGGGTGGAATGTTCGGCGGCGGCTCTGTCAGCGCGACCGATGGCGCGTCGGTTCAGCTGAAACCCACCCGCACTCAAGGGCCATGTAGACGAAAGGCGACCGACGTATGTCAGGAACCATCACCGAAGTCAGGTCTGGCGATAACACTCCCGGCCTGTCTGTTACGGGCTACTACAACACGGTGCAGGTCGATTCCGGTGGAACGGTCACCGGGCTCTACGTCGCGGACAACGCCGACGCGGAGATCTTCGGCGCTGCCTATGGCACCACGGTCGGCCCGAACGGTATGCAGTCCGTCGATCCCGGCGGTTATGCATCCGGCACGATCCTAAGCGGCGCAGGCAGCGAGGAGGACGTCGACAGTGGCACCTCCGTTGATGCCATCATCTCCAGCGGCGGTTCGCAGGATCCCGGCGATGGCGGGTATGCGACGGGCGCGGTGGTTTACGCCGGCGGCAACCAGGTCGTCGGCGGCCTGACCGTCCTCGGTCAGGTGAACGCGCAAGCCTCGGCCACCGACACCACGCTCAGCGGCGGCCTCCAACTCGTTATCAGCGGCGCCATCGCGACCGGCACGCAGGTCTTGGCCGGCGGCGTCGAGCTGATCGGGTTGGACGCGAACGACGTCGTCAGCGGCCCGGATCTCAGCATCGGCACCAATGTCAACGCCGGAGGCACCGAGGTGACGCTCGGCTTCACGCCCGGCGCGACCACGGTGCTGACCGCGGCCGGCGTCGTGGCCGAAGCCGTCGTCGCGAGCGGCTCGACGCAATCCACCACCTATGGCCCGCTCTCGCCGGACCTCAACGGCTACACCGCCGTACTCACCGACGATGGCGCCGGGACGGTTTATCGCGTGGCTTATGCGCCTGGTGGCGGCCAGGTCGGCACGACCCATAGCGAGGGCGGCACAATCAACCTGCCCGGCGACGCCCAGGGCACCACCGTGCTCAGCGGCGGCACCTTCCAGTTCGCCGGCGGCAGCGCCACGAACCTGATCGTCCAGAGCGGCGGCACCATCTCCGTCGGCGGTACGGTTGACCTCGGCGGCGGTTACGGCATTGCCGAAACCAATGTGGTCGCCACTCCCGGCGGAGTGGGCAACGGCGTCACCGAGATCATCGGCGCGGGCGGCTCGGCCCGCAGCGGCACCATCTCCTCGGGCGGGTTGCTGTTCGTCACCTCCGGCGGCGAGGCGATCGACACCATGGTCCTGTCCGGCGGCAAGGAAACGGTCTCCTCCGGCGCGCAGGATTTGCTGACCATCGCCCAGGCCAGCGGCGGTGGGTCCGTGATCGTGCAGTCCGGGGCGTCCCAGGTCGTCTCGGCCGGCGGCGTCGCGGTCGCAACGGACGTGGCCGGCACGCAGTATGTCTCGAGCGGGGGCGCCGCCAGAAGCACGACGGTGGAATCCGGCGCCCTGCTGTATATCGAATCCGGCGGGACCGCGACGGGTGGCACGGTCAGCGCCGGCGGCACGCTGTATGTCGAGTCCGGTGCCACCGCGAGCGGCATCACCGTGCTCAGCGGCGGCATTGAATACGACCTGAACGGCGGCACCGACGAGGGTGACACCGTGAGCCAGGGCGGCACCCTCTACGTCTCCTCCGGCGCCGACGAAGGTGTGGGCGTCAGCGACGGCGGCACCGAAGTGGTCCTGGCCGGCGGCTCCGCCGGCGGCATCAAGGTCGATAACAGCGGTGTGCTGAGCTTCTCGGACAGCACGGCCACGGGGGCGAACACGGTGTATGCCGGCGGCGTCACCGTCTTCACCGGCAGCGCCACCGCCGGCACCGCCGGGTTCGAGGTCGCCGGAACCGGGCCGGCCCTCGTCACCAGCGTCCAGTCCGACACCTCCTCGACGGGGCCCTTTGTCTTCCCGCGCCTGGAGGCGGTGAACTTCGCCAATGCCAGCCAGGGCGCGGTGCTGTTCCAGGGCAGCAGCACCGCCGGGGGCGCCACCATCAACGTCAGCTCCGGCGGCTTCGCCTGGTTCGAGGACACCAGCACCGCCGGGTCGGCCACCATCACCGCTTCGAACACGGGTGTCGGCTTCACCAATTCCAGCACTGCCGGCGGCGCCACAATCGCCCTGAACGGCAGCACGCTCGGCCTGCTGGTGGATGGTGCCACGCTCGGTTCCTCCACCTTAACCCTCAGCGCGACCGCGACCTCGGGCGGCGTGCTGCTGTTCGCCAACTCCGCAACGGCTGGGGCCGCCACGATCGACAACGTGGTCGCCAACAGCGACGTCGGCGGGTTGATCGCGTTCGCCTACGGCACCACGGCGGGCACCGCGACCATCAACAACCAGGCCCGGACAACGACCGACCTGTCCCGTGCGCTGGATGCCATCCTCAAAGACCTCGGCTCTGGAGGCAGCGTGGAAGTCGCGGCTTTCAAAGGCGAGCAGGCGATCGCGCAGTTCCCGGAGCAGTCCGCCGCGCCGATCGGGGGGCTCATCTTCTTCGACGGCAGCACCGCCGGCGCTGCCACCATCAACAACACTGGGACAGGCCTCACCGACTTCATCAGCGCCACGGCCGGCGGCGCCACCATCACCAACTCCGGCAGTATGTCCGGTGGCGGAACCACCGTGTTCTTCGGCGCTGGCGCCGGGTCCGCCACCATCACCGACGAGATGGGAGGAGCCGTCGCATTCGGGGATCATGCCAGCGGCGGCACGGCGCACATCGCCAACCAGCCGGGCGGTTTGGTCGTGCTGCACGGTGACGCCACGCTAGGCTCCGCCCAGGTCGATAATGATGGCGCGATCATTGCGTTCGGCGGCACGGCTGGCGCCTCCACAATCACCAATGGCGGCGCGATCATCTTCGCCGGCGACAGCACCCTCGGCAGCGCCACCGTCTCACTCGCGGCCAACTCGCTCGTCGCCCTCGCCCAGCAAGCCGACGGTGGGACAGCACAGCTGACGACGACTGATCAGACGGCACAGCTCGACATATCCGGCGATGATGGTGCCGCCTCCATCGGGTCCATCGCCGGGCCGGGCACATTCAAGCTCGGCGGCAACACGCTGAAGGTCGGCTCCGCCAACACCACCACGACCGTCACCGGCCTCGTCACCAATGATGGCATCGTCAATGTGGTCACCGGCTTGCACTTCCCCGACGTCAAGACCATCGGCGGCGAGGCCACGCTCGACAAGGTCGGCACCGGCACGCTCACCCTGGCTGGCGCCATCTATGAAACCAACCTAGTCGCCGAGAAAGGCACGCTCGACGTCACCGGCCCCATCACCGGGCCAAGCACGGCCCTGATCAAGACCACCGGCACCGTCGAACTCGGCGGCGCGTCCGCCGAGAACGTGACCTTCGCCACCGGCGCGACCGGCACGCTGCAATTGGAGGACCCCGCCGAATACACCGGGACGGTGGCCGGGTTCGGCATCGCGCAGACCATCCTGCTGAACGAGCCGGCCGCCGCTGGCGCCACCGCGACCGTCGCCACATCGGGCAGCGGCGCCACCCTCACCGTCAGCAACGGTGGCCAGAGCACCACGCTGCAGCTCGCCGACGCCTCGCTCGCCGGCCGCACCGTCACTGCCTCGGCGACGGGCGGGATGCTCGCCCTCACCATCTCCGCCCGCATCATCGATACGCCGGTCACCGTCGCCGATGGCGAAACGCTCAGCGGCGCAGTCGTCGTCAGCGGCGGCAGCATCACCGTGGAACAGGGCGGCCTGCTCAGCGCCAGCGTCGTCGCCAGCGGCGGCACCATCTCGGTGCAGGACGGCGGCAAGACCAGCGGCAACACCATCAACGACGGCGGCCACGAAACGGTCGAGGACGGCGGCACCGCTTGGGACACCTACATCAACGACCCCGGCCTGCAGACCGTGCTCCTGGGTGCCACCGTGAACAGCGCCCAGGTCAGCGGCGGCGAACAGGACGTTTATGGCCTGGCCACGAGCGCCTCTGTCGCCAGCGGGGGGATCCAGGTCGCCGAGCCCGGCGGCACCCTCAGCGCCAGCCTGATCGGGTCCGGCGGGGTCCTCGTCCTGTCCGGCGGCACCGTCACGTCCGCCACCCTTGCCGTCTCGGGCGCGGTGGACTTCCCGACCCTCGCCTACGACTCCGCCGGCAGTGCCACCTTCGACCCGGCCAGCCACACTCTGACCGTCTCCGCCGGAGGCCTGCAGCAAAGCATTTCGCTCGCGAATACGACCGACTTTGCAACGTTCCACCTGCTCGCGGCCGGCGCGATGGGCACCCTGGTCGAAGCCCAATCCATTGCCTGCTATGTCACCGGCACGCTGATCTCGACCGAGGCAGGCGAGATCCCTGTCGAGGCACTACGGGCGGGTAATTTGGTCCGCACCGTCTCCGGCGCTTTACGCCCGGTGCAATGGGTCGGCCACCGTGCCTATGCCGGCCGCTTCCTCCGCGCCAACCCTCGTTTGCACCCCGTCCGCTTCCGGGCTGGATCCCTCGGGACCGGCTTGCCCCGGCGCGACCTCCTGGTTTCGCGAAACCACGCCATGCTCCTCGACGGTTACCTCGTACCCGCCGAGCACCTTACCAACGGCACCACTATCTCGATCGATACCAGTTTCGCGCAACTAAAGTATTTTCACATCGAACTTGCCACTCACGACGCGGTATTGGCCGAAGGCGCCGCCTCCGAAACCTTCGTCGATGACGACAGTTCAGGGATGTTCCACAACGCCCAGGAACGTCCAACGGCATCACGCCCAGCTATTTACTGTCGCGCACGCCTTGAAGAAGGATTCCAACTTGAAGCCATCCGTCGCCGCCTGAATTGTCTGCCTGCGCTGCTGCGCCCCCGCTTAGACGGGCGCAGCGAGCCGGATAGCGCGGTGCGATCGGCATGATGCCCCGTGCCATAACCAGGCACGGCGATCCCGGTAGCCGTTCCCGCTACTACTCGATCCGGAAATAGCGCCATGGCTTCCTGTCAATCTGACCAGTTCCTTTGGATCAGCGAGAGCGCCGCAACCTGGCAGACCGCGTCGGCATGAACAGACTCACTACCGCCGCGTCACCCTCGACCGTGGTGCCCGGTGCCGGATCCATGACGGAATACGAACGCTGACGGTTGACGCCACCGCCGCCACCGATTCGCTTATGGATCGCCAATGGCCGTTAACGCGCGATCGCTTTTGGAAAGCGTCGGCGGCAAACCCGAGACGAGCTGTGAGCCTCCGTAGCGACAAGCACGGAACGAATAAAGGCCGGCGATGACGGAGTTGGCTTACTCGGTTGCTCGGTTGCTTCTGGCGCGACCAATAGACCAATCACGAGGCCGATGCTGGTAGCCTCGCGGAAAACGTCGCCGCCGAACAGGCGGCTGAGTGCAACGTCATCATCGACGCCCTCAGCGTGAGCGGTGAACAACTCTATCAGCTCGTTTCG
>CAZZVB010000204.1:0-7511 GCA_964657445.1 uncultured Burkholderiaceae bacterium | reverse complement strand
GCGCCACGGCGAGAAACCGTGGCGCTCCGCAATCCGGTCCGCAGCCATGAAGCCGATATTGTGGCGCTGCCGGGCCATCGCAGGCTCCGGGTTGCCGAGCCCAACCCAGAGCTGCACCATCTCAGACCAGGTAGCTTACTTCTTGGCGGCGGGCTTCGCTGCGGCCTTAGCCGGAGCCTTCCCCGCGGGCGCCGCCGCCGCCGCTTCGGCCGCAGGCGCTTCCTGCGACTTGGTCGGCGCGGCCACCGTCGCAATCACGAAGTCACGGTCGGCGATGGTCGGCTTGGTGTTGTCGGTCCCGGTGAGATCGGAAAAGCGGATGTTGTCGTTGATATCGAGTGCGCCGAGATCCGCATGGAAGGCTTCCGGCACGCTGTCCGGGTCGCACAGCACCTCGACGGTGTGGCGGACCACGTTGAGCACGCCGCCACGCTTCAGCCCGGGTGACGTCGCCTCGTTCGTGAAGCTCACCGCGACGGCGACGCGGATGGGCTCACCGGCGGCGAGGCGCTGGAAATCCACATGCTCGGGCTTGTCGCTGACGGGATGGAACTGAACGTCGCGCATCAAAGCGCGCTGTGTCGTGCCGCCCACCTTCACTTCGAACAGGCGAGAGCGCCATCCGCCGCGAACCAACTCCCGCATCACCTGGCGGGGATCCAGGGCGATCAGCGCCGGCGCCTCCTTGGCGCCGTAGATCACGGCAGGAACCTTTCCTGCCCTCCGAGTCGCGCGTGCTGCCCCCTTACCTGCAAGCTCGCGAGCCTCGGCCTCAATCGTGGTGAAATTGGCCATCGAACTCTCCGTTTCAGATCAACGCCGCAGTGTTCACTGCAAATGCGTGCGGCCGGCCTCCAGGGGTGCCGGCAACGGCGGGTTGCTAGCGGATCGTTCGCCGCGAAGCAAGGGAGCCAGATTGCTGTTGCAACATAGGTTTATGGGCTGCGTGACGCCGGAACATCACAACAAGCGCAAACTGGCCGCAAGCGGGTCATCTCTCGTTAATCTTACCATGAGATTACGTGGCGTTCCGTTAGCACAGTCGAAGCCGAGACTTCAGCCGGCAAAAGGCCCGCACCGTGATGTCCTACCGCGTCCTACTGGTCGAAGATGAGGGTTTGATCCGTTTGACCCTGGCCGAAACACTTGAAGACGCCGGGTATGAGGTTGTCGCGGCCGAGAACGGCCTGGAAGCCTGCGACTTGATGCAGAAGCGGGATGGCTTCGACGTCCTGCTCACCGACATTCAGATGCCGGGCGACTGCGACGGCATCGACGTCGCGCGCAACTTCCATGAGCGTCATCCGGGCCGCCCCGTCGTGTTCATGACAGGCCGGCCGGACATGCTGTCGCGCGTGGGCCGCTTGTCGAGCATCGAGGCCCTGTTGCGCAAACCGTTCGGCGCCAAGCAGATGCTCAGCGCGCTGACGTCGCTGCTGCACAAGGAGGCATAGGGCAGGCGGGTGACACCCGCCTGCCCGTCTAGAACGTCGGCAATGGCGGGAGCGGCTGGTGGAACCACTTCTGCCACAGCACATCCAGCTCGCCGTTGTTCTTGGTGAAATACACGAAGGTATTCACCCACTGGTGCAGGTTCCATTGGTTCGCCCGCATCGTAATGCCGTTCGGCTGGCGTAGCAGGATCACCTTGCGCTCGATATTGGCGTCCGGGTTCTTGGCGTAGAACTCATCCCCCGTCAGCCCCGTCTCCGCCACCGCATCCACCTGGCCGGCAACCAGCGCCTGGTAGGTGGATGGGTCGTCGTCAAAGCGCGCAACCTTAACCGCGCTGCCGAACCGCTGGGTCAGGATCACGTCCTGCACCGAACCGCGCGGCACGCCGACACGCAGGCCCTTGAGATCATCCAACGTCGTGATCTTGGCCGATTTCGGCGCGAAGATGACGTTCTCGATCGCAGCGTAGGGGATGGAGAACATGACCTGCTTCGCCCGCTCCGGCGTGATGCCGAAGGTAGCCACCAGCAGATCGACCTTATTGGTCAGCAGGAACGGTATGCGATTCGGGCTGGTCAGCGGAACGAGGTTGACCTTCACCCCCATATATTTGCCGATCAGCTTCGCCACCTCGATATCGTAGCCATCAGGCTCCTGCTTGTCGTTCAGCAGGCCATAGGGCGGAAGATCGACCAGCACGCCGATGTTGATGGTGCCGCGGCTGACGATCTCATCCACGGTCTGCGCCCGCGCCGTGGCGAGGCCGAGCAGCCAGCCGAATACGATGATGAGCGCCGCCGCCCCAAACTTCCACGCCTTCATGCACCGTTCCGTTTCTTATCGTTTGTGCGCTGCAGCCAACCTCGCCTCGAGGCGGCGGCTCACGATCGTGAGAGGCCAGCAAAGCAGGAAGTAGAGGAGGGCGACAATCCCAAAAATCGTGAAGGGCCGGAATGTCGCGTTGTTCAGCATCTGCCCCGCACGGGTTAGCTCCACGAAGCCGATGATCGCCGCGAGCGAGGTGCTTTTGATCAGGTTGACCAGAAAGCCAACCGTCGGCGGGATGGCGATGCGCAGCGCCTGCGGCCCGACCACACGCAGCATCCGCGGCACGTAGCCAAGGCCCAGGGCCCGTGCCGCCTCCTGCTGGCCCGGTGCCACTGCCTGCAGCGCGCCGCGCCAAATCTCCCCTAGGAACGCCCCGGCGTTCAGGCTGAGCCCAAGGATTGCCGATAGGTAAGGCCCAAGCCCGATCCCCAGCAGGTCCCCGCCGAAGAACACCAGGAACAACTGCAGCAGCAGCGGCGTGCCCTGCAGCAGCCGGATATAGCCGATCGCCAGCCAGCGCAGCGGCCACAGGGGCGAGACCCGGGCCAGCGCCACCGCCGCCCCGATCAGCCCGCCGAACACGAACGCACCTGCGGACAGCACCAGCGTCCAGCGCATCGCCAGCAACAGGAAGAGGAAGTCGCCGTACCCGAAACTCCTCATCGGGCGGCGACCCTGCGGCCGAACGCCAGCCGCTCCAGCAGTGCGAAGATCGCGGTGAAGGCGAGCGACAGGACGAAGTAGATCACCGTCACGACGATGAAGGCCTCGAACGAGCGGAAAGTGCGGCCGGCCACATCCTGCGCCGCTGCCGTCAGGTCATCGGCCGCGATCACCGAGACGACGGAGGAATTCAGCATCAGCAGGATGAATTGGCTGCCGAGCGGGGCCGTGACGACCCGCAGAGCCTGCGGCAGGATGACCAGCCGGAACACGCTGAACGTGTGCAGCCCGAGCGCCCGGCCTGCCTCGATCTGCCCATGGCTGACGGCCTCGATGCCGGCCCGGATGATCTCGATCGTGTAGGCGCTGCCGTTAAGCACCATGGCGATCAGCGCGCCCTGATTGGCGTCGAGCCGGATGCCGATGGTGGGTAGCCCGAAGAAGATCAGGAACACCTGCACCAGGAAAGGCGTGTTGCGGACCAGCTCGACATAGGCACCGACGAGCGCCTTCAGCCATCGCGGCCCTGACGTACGCGCCAGGGCGCCCAAAATCGCAATCACGAGGCTGATCGCCATTGACGCGGCCGACAGCCACACGGTGAATATCGCCCCGTCCAGCAGCTCCGGCCACGCGTCCCAGACCACCCCGAAGTGGAACGTGTAGTCCACCCGCTTCCCCCCAGCTTTTTCTGCTTAAAATGATAAGATCAGGGCGCCGGGCGAAAGGCTATGGGCCGAATGTTACCGCCGGGTCGAAACCGGCCTGAGATCGGTCAGCGGCGTTGCCCGCAGCAGCGCTGCCAACTGGTCCGCCAATTGCCCGAGCGCATTGCTCATCGCCGTGACCAAGGCCATCGTGCTAGCGTCCGCCGGTTGCGCGGTGATGGTGATCGAGTGCGTGGCGCTTGGATCGTGGCTGCGCCCCTGCTCGACCGCCACCTGCACCAGCAGCACGACCGGCCCGTTGGTATCCAGATCGAAGCGCTGCATGTCCAACTCGATGGTCGCCGACGGATCGACCGAAATGGTGCCCGCCTCCGTGAACACGCTGCTGCCTGGCAGGCGCTGCGCCAGGTCGAGCGCCAGCACCCGTGCGATCATGTCGCCCAGCGGCTCGCCCCACCGCTCACCGCCTTTCAGGTCCAGGCGGTTGGCGGAGCCGTCGCGCACGATTTCCGGCCGGTCGAGGTAGCCGGCCAGCCCGGGCCGGGCGATCTTGATGGCCGCGGGGCCTCCGCCGATCGCCTGACCCGGCATCGCGCGCAGCGTGTAAAGCGCCGGGTCCGGGGACGCGCAGCGTGCCAGCGCCAACACCGCGGGCGCCAGCAGCAAGCTCCGCCGCCTCATCGCTCGGCGCCCTGGTTCGCGCGGCCGCGGATCAGCGCCTCCGGATGGCGGTCGAGCAGGTCTGCCAGCAAGCGGATAGACCGCGCTGCATCGTTCAGTTGCGACATCAACCGCTCCAGATCACGCGAGAATTGCGAGTTTCCGCCATACCCGGCATCGACCGATCCGACCAGATGGTTGGCACGGTCGAGCGTCGCCTGCAGGTTATTGCTGATCTCGGGCAAGCGCTTCAGCAACGGGCTCAACCCGGCGTCGGTGTGCTTGACCAGCTCCTGCAGATTGACCAATGCGGCCGTCGCGGCGCTGATCGCCTGCTTGACCTCCGGACCGCCGACCGTGCTGTTCAGCGTGCCCAAGAGAGCGCTGGCGTTGTTGCCGATTTGCGCGAACGGAATTGCATTCACCTTCTCCATCACTTCCGACGCGGAGGTGATTAAGCCGCTCACGCCACCGCCAAGGGTCGGCAGAACGATGGTGTCTCCCTCGAAGGAGATGTCGGCGGCCGGTGGATTGGGCGGGAATTCGAAAGAAACCGCGAGCGCCCCGGTGATATAGCTGACGGTCGTAAGCTCGGCCCGCATACCATGCTGAACCAGACGCCTGCTGACCGTCGTCGCATCGTCATTGGCAGCTGCTCCCATATCGGTCAGCCGCTCGGGCTGTATCTCGATGGCAACCTTGACGCGTGCCTTTGCGGAGGCCGGATCGAGTTCGAGATTGACGCCAGTCACGGTGCCGACTTGCCGGCCATAGATCTGGACCGGCGATCCCACAGCCAGACCCGCCGTGGAGGTCTGGAAGTACAGGGTGAAGGGAATACGGCGCCTGAACCCGGCAGCCGCAGCCTCTTCCTCGTTCGCGTACAACCGGAAGGTCGTATCCCCTTTCGCGCTCGGCAGGTTGCGGCCATCTTCCGGGGTGCTGAAGGCCACGCCTCCTGACAGCACCGCCTGCACCGACGTCAGCTCGACATGCAGCCCCTGCCCGCCAAAAGCGACCGACAAGCCGGAGGCGTTCCAGAACCGCGACGAGGTGCGGACCCATTTGTCATAGGGCGACTTGACGAACACGTTGACCGTGATGGCGCCGTTGCCCTCCGGCAGGTGGTAGTTCAGCACCTCGCCAACCACGATGTCGCGGTAGAACACCGGCGATCCACTACCCAGCGAGCCGATCCGGTCAGTCGTGAGCACGAAAGTTGAACCCGGCTCGTCGGAACGGACGCCCGGCGGGTCTTCCAGGCCGGTGTAGTCGCGCTTCTGCGCCCCGCCCTTCGGCCCCGGATCCATCTCGATGTAGCCGCCGGAAATCAGCGTCTCCAGCCCGGAGATGTTGCTCGCAGAAAGCCGCGGCCGCACCACCCAAAACCGCGCATGGTCGGTCAGGTATGGATCGGCCTCGCTGGTCATGCGGACGGTGACGACGACGTGGCTCATATCCGGCGCCAGGCGAATGCTGGTGACCGTGCCGAGATCGACCGCCTTGTGCTTGACCTTGGTCTGCCCCGCCGTCAGCCCGTCAGCGCCGTTGAAGGTGATGACGATCTCCGGCCCGCGCTTGGCCAGCGTCTCGAACGCCAGATAGGCGCCGATGATCGCCGCCACGATCGGCAGCAGCCAGATGAACGAGAAGCCCGATTTGCGGCGCACCTCGGCCTGCGGCGTCTGGTCTGGTGTTGGTCGGGGTGGGATGGGTTGGCCAGGTGGGTTGGAGGCAGGCTGGTTATCGTCGCTCATACGGCTCTCGGGTTGGCGGGCGCGGTGGATGGTTCCAAATCGGCCGGCGCGGTGCTCGCCGCGTCCCACATAAGCCTCGGGTCGAAGCACGCCGCTGCTATCATGGTCAAGACGACCACACTGCCGAAGCAGATCGCGCCGACGCCGGGTTCGATCGTTGCGATCACCCCGGCGCGCACCAGCCCGACCAGTGTGCCGAGCATGAACACGTCGATCATCGACCAACGCCAGATGAAGTCCACCAGGCGGAACAGCCGCGTCCGGTCCTGTAGCCGCCATGACGAATGCCGGTGCGTTTCGACCAGCATGAAGGTCAGGCTGGCCAGTTTCAGCAACGGCACCAGGATGCTCGCCACGAAGACCAGCAAGGCGAGCGGCCACATCCCGGCCTCCAGCAGCTCCTGGGCGCCGCCGATGATGGTGGAAGGCACGCCGCTGCCCAATCGCGTCACGGTCAGCACGGGAAAGATGTTCGCGGGGATATACAGCAGCCCCGCCGCGATCAGGAACGCCCAGGTGTTGGAAAGACTGCCTGGCAACCGGACGTGCAGGACCGAGCCGCATTGGCTGCATCGCGCTCCCTCGCGGGCATACTCCACCCGTTCACACACCAGGCAGGACATGCGTGTCGCGTTGGTGCGCGGACCCGGCGGCGGCACCAGCCCATGGGCTTCCATCTTCTCCCACACGGCTTCCGGGTCGATGAGGTAGTCCGCCAGCACCATCGTCACCATCAGCCCGCCGACGGCATAGAGCGCGATGCCCGTCTGCACCGTTGCAATCGACCCAAGCCGGGTGAATGCGACGAACACGCCTAGCAGAAACACTTCGACCATCGCCCAAGGCCCGATCCGGCGATACCATTTGAACACAAGGGGCAGGCTGTGCGGCGGGCTCTCGGTGCGCAGCCCGATCAGCACCCAGAGCAGCACCATGATCTTCGCCAGTGGAGCGATGATCGCGGTGAACATGACGATGATGCCCAACTCCCAGGCGCCGTCTTCTGAGAGGGCCACCGGTAGGTCGATCATGGTGGTGGTACGGGTCTTCCCCACGATGTCCACCGACAGGAACGGCGCCAGCACCGCGACCATGTAGATGACGAGCGAGGTCAGGCTGAGCGCCAGCGTCCGGTTGGCGGCATTCGGCCGGCTGCGGCGCAACGTGCCGTTGCAGCGCAGGCAGCTTGCCTGGCCGTTGCGCGGCAGGGGGGGGACGATCTGGAACAATCCGCAATCGGGGCACTCTCGCTCCCGGCCGGCAAAACTCGTGGATGGATGCATGGCGCGGACCGTGTACGAGGCCGCAGAAAACCGCTAGATCGTTTGTAGGCGCGTCGCGCAGTCTTGTGTGCGCGCCGATGGTCTATATCGGCCGCCACACGCCGTTGCAGGCTGCCAGGCAGAACGTTATACCGGCGCCGTTGCCGGCGTAGCTCAGGGGTAGAGCAACTGATTCGTAATCAGTAGGTCCACAGTTC
>CAZZVB010000203.1:0-7522 GCA_964657445.1 uncultured Burkholderiaceae bacterium | reverse complement strand
CTTCGCCCGAGGTGAGTTCCGCGATCCCGACCTGGTGGGCATCGCGGTCACGGTCGCCGAGGTTCGGATCAGCCCGGACCTCAAGAATGCGACCGCTTTCGTCTCCCGCCTCGGCCGCTCCGACATCGAAGCGTTGCTGCCCGCCCTGAAGCGCGCCGCGCCGTATCTTCGCGGTGAGTTGGCGAAGGAAATGCGCCTGCGCGTGGCGCCGCAGATCAGTTTCCAGCCCGACACGGCGATCGAATACGCGATGCACGTGGATGCTTTGCTGAAGCAGCCAGAGGTGGCGAGGGACTTGGAGGGCGGATGATGGACGGGCGGACACGCCGTTCCGCCGCTTACCCCGAATGCGCCAGCCGCCTATCCCTTCCGCTCGCCACATTCGACGCCGGCTCCGCGCAGGTTGCCGGGACGAATGTCGTAACCCTCCTCACCTAAGGTTCTCCGCACCATGCGCCGCCGCCGTGGCCGCCCGCTCGACGGGTGGCTGATCATTGATAAGCCGCCTGGCATGACCAGCACCGATGTCGTCAACCGGGTCCGCCGGGGGTTCGACGCGCAGAAGGCCGGACACGGCGGCACGCTCGACCCTCTCGCCACCGGGGTGCTGCCGATCGCCTTCGGCTCGGCTACCAAGACCGTGCCTTACGTGATGGATGGCACCAAGCTGTATCACTTCACCCTGCGCATCGGCGATGCCCGCGACACCGACGATGCCGATGGCGCTACGACGGCCACATCCGCGGTGCGCCCGACCGATGCCGAGTTCGAAGCCGCCCTGCCCGCGTTCCGCGGCGACATCCTGCAGGTGCCGCCAGCCTATTCCGCCATCAAGGTGGCCGGGGAACGCGCCTACGACATGGCGCGCGAGGGCCGCGCGCCCGTGCTGGAACCGCGGGCCGCCAGAGTCGACCGCTTCGATCTGATCGACCGCCCGGACGCCGACACCGCGGTGTTCGCCGTCCAATCGGGCAAAGGCGTCTATATGCGATCGCTCGCCCGCGATTTGGCCGCCGCGTGTGGAACCGTCGGTCACGTATCGGCCCTGCGCCGCTTGCGGGTCGGCCCGTTCACCGAAGCCCAGGCGATTTCGCTGGACAAATGTGCCACAGGGGACGATACCCCGCCGGCTTCCCCGGACCTCTTGCTTCCGGTCGCGACCGCGCTGGCCGACATCCCGGCGCTGGCCTTGACTGAGGCGGAGGCCTTCTTCCTGTCACGCGGCCAGGCGATCAGCCTGGTGGACTTGATGGGGCGCATTCCACGGACGGCCGATCCCGACGGCGGATTGACCCGTGCCATGGCGGGGGTGCGCGTGATCGGTCTATGCCGCATGTCCGATGGCATGCTGCGGCCGGAACGCCTTCTGTAACCCCCATCCGGAGTATATCCGATGTCGATCACGCAGGAGCGCCGCGTTGCGCTCATTACCGACTATGCCACCGGCACCGACGATACCGGCAGCCCCGAAGTCCAGGTCGCGCTGTTGTCCGAGCGCATCGGCAACCTGACCGAGCACCTCAAGACCCACGCCAAGGACTTCCATAGCCGGCGCGGCCTGTTGATGCTGGTCGGCCGCCGCCGCCGCCTGCTCGACTATCTCAAGAAGAAGGACCAGGGCCGCTATCAGACCCTGATCGGACGCCTGTCGCTGCGCCGCTGAGCTGAGACCGACCACCCCCGGGGCCAATGGTGGCGCCGGGGCAATGCCGCGTTGGGGATGCATACGGCATCCGGACTGCGACGGCGCCTTCGGCCACATGGTCGCGGTTAACTCCCGCGCCGCCATGCCGCCCGAGACGCCGCACCCGCACCGGCCGCCGCCCGTATTGCCCACGCAATGCTAGGGAAACACTGCATGTTCAATCATTTCCGTAAGGAACTCGACTGGGGCGGCCGCAAGCTGATCCTCGAGACGGGCAAGATCGCCCGCCAGGCCGATGGGTCCGTCCTCGCGCGATACGGCGACACCATCGTGCTGTGCACCGCCGTCGGCGTGAAGACAGCCAAGCCAGGCCAGGACTTCTTCCCGCTGACCGTCAACTACCAGGAAAAGGCGTTTGCCGCCGGCAAGATCCCCGGCGGTTTCTTCAAGCGTGAGGGCCGTCCCTCCGAGAAGGAAACGCTGGTCAGCCGCCTGATCGACCGTCCCATTCGCCCGCTCTTCCCGGAAGGCTTCCGCAACGAAGTCCAGGTCGTCGCCACCGTGCTCAGCCACGACATGGAAAACGATCCCGATATCGTCGCCATGATCGGTTGCTCCGCCGCGCTGACGCTGTCCGGCATTCCGTTCTTCGGCCCGGTTGCCGCCGCCCGTGTCGGCTTCATCGACGGTGCTTACGTCCTGAACCCGACGCTTGAGCAGATGAAGGATTTCAAGCTCGACCTCGTCGTCGCCGGCACTGCCGAAGGCGTGCTGATGGTCGAGAGCGAAGCCCACGAACTGCCCGAGGACGTCATGCTCGGCGCCGTCGAGTTCGGCCACGCCCAGTTCCAGCCCGTCATCCAGGCCATCATCGAGCTGGCCGAGCACGCCGCCAAGGAACCATGGAACCTGCCCGAGCCGGCCCCGGAGCTCGCCGCGCTCAGCACACGCGTCGGTGAACTCGCCCGCGCCGACATCGCCGCCGCCTATCAGGAGCGTGTCAAGCAGGTCCGGCAGGAGAAGGTGTCTGTCGCCAAGAAGGATGCCGCTGCCAAGCTGACCGAGGAAGGGCTCGACGCCGACAAGGCGAAGGCCATGTTCAAGGACCTCGAGGCTGATGTCGTGCGCAACGCCATCCTCGACACGGGCATGCGCATCGACGGCCGCGACACCAAGACGGTGCGGCCGATCATCGCCGAAGTCGGCATCCTGCCGCGCGCCCACGGCTCCGCCCTGTTCACCCGCGGCGAGACGCAGTCGCTCTGCGTGGCCACGCTCGGCACCGGGCAGGACGAGCAGATCATCGACAGCCTGGAAGGCGAGAGCCGCCAGCACTTCATGCTGCATTACAACTTCCCTCCCTACTCCGTCGGTGAGGCGGGCCGCATGGGCAGTCCGGGCCGTCGTGAGATCGGCCACGGCAAGCTGGCGTTCCGCGCCGTGCGTCCGCTGCTGCCGAGCAAGACCGAGTTCCCGTACACGCTGCGCGTCGTGTCCGAGATCACGGAGAGCAATGGCTCGTCCTCGATGGCGACCGTCTGCGGCACTTCACTGTCGCTGATGGATGCCGGCGTTCCTCTGAAGCGTCCGGTCGCGGGTATCGCGATGGGCCTGATCAAGGAAGATCGCGGCTTTGCCGTGTTGTCCGATATTCTCGGCGACGAGGATCACCTGGGCGACATGGACTTCAAGGTCGCCGGGACCGAGGTGGGCATCACCAGCCTGCAGATGGACATCAAGATCACCTCCATCACCTTCGACATCATGAAGACGGCGCTGGAGCAGGCGCGCGAAGGCCGTCTGCACATCTTGGGTGAGATGGCCAAGGGCTTGTCAGGCGCACGCGGCGACGTGGCTGCCACCGCACCGCGGATCACGACCATCACCGTGCCGAAGGAGAAAATCCGCGAAGTGATCGGCACCGGCGGCAAGGTCATCCGCGAGATCGTCGAACAAACCGGCTGCAAGATCGACATCGACGACGATGGCACGATCAAGATCGCGGCAACGACCGAGGAAGCCAGCCAAGCCGCGATCGACAAGATCCGCGGCATCGTGGCCGAGCCGGAAGTGGGCGTGATCTACAACGGCAAGGTGGTGAAGACTGCCGAATTCGGCGCGTTCGTGAACTTCCTCGGGTCCCGCGACGGGCTCGTGCACATCAGCGAATTGACGCAGGGCCGGGTCAACAAGACGACGGACGTGGTGAATCAAGGCGACGCCGTGAAGGTGAAGGTCCTGGGCTTCGATGACCGCGGCAAGGTGAAGCTGTCGATGCGGGTCGTGGACCAGGCCACCGGCGAGGACATCACCGACAAGGTGGGCGCCAAGGGTGGACGCCCGCGTGAGGCTGACGCTGCCTGACGGCAATGACGCGGGAGAGGCGATCTCCCGCGTCAGCTTTTCGTTTGTGTGATAACCAATGCTAATTGTTGGTCCCGGCACTAGCGGACCTGAGCGGTTCCACTCATATTGCAGTTTGTTTCAGTCCAGGGATTGAGCCGGGTATGAAGGCCATCAATGCAATCCGCATGGGCGGAGTGGACGTTCTACCGCTCGTCGAAGGCGGCAAGGGCGTCGCAGTGTCCACCGGCGTATCTTCCGGCCATTGGGCGCAGCAGGGCGGCGCCGGCACGTTCAGCGCCGTCAATGCGGACAGCTACGACGCCGAAGGCCGTCGCGAGCCGCAGATTTACCGCGGCCGCACCCGGCGTGAACGGCATGAGGAACTGATCGACTTCGCCATTCGCGGCGGCATCGCCCAGGCCCGGCAGGCTTATGAGCTTTCAGGCGGGCGCGGCCGAATCCACGCCAACATCCTTTGGGAAATGGGCGGCGCCGAGCGGGTCATCACCGGCGTGCTCGAGGGCGCCAAGGGCCTGGTCAACGGGCTGACCTGCGGCGCGGGCATGCCCTATCGCCTCAGCGACATCGCCGCCCGGTTCGGTGTGCACTACTATCCCATCGTTTCGTCCGCCCGCGCGTTCAACGCATTGTGGAAGCGGGCCTACTCGAAAGCCGCCTCATTGCTCGGCGGCGTGGTGTACGAGGATCCCTGGCTTGCCGGCGGCCATAACGGCTTGACCAATGGCGAGGATCCGGAGGTTCCCGAAGACCCCTTCCCCCGCGTCCTGGCGTTGCGCAAGCTGATGCGCAGTTTCGGCCTGGGCGACACCCCCATCATCATGGCCGGCGGCGTATGGTGGCTGGAGGAATGGGAAGACTGGATCGATAACCCCGATCTGGGACCGATCGCGTTCCAGTTCGGCACCCGTCCGCTGCTGACACAGGAAAGCCCGATCGGCGATGCCTGGAAGCAGAAGCTGCTGACCTTGAAGGAAGGCGACGTTTTCCTCAACAAGTTCAGCCCGACCGGCTTCTACTCATCGGCCGTCAACAACGCGTTCATCCAGGAATTGCGTGAACGCAACGAGCACCAGGTCGCCTACACGATGGAGCCGGTCGGCGAGCACACCGCCCCGTTCGGCGTCGGGCCGCGCCAGCGCATCGTCTATGTCACGCCGGTGGATCTCGGCCGGGCCGAACGCTGGGTGCGTGCCGGCTTCAGCGAGGCGCTGCGGACGCCGGACAGCACACTGGTGTTTGTCACGCCCGAAAAAGCAGCCGAAATCATCCAGGACCAGACCGACTGCATGGGCTGCCTCAGCCAGTGCCGTTTCTCCAACTGGTCCCAGCACGACGCCAACTTCAGCAACGGCAAGAAGGCCGACGCGCGCAGCTTCTGCATCCAGAAGACGCTGCAGGCCGTGCGGGACGACCAGGGTGACCCGGTGAACATGGAAAACAACCTCATGTTCAGCGGCCACAACGCCTACCGGTTCGCATCGGACCCGTTCTATTCGAACGGGTTCATTCCGTCGGTAAAGCAACTTGTCGAGCGGATATTGACAGGGCGTTAGCGGGTGGTCGCCCCATTCTGAGGGGGAACTGGCTCACGACATGCCGCCGTCAGGCGCCGCCGATTGATGTCATAGTCGCGTCTGGATATGCCGTTGCTTCTCCACGACTGCGCCAGGCACGAAGGTCGGCCTGACGGGCGGTGAGCGTCCGGTCCCACATCTCGTATGCATCGGCTCCTAACATCAGCCGTAGCGGTGGTGTGACGCTGTCAACGGCCTCGATCATGACGTCGGCGGCTTTTACGGGATCACCCGGCTGCCGGCCTGCCTGCCCGTAAAGGAACTCCTCGATGGGCGCGATCACGGGCCGGTATTCGTCCATCTGCCGAATAGGCCGCATGTTGGTATCACCGGCGAATTCGGTCCGGAAATTACCGGGCTCGACAATGGTGACCTTGATACCGAACGATGCAACCTCGTCCCGCAGCGCCTCGCTCCAGGCCTCAAGCGCGAACTTACTGGCGCAGTAGGCGCCAAACCCACCGATCGAGACCAGTCCGCCGATGCTGGTCAGGTTGAGTATGTGACCACGTCGTTGTGTCCGCATCTGGGGCAGCACAACTCGCGTCAGTTCGGCGGCCGAGAAGAAGTTGACGTCCATCTGCTCGCGGAGCTGGTCGGATGAAAACGCCTCCACTGCGCCGAGGGAACCCCGGCCGGCGATATTGGCGAGCACGTCGATCCGGCCAAAGCGGGCAAGCGTGGCGGCCACGGCCTCGTCCCGTGCCGTCGCGTCGGTCACGTCAAGCGGCAAGGCCAGCGACTGTTGGCCGAAGCGCGCTGCGAGCACTTGGAGCCGGTCTACGCGGCGAGCAGCCAGCGCGGCACGTTCACCGCGCTCCAACACCTTCTCCGCGAGGGCCCTGCCGAAGCCTGAAGAGGCGCCTGTTATGAACCAAACCCGGTCTTTTTCTACCATGTGATCCTCCCGTGAAACTCTGACGTCAACATGATTGGGGCGGCACCTTGGATCAATTTGGTTTAGATCGCATTCATCATACGATATGGCTCATGAATGGACCGTCTCCTCCTTCCTCACATCCCGGCCCTGCTTGCAGTCGCTCGCACCTGCAGCTTTGCGCGCGCAGCAGCCGAGATGGGATTGCAGCCTTCGGCAATCAGCCACGCGGTCAGGGCGGCCGAGCAGCGTCTAGGCGCGCCGTTGTTCGCACGCACGACACGGAGCGTCGCGCTCACCGAGGCGGGAGAGGCCTTCATGGAAAGCGCCCGGCGTGCCTTCGACGAACTCGATGCTGCGGCCGATCGGGTGCGCGCTGGTCAGCGCGAGGTTACGGGACTGCTACGTATCAACGCCCCCCGCGTGGCGCTGCAAATGGGGCTCACGGCCGTGCTGATGGAGTTGGCGACGCGGCATCCACGGTTGACGACCGAGATCATTACCGATGATGCGCTGGTCGATGTCGTGGCGGGTGGGTTCGATGCCGGCATCAGATTGGGCGAGATGATCGCGCAGGACATGGTCGCGGTACGGCTCACGCCTCCCTGCCGTGCGATCATCGTCGCATCCCCGGCCTACGTGAGCGCCCATGGGCAGCCCACGTCGATTGCCGATCTGGCGCAGCACAACTGCATCGGCTTTCGTCTCTTAGCCTCGGGTGCGATCTACGACTGGGAATTGCTGGAGCATGGCAAGGAGGTGCGCGCCGCCGTAGCCGGAACCGTTCGCGTGTCCGATCCGACTTACGCCCGTGAATTGGCGCTGGCCGGTCTTGGTCTTGCCTATGTTTTCGAACCTTTGGTTCATATGGATTTGCAGGCGGGTCGGCTGGTCGAGCTACTTCCCGAATTTTCGATTACTGAGCCTGGATTGTTCCTGTACTTCCCACGCCGTGCGGCTGAAGCTCGCAAACTGCGGGCATTCCTCGATGTGGTTCGACGTATGCAGGTATAAAGCTGCCGTCCTCAAACCGAGCAGTACCTCTCCTTGACCGCTTCG
>CAZZVB010000202.1:0-7622 GCA_964657445.1 uncultured Burkholderiaceae bacterium | reverse complement strand
CGCAAGTGCCAGGCGCAGAACAAGGCAGTCTTGGCCTGGAACTGCCTGGGCGTCCGTCCCTGTCGTGCTGACCGGGCGGACGCAATCAGCCGAAACGCCGTATGTTTCAGCGGCGGGATATGCGCCGAAAGCGCCTAAGCGGCCGCCTTCTTGCTCTGAGCGCGAACGATGCGGCGCTTCAGGACCTGCGCCTCTTCCGGCAGGTTGCGGTTCGGCGTCGTCATCAAGAAGGCGTCGAGGCCGCCATTATGCTCAATGGTGCGCAGGGCGTGGGTGGTCAGCCGGACGCGGATCGACGTGCCGAGCACGTCGGACAGCAACGACTGCTCCTGCAAGTTCGGCAGGAAACGGCGACGGCTCTTGTTGTTGGCGTGGCTGACGTTGTTGCCGGTCAGCACGCCCTTGCCGGTAATCTCGCAACGGCGCGACATCGTGTTCGATCCTATCAGGCTGCTTCGGGTCTGGGACCCGCGCGGGAGGGCGGGTTATGACGAAGGCGGGTGTTTGCGTCAACCCGTTCGGCAAGTGACACTGGGCCATGGACGCCCTCACCGCTTTCGGTTTCGCGGCGGTCACCGCCATGCTGGTCTGCTACGCGTGCGAGAAGCGGCACCCACTGTTTATCCTGGGCTTTGCCGCATCCTGCGTGGCCGGGTCACTCTATGGTTTTCTGCAGGGCGCCTGGCCGTTCGGCGCGGTGGAGGCTGTCTGGTCGATCGTCGCGGCTCGGCGCTGGTGGCAGGTGCGCGCTAGTTCGGCGTGAATGAACCCTCAGTCCCCGTCGTCGCCATGCCACGCAGTTCGCCGGCCCGCACGCTGCCGATGGCGTTGGTCAGGATGTGCACGACGGCCTCGTCCGACAAGGAACGGGTCAACAGCCCCAATGAGCCGCCCAGCAGCGCGGACGCGATGGCGATCGAGCTGATGTTCTGGCCCACCATGTACTCGATCGCCTTGTCCACGATCGCGCCAGCGTGGCTGAGGTCGGCAGGTGCGCCGTCATCGGGTGCAAGGGTCATCAGCGCTCTCCTTAGTGCCGCTTAGATGGCGCAACATGGGGCTGATTTAACCCCATTCGGCGGCTGCTGCGATTTAGACCGCGTCCGCGACGGCACCGACTGCCTGTTCCACCTGGGCCTCGTCGGCCTGCAACTGCCACATGCCGGCGTAAACGCCGTCCGCGGCCAGCAGGGAGGCGTGGGTGCCGCGTTCGGCGACACGGCCATCCACCAGGACGATGATCTCGTCGGCATCGACGACCGTCGATAGGCGGTGCGCAATGACCAGCGTCGTGCGGTCAGCCGACGCGTTCTGCAGGGCCGTGCCGATATCGACCTCCGTTCGGGTGTCGAGCGCGCTGGTCGCCTCGTCCAGAATGAGGATGCGCGGGTCCTTCAGGATGGTGCGGGCGATGGCGACGCGCTGCTTCTCGCCGCCCGACAGCTTCAAGCCGCGCTCACCGACCATCGTGTCGTAGCCATCTGGCAGACGCATGACGAAGTCATGCACCTGCGCGGCACGGGCAGCGGCTTCGACGTCCGCCTGGGAGGCGCCGACCCGGCCATATGCGATGTTGTAGCGGATGGTGTCGTTGAACAGCACGGTATCCTGCGGCACGACGCCGATCGCGGCACGCAGGCTGGCCTGGGTCACGTCACGGATGTCCTGCCCGTCGATCAGGATGCGTCCGCCCGTGACGTCATAGAAGCGGAACAGCAGCCGGCTGATCGTGCTCTTGCCGGCGCCGGTGGGGCCTACGATCGCTAGCTTGGAGCCCGGCGCCACGGCGAAACTGACGCCGTGCAGGATCTCGCGGTCAGTCCGGTAGCCGAACCGCACGTCATCGAACACGATCGATCCCGCTTCCGGCACCTTTGCCAGCAATAGCGGGCGAGCGCCGGGCTTGTCCGCGACTTCCTGATCGACCTGGAGCAGCCGGAACATCTGCTCCATGTCCACGACACCCTGCTTGATCGACGAATAGACGAAGCCCAGGAAGTTCAGCGGCTGGTAAAGCTGCATCAGGTAGGTGTTGACCAAAACGAACCGGCCGACCGTCATCTGGCCTGCGGCAACGCCGTTCGCGGCCATCAGCATGATCACCGCCAGGCCGCCGGCGATGATGCAGGCCTGGCCGATGTTCAGCATGTTCAACGTCACCTGGGTGGTCACCGCCGCTTTCTCGTAGCGCGCCAAGGCTTCGTCGAAGCGCCGCGCTTCGTGTGCTTCGTTGCCAAAGTATTTGACGGTTTCGTAGTTCAGCAGGCTGTCGAGCGCCTTGGTGTTGGCCTCACTGTCCACACGGTTCATTTCGCGCCGGTATTTCACCCGCCAGGAGGTGAAGCCGACGGTGAAGCCGATGTAGCTGGCGACGGCGCCGAAGGTGACCGCGGCGTATCGCCAGTCGAACAGGCGCCAGATGATCCCCGTGACCAGGAACACCTCGAAGATCGTCGGCAGCAGGTTGAACACCGCCAGGCGCAGCACCTGCTGCACGGCCGAAACGCCACGTTCGATCGCGCGCGAGACGCCGCCGGTTTGCCGGTCGAGGTGGAACCGCAGTGAGAGCCGGTGCATGTGGCGGAACGTGTCCAACCCGACCCGGCGCGTCGTGCGCTGCTGGACAGCGGCGAACACGGCATCGCGCAGCTCGCCAAATGCGGCTGAGGCGACGCGTAGCAGGCCGTATCCGACGATCAACGCGATCGGCACGACGGCCTGGTTGTGGGCAGGCGACAATGCGTCCACCGCGCGGCTGTAGATCAGCGGGATATAGACGGTCGCCACCTTGGCCAGCACCAGGCAGGCGGCAGCGGCAAGCAGCCTCGCATGCGAGCCGCGGTCACCCTTGGGCCAGAGATACGGCAGAAGGGATTTGACCGTCGCAAGCGTGGAGCGCGGACGCACGGGCAGGTCCAGGTCGCGACGTGACATGGTGCTCATGTGGCAGCAACCCGCGGACATGCAAAGGCAGAGCGCCGGACGATGCGGCATGGCAGCCACAACAACAGCAGGCTAGCGTGCGATATGTCCCCACTCGCATCCGCGCTCATGCGTCACATCGTCGCCTGCAACAATGCCGCCCTCCCTGGGGAGCGCACCGGTTTCTATGCGGACGGCGCGCTGGTCGGCTGGGTCAGGCCGGACGCGGCTGCCATCGCAGGGACATCCGTCGCCGGGGAAAGCCTCCCGGCAATTGGCCGCAGGCTTGCCGAGGCGGGGCTATGCCGGTGGCGAGATGAGCCGTTCGATGTCCGTGCCCGGCCGGATGGACCTGTCATCGGCACCATCGACCGCGGCGCGATCTCTGCCCTGGGCATGGAGGCGGCCGGCGTCCACCTGAACGCGATGGTCGAGCAGCCGGACGGGCTTTACCTCTGGGTTGCCCGGCGCGCGCTCGACAAGAAGCTCGACCCTGGCAAGCTCGACCACCTTGTGGCGGGCGGTGTTCCGGCCGGGCTCGGCCCGCGCGAAACGCTGATCAAGGAAGGCGCAGAGGAAGCCGGGCTCAGCGAGGCGTTAGCTGGCCGGGCCGAGCTCAAGGCGACCCTCAGCTACACCATGGAACGCCCGGAAGGTCTGCGCCGCGACCGGCTGCACTGTTACGACCTGATGCTACCCGGCAGCTTCGAACCCGTGGCGGTCGATGGTGAAGTCGCCGGGTTCGAGCTGTGGCCAATCGGACGCGTGCTCGATGCGGTTCGCGACACCGAGCTGTTCAAGTTCAACGTGAACCTGGTTCTGATCGACCTGTTCCTGCGCCTCGGCCTGGTGCAGGACGAGGCGCTGGCCCAAGCGCTGAAGGGGCCGTTGTAGCCGGCGAGTGCGGACGAACGTCGGCCCAGGGTGGCGCGGCATCAAAACATCGCTTCGTCCATCGCCATCATCGCGCCCTTGCCGGACTTGATCGCCAGATACAGCGATCCGGACTGCGGCAGCAGACGGTCCATGAAGAACTGCGCGGTATGTAGCTTGGCCTGGTAGAACCGCGCGTCGCCGTTGGCAGTCGGCAGCTTGCGGTGCGCAACCTGGGCGGAGCGGACCCACATATAGCCAAGCCCGACCAGGCCGAACAGCCGCAGGTAGTCGGTCGCGGCGGCGCCCGCCTCCTCCGCATCGCGCATGCCCGTGGTGGCGATCTGCGCAGTGGCGAGCTGCAGCGCGCCGAACGCCCGCTCCAGCGACTTGGTCATGCCACCGATCTGCGGGTCGTCGCGATGGGCGGCGATGAACTCGCTGACCGGGTGGAAGAAGCGGCGCAGCGAGCGGCCCATGTTCGCCGGCATCTTGCGCCCGACCAGGTCCAGCGCCTGAATGCCGTTGGTGCCCTCATAGATCATGGAAATACGGGCATCGCGCACATACTGCTCCATCCCGTGATCGCGGATGTAGCCGTGGCCGCCATAGACCTGCATGCCGACGCTGGCCATCTCGAAGCCGATGTCGGTGAACAGCGCCTTCACAATCGGCGTCATCAGCGCGGTGAAATCCTCCGCCTCCTCGCGCTCGGCCTTGTCGCCACTGCGCGCGACGGTGTCGAGCTGTTCGGCCACCCAGCCGCCCAGTGCGCGGCAGCCCTCGGTGTAGGCGCGGATCGTCATCAGCATGCGGCGCACGTCCGGGTGCACGATGATGGGGTCGGCGGCCTTGGCCTTGTCCTTCGCGCCGGATAGGGAGCGGCCCTGGATGCGGTCCTTGGCGTAGAACACCGCGCCCTGGTAGGCGGCTTCGGCCGCGCCCAAGCCCTGCACGCCGACGGACAGACGCTCACTGTTCATCATCGTGAACATGGCGCGCATGCCCTTGTGCTTCTCGCCGACCAGCCAGCCGGTCGCCTCGTCGAAGCTCATCTGGCAGGTCGCCGACGCCTTGATGCCCATCTTGTGCTCGATCGACGTGCAGACCACGCCATTGCGCGCGCCGGGGCCACCCTCGTCGGAGGGGATGAACTTCGGCACCAGGAACAGGCTGATGCCCTTGATGCCGGGCGGTGCATCGGGCAGCCGCGCCAGCACGAGGTGGATGATGTTCTCGGTCAGGTCGTGCTCGCCGGCGGAGATGAAGATCTTGCTGCCGGTGATCTTGTAGCTGCCATCCTCCTGCGGGACGGCCTTGGTGCGCAGCATGCCCAGGTCGGTGCCGCAATGCGCCTCCGTCAGGCACATCGTGCCGGACCAGGTGCCGTCCACCATCTTGGGCAGATAGCGCTGCTTCAACTCGTCGGAGGCATGGTCCAGGATCGCCTGATAGGCGCCATGGGTCAGGCCGGGATACAGGCCGAACGAGGTGTTGGTGGCGGAGATCATCTCCTCCACTTGCTTGTTCACGACTTCGGGCAGGCCTTGGCCGCCATACGCCGGGTCTGCGGCGATCGCGGTCCAGCCGCCCTCGCGAAAGGCGTCGTAGGCCTGCTTGAAGCCCTTGGGAGTGCGGACGACGCCGTTCTCGTAGGTACAGCCTTCTTCGTCGCCGCTGGCGTTGATCGGCAGCAGGATGTTCTCGGCAAACTTGCCCGCCTCCTCAAGGATGCTGTCGATGAGGTCTGGCGTGACGTCCTCGAGACCTTTGAGCGATGTCAGACGGGCGCTGTCGTGTAGTTCGTGAATGACGAACTTCATGTCGCGGACTGGGGCTTTATAGACTTGCATCGTCTTTGCTCCTGTTCTGTAGGCCCCTCACCCCTCCCTGAGGGAGAGGGCCGGGGTGAGGGGCGGCAGCCCCTTAGTTGCGAAGTGGCTTACCCGTCACCAAAGTATGCTCGATCCTTGCCAGCGTGGCGGATGTCTTCATCAGCTTCATGAAGCCGGCGCGTTCCAGCGCCAGCATCTTGTCCTCGGTCACCATATCCATCAGGTCGGTGTCGCCACCCGCCAGAACCTCGGCCAGCACCTTGGACACCGTCAGGTCGTGATCTGTGGCGATGCCGCGTTTGTGGAAGCCCTCGGCGGCCAGCTTCATCGCCAGCGCGCCCGATGGGCCGGGAAGCTGCACTTCCTTCGGCTCCGGCGGCTTGTAGCCTTCAACCAGCGACAACGCTTTCGCCTTCGCATCGGCCAGCAGACGGTCGCGGTTCATCGTGATGCCGTCCGAAGGGCGCAGGAACAGATACTCCTTGGCCTGCGCTGCGGATTTCGACGTGGTCGCGGTGCTCACCATCTCGAATACCTTGGCCGGCGCCGGCATCGGGCCGCCTGGCAGCTTGGCTTCGGTCTTCCAGCGGCCGATCATCTCCTTGCAGCCGCCCCAGCCGGGCAGCAGGCCGACGCCGCATTCGACCAGGCCGATATAGCTTTCGGCATGCGCCTGCACCGCGGCGGAATGCAGCAGGATCTCGCATCCGCCGCCCAGCGCCATGCCGGCCGGTGCGGACACGACGGGGAACGGCGCGTATTTCAACGCCTTGTAGGTCTGCTGCCCGCCGGAGATTGCCTTCTCGATTTCGCCCCAGGCCGCGATGTTCGCAGCGAATAATGCGGTGCCGAGATTGGCGCCCACCGAGAAGTTCTGACCCTCGTTGTAGATCACCAGCGCCTTGTACTTTTCCTTCACCAAGGCGACGGTCTTACCGAGCAGCGCGATGATGGCTTCGTCCAGCGAGTTGGATTTCGAGGTGAACTCGAAGCATACCACGCCATCGCCAATGTCCCATACGCTGGCGGAACCATTCTTCAGCACCGGCTCAGACCGGAGTTTCACGTCGGCCAGCAGCAGCACGCCGGGTGCGCGCGGCACGTCCTGATACTGGCCCTGCAGCGTCAGGAATTGCTGGCGTCCATCGGCAATGCGGTAGAACGGCCGCCCGGCCGCCACCTCCAGCAACGCCGGCACCGGCCTGCCTTCGGACCGTAGCCGGTCGGCGAACCACCCGGTGCCGAGCTTGTCGATCAGCTCGAACGGGCCCCAGCGCCAGTTGTAGCCGAGGCGCATCGCGGCATCGACGTCCACCAGCGTTCCCGCCGCTTCCGGCACAACGCTGGCGGCATACGCCAAGGTCTGCCCCATCACGTCCCAGGCGTAACGGCCGGCCTTGGTGGGGGCGTCCATGACCTTGGTCAGTTCGCGCGCCGATAGCTCCGGCAAGTCGGGCTTCTGCTCCGGACGGAACTCGCCCGTGGCCAAGTCGATGGCCTGCTTCTTCCGCGTCTTGCGGTCGAACAGGTAGAAGCCGCCCTTGCCCTTCCGCCCGATCAAGCCCTGTTCGATCATACGGCCGAGCAGCGGCATCTCGCGGTTGTGCTTGTGGAACGCGTCGTCCGGCGACAGCGTGCGGCCGAGGCTGGCATTGACGTGCGGCATCAGGTCCAACCCGACCAGGTCGAGCAGACCGAACACGCCGGTCTTCGGAATGCCGAAGGGCTTTCCTATGACAGCGTCCGCTTCCTCGACCGTCAGCCCGCCATCGAACGCCTCGACCACGGCCACCTGCAGCCAGTAATTGCCGACGCGATTGGCGATGAAGCCAGGCGCGTCGTTGCACACCACGATGGACTTGCCGAGCGAGACGTCGGCGAACTCGGACACGGCTTGCACCGTCGCCGGGTCCGAGTTCGGGCCGGGCACGACTTCCAGCAGGCGCATGTAGCGCGGCGGGTTGAAGAAATGCGTGATCATGAAGTCGCGCT
>CAZZVB010000201.1:0-7746 GCA_964657445.1 uncultured Burkholderiaceae bacterium | reverse complement strand
TGATGACGCGATCCAGGGTAGAGGCCATGGCGTCTTGCAAATCTTCCACCAGACCTGCCAGGTAGGGATGCACATCGACCTGCAGGCCCGATCCGGCCTTATAAAGCCGGTCATGGATGGCGGCGATCGTGCGGACGCGGGCAGCGCTTTGCATCAGTTGGTCCGCAGCGGTTTCGTTCTCGGTGGCTCTGCCCTGCAAAGATAATAGGTTTTGAACGAGTTGCAGGCTGTTCTTCACACGATGATGGACCTCTAGCATCAGCAGGTCCTTCGCCTCCATTGCGGCAACCCGCTCTGTCACGTCGCGGGAGATCGACAGCACCTTACCCGGTGACCCGGCGATCGGCAGCACCGTGACATCCCACCAGCGCGGAGTGCCCTTCATGGTGGGGGCATAGGCTTCGAAGTGACCGATCTCGCCGGCCCGAGCCTTCACCAGCGCCGTGGCGACCTTTTGGTGTTCGCTTTCCGGCCACAGCATGATCCAGGGCTTGCCCAACAGCATGTTTGGATCATCAGCTTCCAGCAGGCAGAGGCCGTTCGCGCTGACAAGTTCGAGTTCGTCGCCCGAGTTCAGGACCTTCACGCAATCCGGACTTGCGTCGAGCACGCTTTGGACAAAACCGTTGCTGCGCCGCAGCTCCGCCACGCGCTGCTGTTTCGCGATGCTGTTGGCCAGCGTCGCCGCGAGGCTCTGCAAGAAAGCCACATCCCTCGGCGTGAACTCGGAGCGGTCCGGACTGTCCACTTCAAGGACGCCGTAATGCCAGTCATTGACATGGATCAGGACGTTCACCGCGCGGTGAATGCCGTGCTTGACCAGAAGATCCGGGGTGCGGAACCGCGTTTCCTTGGCGAGATGGTTGGAGATGACGGGCTGGCCGGTACGGAACGCGAACCCGGCGGGGCTTTCGAGATCGCTGCCCAACCTGGCATGGCCGACAAGCCCGGGTTGCCAGCCAATACCGGCGCGCATGAGGAATGCGCTCTCCTCACGTTCGTATTCGAGTATCTTTGCAAAGTGACAGCTCAGTCCGCTCGACGCGGTGCGGCACGCTTCATCGAGCACAGGCTGCAAATCATCGGTTTGAAGGCTGAAATTCGCCAGCTTGGCTGACAACTCCTGCTGTCGCAGGCGCAGCGCTAATTCGGCATTCATCTCCTCAAGGGTCATCGCTGGTGTCAGCCACTCGTTCCGTTCGGGCCACGCTGCGGCCTGGCCATCGTCTGTAACATCGCGGGCACGATATGGCGGGGTTTATTTGGGGGAGCAACTAAAAGCCAAAGCCCGGCTCCAGCCCGCCTGGGACACTCTTGAAGTTGTAAGCAAGCCAGGTGAGAGCGTCAAATGATAGTTTCACCACCCCTTAACTGTTTGGTTCATCCACGAAAATCCTTCGCTCGGACACGATCTTGGGATCAGCCATCGGGATCGCCGTGACCGGCTTGTCCGGCCGATCGCCCAGGATCCATCGATAGACTTCCAGGGTTTGACCGGCCTTGACCGGCCACGGAAACAGCCCGAAGGCCCGATCGACGGCGCAGCGCGATTTACTGGCAAGCTGACCAGGGTCGGCGACGATCGCCTCCAGCGTGGCGCGCAGAGAGGCGATGATGGCCGCCCGGTCTCCCATGGGAAGCAGGAAGCCACTGTTCTGGCTGACCAGCTCGGACGGCCCGCCGTAGTTCATCACGATCGGCACCAAGCCCATCGCCATCCCCTCCAGGATCACGGCGCCGCCGAATTCATGCACCGAGGGGAAGGTGAGGAGGTCGGCCTCGCGCAGACGTCCTGACAGCTGGTGATGCGGAACCTTGCCGGCGAAGTTGACCGCTGGGCCAAGCCGCTCGCTGGCGGCGATCTGCTCCAGCCGTGCTTGCTCAGGCCCGAAGCCAATGATCTCAAGCGTCATCCCGCCGTTTCGCAGCAGCGGCGCCGCCGCCTGCAACAGCATGTCTGCGCCCTTATAGGGAACCAGGCGGCCAAGGAACACGGCCCGCAACGGCCGGCCTGAGTAGCTATCCGCGGTGCGGCTGACAGGCCGGGGAAAGCGCGACGGCTCGAACCCGTTTTCGGCCACATACACCGCCTTGGCGTGCCAGCGCGCTGGGAGGTCGGCCATCGCGCTCGCTCCGCCGATCAGGATCGCGGAAGCCGCCTCGCGGGTGGACTTGTAGCCCGGCACCACCCGGTAGGCTTCGCGGAAGCGCGACAAGAACTCCCCTTCGTTGCGCTGCAGCTCCGGAAACTGCTTCGGCCAGGGCAGGCCACCGTTCAACGGCCCGATGACGAATGGCACGCCGATCCGCTTGCAGCGGGAGGCAACGAGACTGGGCACGGCGGGGCTGAGCGGGGTGATGCGATGCACCAGGTCGAATTGTTTGGCCGCAAGCGCCTTGCGGAACCGCCGCCAGAGCAAATGCTCGAACATGAGGTAGGACGGTATGCTCAACGCCGTCAGCATGGCGAAGCCCTTGTTCGGCCCGGCGATCCTGCGCACGAGCGCCTGCATCGGGTTGAACAAGGCGTCGGTGTTGATCGTGGTGTAATCGCGGCCCTCGATCAGGCCTTGCCGGTTCAGCGCTTCCCGATTCCAGTTGCGCGTCACGAGGTGCGTGTCCACCAGCCCGCGCAAAGCGTTGTAATGGGACCAACCCTCAAGCGGAATGCTTTCCCATTCGGGATTGCATGATTCGGCAAGGATGAGGACCCGAGCCTTACTCGAATGATTGTGGCGCAAAGCAAACCTTCAAAATAGATTCATCTCATGCAGCGTGACGGCGTGAAAGAGAAACAAGATTATCTATTCAGCCATGGTGACCGATAGCAAATTCGGGCTCACGCTGCTCGTTTGCGAGCTGCTTGTCGTTACAGTCATCGCCTCCGCTCGGATCGTCACGTCTCGACAAGACCTTTACCATATCATTTCGGAGATGCTAGTTCATTTTGGAAACACAACGGTTGAACGGCCGTTGTTTATTGTGTGACTGGGCATCGGAGATCGGTGGAGCCCAGAGCGCTGTCCCTCCGATGGCCTGGCGCTTCGTGAAGGGGTTAGCGGCTGGTCTTGGCGCCCCGCTCGTGGCCGGCCCAACTGATCCGAGCGCGATGGCCGCGGCTTGCAGGGAATGGTGCCCAGGGGCGGAGTCGAACCACCGACACTGCGATTTTCAGTCGCATGCTCTACCAGCTGAGCTACCTGGGCAACGCTAGTCCAACGCTGGAGGCGGAGCGTGTAGCGGATGATGGTGGGGCTATCAAGCGCCCATGGTCAGGTGACCGCTTCGCCTTCCACATCTTCTTCGTCGTCCGGCCGGGCGGGAACGCGATATTGGCCGGTGAACCAGCGCCCGAGATCGACGTCGGCGCATCGCTGGGAACAGAACGGGCGGAGGCGGGCCGGTGTGTCCGGCGCCGGCGTGGCGCCGCAGATGGGACAGGGCTTAGGCACGTGCGGGCTCCTCGATCACGGTGGCGCCGGGTGGCAGCGCCGGGTCGGACCGCATCAAGAGGGGGCGGCCGAGCCGGTGTGCAAGGGATGGCAGGGCGACCGGGTCCGACTCCAGGGCGGAGACCACGTCAGGCGCAGCCCGCAACCAGGGTGGCGCCGCCGCATCTCTGCCGGCGATCCGCCGCAGCGCTGACAGCCCGGCCGCATGCGGGCCGGCCAGCAACTCATGCAGCGGCGCGTGGCTGCGGGGGCGCGTGATCTCGGCCAAGCCGCCAGGGGTGAAGCCGAGCAGCCGGGGCTTCACCGGGTCGGGCGCGAGTGCCGCGCGTATGGCGTCGGCCAGGGCCGGGCGCCGCTTCATCGACAGCCCCGCCAGGTCGATCAGGATCGCGCCAGATAGGTTTCGCAGTCGGATTTGACGGGCCAGCGCCGGCAGGGCGGCCCGGTTGGCATGGTCCTGCTTCACCTGCTTGGCCTCCCGGCCTGCGGTGGCGGTGGCCATGTCCATGTCGATGGCGACGAGCGCCGCCGTGGGCTCGATCAGGGCGCGTAGGCCGCCGGGCAGGGCGACCACCGGGTCGGCCAATGCGGCCACAGCATCCATCAGCGGCTCGTCCCAGGCCGGGCCGGTCGTCACGCGGTCGCCCAACGCGCCGCGCAGCCCGGCGGCGACGCCCGGATCGTCCAGGATCACCGGGCCGGCGTGCAGGGCCGCCAGACGCTCCAGCGGATTGGGGCCTGGGCGCAACAGGGCAGGGGAGCCGGCGCCGGGGTCTTCGTCGAGGGCCGCCAAGCGCGGGCCTTTGCCACCCTGGGCGACGCGCACGATCCGGACGGTCAGCACATCCCCCACGCCTCGCCCGGCGGCGCCGGCGCTGTCAGGCAGAAACCCGGGCTCCCCGGCCAGCGCGACGAACGCGCCGGCCATGCCCGGCGACACGGCGATGATACGGCCGCGGTGCACGTCCCCGACGCCATCGGGGCGGCCGGGGCGCCAGATTGCGTAGTCGGTCAACACGCCGTCCTGCAATGCCGCGATCCGGATTTCACCGGGGCTGCAGGTGGCGCGGATGGTCAAGGGCTCAGCCAGCCTTGCCCGCGCAGCAGTTGCGCGGTTTCGAACAGCGGCAGGCCGACGACGCCGCTGTAGCTGCCGCCGAGGAAGCGGATGAAGCTGGCGGCCGCGCCCTGAATGGCATACCCGCCCGCTTTGCCGACACCCTCGCCGCAGGCTGCGTATGCGGCGAGCTGCCGCTCGGTCAGTCGGCTGAAGATCACGGCGCTGTCCACGACGCGTTCCGTCGCGCGACCTTCCGGACTGATCAGGACCACGGCCGTCAGCACATGATGCCGGCGCCCCGAAAGCAGTTGCAGGCACTTCGTCACCTCGGCGTCGTCGGCGGCTTTGGGCAGGATGCGGCGGCCTACAGCCACGACCGTATCGGCGGCAAGGGTGAACTCGCCGGGCCTATGCGCGGCGGCAGCCTTCTCGCGCGCCAGGCGCTGCGCATGCGGACGCGGCAACTCGTCGCGCCGCGGCGTCTCGTTGATGTCGGTGGCTTGGACCCGGTCAGGAATGATGCCGATCTGCGCCAGCAGGGAAAGCCGGCGAGGGGATGCAGAGGCCAGCGTCAGTGCCGGCCGGTGAAGCCTCTCCGCAGCCGGGCCGTCTTGGCGGACAGCAGAGTCCAGGTCACTTGAACCTAAACGTGATCCGGCCCTTGGTCAGGTCATACGGCGTCATTTCGACGTTGACCCGGTCCCCTGCCAGCACCCGGATCCGGTTCTTGCGCATTTTTCCGGATGTATGCGCGAGAATGCTATGCTCGTTATCCAATTTCACACGAAACATCGCGTTCGGCAGCAGCTCCAAAACGGTGCCGCTGAATTCGATCATATCCTCTTTAGACATTCATGGTCCCGATATCGCCTTACGTAGTTGACGGCGCGGAACATGATCACGCAGACGCGCCGGGTCAAGCTTGGGAGCAAGTAGCCGGGCGCTGTATTATTGGCCCAGCCGCATCGCGATGCTACGCGCATGGGCCTGCAGCCCTTCGGCTTCGGCCAGCAGCACCGCGGCAGGGCCGATTTGTCCGAGCGAGTTCCGGTCGGCCTGGACCCAGGTCGTGCGCTTGAGGAAATCGAACACCGACAACCCGGAGGCGAACCGTGCCGTCCGCCCGGTCGGCAGCACATGGTTCGGTCCTGCGACGTAATCGCCCAGCGCTTCGGGGCAGTCGGCGCCCAGGAACGCGGCGCCCGCGTGCTTGATGCGGGCGAACAGCGCCGCCGGATCGGCCACCATGATCTGCAGGTGTTCGGGCGCCAGCCGGTCGGTCAGCGCTGCGCCTTCGTCCCAGTCACGCACGAGAATGATGCAGCCATGGTCCCGCCAGCTTGCCGCGGCTTCCGGCCGGGTCAGGCTGTGCAGTTCCGCCGCGACCGCGCGGGCGACGGCATCGGCCAGGGCGGCATCGTCCGTGATCAGGATCGCCTGCGCATTCTCGTCGTGTTCGGCCTGGGCGAGCAGGTCGATCGCGACCCGGCGCGGCTCCGCGGTCTTGTCCGCAAGCACGACCACCTCGGAAGGGCCGGCGATCCCGTCGATACCGACGCGGCCGAACACCTGCCGCTTGGCTTCGGCGACATAGGCATTGCCGGGCCCCACGATGCGGTCCACCGGCGCGATGGTGGCGGTGCCGTACGCGAGTGCGGCCACGGCCTGCGCGCCGCCGACGCAGTAGATTTCCTCCACCCCGGCGCGGCGGGCGGCAGCCAGCACCAGCGGATTGAGCGCGCCGCCGGGTGTGGGAACGCACATGGCGAGGCGCGGCACGCCCGCGACCCTCGCCGGGATCGCGTTCATCAGGACGGAGGACGGATAGGCAGCCTTGCCGCCCGGCACGTAAAGGCCAACCGCATCGAGCGCGGTCCAGCGCATGCCCATGCGGAGCCCGGTGTGATCGAGCGTCTCGATATCCTCGGGCAGTTGCAGCCGGTGGAACGCCTCGATCCTGGTCGCCGCGAGGTCGAGTGCTTCGGCCAGGTCCTCCGGGATCGCGTTTGCCGCTGCGTCGATCTGGTCAGCGCCAATGCGCAGCGTGCCGGGTGTGACGGCGTGATGGTCGAACTGTTCGGTGTAGCCGCACAGCGCTGCGTCGCCGCGATCGCGGATGGCGGCAATGATTGCGGCAACCGGCTCGTCCACCCGCGCCGTTGTGTCGCGGGCTTGCTGCAACAGCGCGTTGAACGCGCTGGGGAAGTCCGCGTCCGCCGTGTCGAGCCGCTTCACGGCGCGAGTGCCGCGCGGAACCGCTCGATCCAGGCGCCAACCGCTTCCGGCTGGGTTTTGAGCGCGGTGCGGTTCACCACCAGGCGGCTGGAGACGCGGGCGATGACTTCGCTCTCGCGCAAGCCATTGGCGGCGAGGGTCGATCCGGTCTGCACCAGGTCCACGATCAGGCGCGACAGGCCCAGGCCGGGCGCCAGTTCCATCGCGCCGTTGAGATGCACCACGTCGGCATGGATGCCGCGGGCGGCGAAGTGGCGGCGCGCGATGTTCGGGTATTTGGTGGCCACGCGGACGCGCGACCATTGACGGGTCTCCGCCGTGTCGATCCAGCCAGCCGGCCCCGCGACACTGACCCGGCAATGCCCGATGTCAAGGTCGAGCGGCGCGTAAAGCTCCGGATAGTCGAACTCCATCAACACGTCAGAGCCGCAGATGCCGATCTGTGCGCCACCGAACGCCACGAAGGTTGCGACGTCGAACGGGCGGACGCGCACCACGTCAAGCTCTGGGTCGTCGGTCGGGAAACGCAGCCGGCGGGAGTCCTCGTCCAGGTAGTCAGCAGCCGGATGCACGCCGGCACGGGCGAGCAGGTCGCCGCATTCGCTCAGGATGCGGCCTTTGGGCAAAGCGAGAACGAGAGGGCCGGTCTGCTCGGGAGCGAGAGCGGCGGCCGGGAAAAGCGCGGTCATGCGTGCCTCGGGCCGGATCAGGAGCCGGAATGGGTGCGGTCGGATAGCACCGCGGCATCGGGGCGGCTAGGCCGCGGCGAGGAGGTCTGCCCCGCGCGCGGCCGCCATAGTGCTGTTAGCGGACGTTCCCATAGGACGGCGCGCCGAGCCCGGGGCACGAGCACTGTGCGCCGACCGGAAGCTGTTGCGGCAGGGCGCAGGTATAGACGCCGGCATAGCAGTTGGCGCCGTAAGCGACCTGCGACGCGGCCGGCGCCTGGCTGTAGCCGTCCTGCGGCGGTGCGTAACCGGGCTGCTGATAGTCCGGTTG
>CAZZVB010000200.1:0-7748 GCA_964657445.1 uncultured Burkholderiaceae bacterium | reverse complement strand
ATGCCGATGCGCTGACGCTGGCCGCCGCTGAACTCGTGCGGGAAGCGCCGCATCGCGTCGCGCGGCAGGCGCACCTTGTCCATCAGGGCCGCGACCCTGTCCTCCAGCTCCGACCCGGAGGCCAGGCCGAAGTTCGTCATCGGCTCGGCCAACACGTCGCGCACGCGCATGCGGGGATTGAGGCTGCTGAACGGGTCCTGGAACACCACCTGGATGCGCTGCCGCACCGGCCGCATCTTGCCCGGCGACAGCGTATCGATGCGCTGGCCGTCCAGGAACACTTCCCCGTCGGTCGGGTCCGTCAGGCGCAGGATGGTGCGGCCGACGGTGGACTTGCCGCACCCGCTTTCGCCTACGACGGACAGCGTTTCGCCGGCGGACACGGTGAACGACACGCCATCCACCGCATACACGGTCGCGGTCTGCTGGCCGAATAGGCCGCCCCGGATGGGATAATGCTTTTTGAGTGCGTTGACTTCGAGCAGCGGCATCAGCTTGGCGGCTCCACCGGCGCGGTCGATCCGGACATCGGGTCCGTGTCCTTGAGGATGTTGTGCGGCAATTGCAGGCCGCTGACGCAACGATACTGCGGGACATAGGAATCGTAGCGATTCGCAAGGCAGGCGTTGGGGGTGCCGCAGGCGGTGAGCAGTTGTGTCGCGGCAAGAGCGACGGCTGAAGCCAGCCCGGCCCTCCGCCACAGGCGGGAGGGGAAGCGGGATATGCGAGCAGCCATTATGCGGCGTCCGCGTAGTGGCAGGCGACCCAGTGGCCGGGCGCCTTTTCCTCGACGGCCGGCGCCGTCTCGCGGCAGTAATCCGTCACCATCGGGCAGCGCCCGGCGAAGGGGCAGCCCACGATGCGCTGCCGCAAGCTGGGCACCAGGCCGGGGATTTCTGCCAGCTTCGTCCGTCCCGCGTTGGCCTCCAGCGACGAGCCGAGCTTCGGGACCGCGCCCAGCAATCCGCGGGTGTAAGGGTGCAGCGGGCGCGCGAAGATCTCCCGCACCGGCGCCTGCTCCACCTTGCGGCCGGCATACATCACGACCACCCGCTCGGCCATTTCCGCCACCACGCCGAGGTCGTGCGTGATGAGCATGATGGCCGAGCCGAGCCGGGTCTTGAGGTCGCGCATCAGGTCCAGGATCTGCGCCTGGATGGTGACGTCCAGCGCCGTCGTCGGCTCGTCGGCGATCAGCAGCTTCGGGTTGCAGGCGAGCGCCATCGCGATCATCACGCGCTGCCGCATGCCGCCGGAAAGCTGGTGCGGGTATTCGCGCACGCGCCGGGCCGCGGCGGAAATGCCCACCAGTTCCAGCATCTCGGCCGCGCGCTGCAGGGCCTGCTTGCCGTTCATCCCCTGGTGCAGTTCCAGCGTCTCGCCGATCTGGCGTCCCACCGTCAGCACCGGGTTCAGGCTGGTCATCGGTTCCTGGAAGATCATGCTGATGTCGTTGCCGCGCAGCTTGCGCATCTCGGCATCCGGCAGGTCGAGCAGGTTGCGCCCTTCGAACACGATCCGCCCGGCGATCTTGCCCGGCGGCGTGTTCACCAGCCGCAGGATCGACATCGAGGTGACGGATTTGCCGCACCCGCTCTCGCCCACGATCGCGACCGTCTCGCCGGCGTCGATGTGGAACGACAAGCCTTCCACCGCCCGGACCACGCCATCCGGAGTGCCGAAATGGGTCTGGAGGTTCTCGACCTCGAGGATCGGCATCAGGCCTGCCCGCTCAAATCCGCTTCGCCAGCCGGGGGTCCAGCATGTCGCGCAGGCCGTCGCCGAGCAGGTTCACCGCCAGGACCGTTGCGGACAGGAACAGCGCGGGGAAGAACACGATGAACGGCTTGACCTGCCACAGCGCCCTGCCCTCGGCCATGATGTTGCCCCAGGACGGGATGATCGGCGGCGTGCCGGCGCCGATGAACGACAGGATCGCCTCCGTGATCATTGCGGAGGCGCAGATGAACGTCGCCTGCACCAGAATCGGCGCCAGCGTGTTCGGCAGGATGTGCTTCAGGATCACCGCCGGCGTGCGCGTGCCGGTCGCCACCGCCGCCTCGACGTAAGGCTGCTCCCGCAGGCTCAGCACCACGCCGCGCACCAGGCGCGTCACGCGCGGAACTTCCGCGACCGAAATGGCGATGATGACGTTCTGCACGCTGCCCCGGGTCAAGGCCATCAACGCGATGGCAAGCAGGATCGGCGGGATGGACATCAGCCCGTCCATGATGCGCATGATGATCGCGTCCACCAGCTTCACGTACCCGGCCACCACGCCGATCAGCATGCCGACGCCGGACGCGACGAAGGCCACGGCGAAGCCCACGATCAGAGAGACCCGGCCGCCGTACAGCACGCGGGAATAGATGTCGCGGCCCAGCATATCGGTACCGAACCAATAGATCGCGGATGGGGGACGCGTACGCTTGGCCGGCGCCAGCGCCGTCGGGTCCACCGTCCATAGCAGGGGCGCGAAGACCGACACGAAGACGATCAGCGCCAGCAGCACGCCGCCGGCCACGATGGTCGGGTTGCGCCGGATGAAGGTTCGGACGCGCCCGCGCACCTTGACCGGGGGCAGCACGTCCGGCAGCGGCGCAGCGATGCCGCCTTTGCCAAAATAGGTGGTGCTCAATAGCGGATCCTCGGATCGAACACGGTGTACAGCAGGTCCACGCCCAGATTCACCAGCACGTAAACGAAGGAGAAGATGAGCACGACGCCCTGGATGATCGGGTAGTCGCGCCGCAGGATCGCATCCACCACCAGGCGGCCGATGCCGGGGATGGCGAACACGCTCTCAGTCACCACCGCGCCACCGATCAGCGCGGCGACGCCAAGGCCGATCACGGTCACGATCGGCACCGCCGCATTCTTCAGCGCATGCACGAACAGGATCGGCGACTGCCCGACCCCCTTCGCCCGCGCCGTGCGCACGTAATCCTGGCTCAGCACCTCCAGCATGGTCGCGCGGGTGATACGGGCGATCAGCGCCACGAAGGCGCCGCCTAAGGTCAGCGTCGGCAGGATCAGGTTGGACAACCACGGCCACACCCCGCTCGACAACGGCGTGTAGCCCTGCACCGGCAGCCAATCGAGCTGCAACGCGAAGACGTAAGCCATGATGTAGCCGACCACGAACACCGGCACCGAGAAGCCGAACACCGCCAGCAACATCACGGCGCGGTCGATCCAGGTGCCCTGCTTCCAGGCCGCCACCACGCCCATCGGCACGGCCACCACGATGGAGAAGATCAGCGTCAGCACCATCAGCGACACGGTCGGCTCGACACGTTGCGCGATCATGTGGGTGACCGGCAGGTTGGTGAAGATCGACTGGCCGAGGTCCCCGTTCAGCACGTGCCAGACCCACTCACCGAACCGGATCAGGAATGGCCGGTCCAGCCCCAGCGACTCCCGGATGCGCTCGACATCGGCCGGGCTGGCCTGGTCGCCGGCGATGATGGCCGCCGGGTCACCGGGGGCGAGATACAGCAGGCTGAAGACGAACAGCGCCACGACCGCCATCACCGGGATGGTCGAGATGATCCGCCGGAGCGTGTAGGCGAACATCAGGCCTTCTTGACGTCCCAGAACACCGGGAATGGCGCTTTCACCACGCCCGACACTTTCTTGCTCCAGGATTGATAGCCCAGGAAGAAGCCGGTCGGCGCATACACCACGTCCTCGAACGCTGCGATGTTGGTTTTCACCAGCGCCGCCTTCTCCGCGGCGGCATCGGGTGCGGCATACCATTCGGCGATGCCGGCCTGGACCTTGTCGGAGGACGGCCAGCCGAACCAGGCCTTGTCGCCATTGGCGGCCAGGGCGGTGTAGGGCGCCGGATTGATGCAGTCCGCACCCGCGTGCCAGGTGAAGAAGATATTCCAGCCGCCCTCGGACACCGGCTTCTTCATGGAGCGCCGTGCGCCCACCGTGCCCCAGTCCAGCGCCTGGTAGTCCACGTTCAAGCCGATCTTCGCCAGCATATCGCCGGCGACGTCGCCTTCGGCCTTGGTGATCGCGACGTCGGTCGGCACCATCATGGCGATCTTCTCGCCATTGTAGCCCGCTTCCTTCAGCAAGGCCTTGGCGGCGTCATACTTGCGCGGGCCTTCCAGGATCTGGCCGCCCTCGGTGGTGTAGGCCGGCGTGCCCGGCGTGAAGTAGGACGGGCACGGCTTCCACAGGTTGGCATCCTCACCCACCACGGCGCCCATGAAGTCGGCCTGGTTGAGCGCCATCATGACGGCGCGGCGCGCCCGCACGTCGTTGAACGGCGGATTGAGATGGTTGAAACGCAAATCCCCGATGTTGCCGAGCGGGTCGGCGATATCGACGTTCAGCCCGGATTGCTTCTTCAGCAGCGGGATCAGGTCGGGGATCGGGTTCTCCCACCAGTCCACTTCGCCATTCTGCAGCGCGCCGGCCGCCGTGGCGGCGTCCGGAATGATGTTCCACTCGATGCGGTCAAAGAACATCCGCTTGCCGCCGGACGACCAGTCGGACGCCTCGTCGCGCGGCTTGTAGCCCTCGAACCGGGTGAACACCGCCTTGCTGCCGGGCACCCACTCATTGGCGGCGAACTTCATCGGGCCAGAGCCGACGAATTCGGTGATCAGCTTGAACGGGTCTGTCTTGGCGATACGCTCCGGCATGATCATGCACATCGGGGAGTTCGCCTTGCCGACCGCGAACAGCATCTTCGGGAACGGCTTGGTCATGTGGATTCGAACCGTTGTGTCGTCCGGTCCATCCATGTCAATCAGTTGGGCCGCGATGATCTGGCCCATCGTGTCGCGCACCATCCAGCGCTTCATGCTGGCGATGATGTCCTTCGGCAGCACCTTCTCACCGTCATGGAAGGTCAGACCCGGGCGGAGCTTGAACGTCCAGGTCTTGCCGTCATCGCTCGCCTCGGCGCTGTCGGCCATCTGCGGCTTTGGCTCGAGCTTGCTGTTCACGCCATAGAGCGTGTCCCACACCAGCATGGCGGCGTTGCGGACCACATACTGGGTGCCCGCGACAGCATCCAGGCTCGACAGGTTTGCCTGCGGGATGAAGCGCAGCACCTTGCTGTTCTGTGCCAGCGACAACCGCGGCATGGCCAGCATGCCGGTGCCGGCAGCCGCCCCGGCGATCGCGGTCGAGGTCAGGAAGTCGCGCCGCTTTATGATCAAGATTCCCTCATCGTAACGGTGGTTATCCAGCCTCTCGCGGGCCGCATGGCTGGCATGACGGGCAGGCTTACTGCGCGGACCCTAGCTGGTGTTGACGACCCTGCAAACAGGGATCGTTGAAGCAACTAACCAAGCAATTGCTATGCCGTCGCCGGCGTCAGCCAGCCCGTTTGCTGCGCACCTTCGCGCGCGGCCCGGCATTGCCTGGCCGGCTGCGGAAGCTGCGGGCCGGCATCGGCCCATCACCGGCGGGCGTGATCCGCGGCTCCCCCGAGGTGGGTTCCGCCGTCGCCGCCGCGAACGCTTCGCTGACGTCACGGCTGATCTCGAACCGCGTGTCGGTGTCGAAGATGCGGATCGCCCCGATCTCGCGCTTGGTGATCCCGCCGACCCGGCACAGCATCGGAACCAGCCATTTCGGATCGGCCCGGTCGTTGCGCCCTACCGCCACGCGGAACTGGACGAAACCGGCGTCGCCGGCCGGCCGGTCCCGCGGCCCATCTTCTCGCGGCGCCGGCCGCGGCGGCCGCGGCGCGGGGCCGGCGGCCGGGGTCGGCGCCGGCGTGATCCGCTCCGGCGGGGGCAGCCGCTGGCGATACAGCCGCAACAGCGCCGCCGCCACCGCAAGCGCATCGTGCGCGCCCAGCAGGGCTTCCGCGTCGGCTTTCTCCTGGCCGTCCGGCTCGTCCAGCATTGGATCGGTCAACAGCCGCTCCCGGTCGCGGCCCATGATGTCGGCGGCACTCGGGGCGTTCGACCAGGATGCGTGGACCCGCGCCGCGTTCATCACCTGCTCCGCCCGGCGCCGCTTCGTGTGCGGCACGATCAGCACCGACACGCCCTTACGCCCCGCCCGGCCCGTCCGTCCGCTGCGATGCAGCAGCGTCTCGGGGTTGGTCGGCAGGTCGGCATGCACCACCAGGTCGAGCGCCGGCAGATCGAGCCCGCGCGCCGCCACGTCGGTGCAAACGCCCACCCGCGCGCGCCCGGACCGCAGCGAGTCCAGCGCCGCCGTTCGGTCATGCTGGCTCAGCTCGCCGGACAGCATCACCGCGGAGAAGCCGCGCTCCACCAGGGAAAGATGCAGCCGCCTCGTGGTGTCGCGGGTGGCGCAGAACACCAGCGTGCCCGGCGCCTCGTACCAACGCAGGACATTGACCAGCGCCGCCTCTGCTTCGTGGCCAGCGACCGAGATGGCCCGGTATTCGATGTCGCTGTGCGGCTGCGACTTGTCCACGGTGTCGATGCGCAGGGCGTTGCGCTGATACTTTCGCGCCAGCTTGGCGATGTCGTGCGGGATGGTGGCGGAGAACAGCAGGGTCCGTCGCTCGGCCGGCGCCGCGTCCAGGATGAATTCCAGCTCTTCGGCAAAGCCGAGGTCGAGCATCTCATCCGCCTCATCCAGCACGACGACTTTCAGCGCAGACAGATCGAGGTTGCCGCGACGGAGATGGTCGCCCAGCCGGCCCGGCGTTCCCACCACGATGTGGCAGCCTTGCGCCAGCGCCCGCGCCTCGCGCCTGATATCCATGCCGCCGACGCAGGATGCGATGCGCGCGCCGGCATACAGCCAGGCCAGTTCCGCCTGCACCTGCAGCGCCAGTTCGCGGGTCGGCGCAATCGCCAGCGCGATCGGCGCACCCGGTTTCGGCAACTCGCCATCCGGCATGAGGGTCGGCGCCGCCGCAAGCCCGAAGGCCACCGTCTTGCCGGAGCCGGTGCGTGCGGAGACCAGCAGGTCCCGCCCCTCCGCGTCAGGCTGCAGCACCGCGGATTGCACGGCAGTCGGCTCGTCGTAGCCGCGCGCCAGCAGTGCGGCGTCGAGCACGGGGTGGACTGAAGGAAAAGGCATGGCCGGGACTTAAGGCAAGCGGCGCCCTTAAGCTAGCAACCGCTTTCCGGTGCAGGGTAGGTAGGCGAACGCGCGACCCATGATTCATCCAAGAACCCGACGATGCCAACCTCAACCTTGATCACCGCGCTCGCGTCCGGAAACGGCGTCCATTCTGCCACCGAAGAGGCAGTGCCATGGTGGAGCGTTGCGAAAACTGTGCTCGCGAGCGCGGCCCTGGCGCTCGTGGCCGAACGCCGCCTGCAACTCGACCGCCCTCTCCGCAACCGTCCGTTCACGCTTCGCCAGCTCTTGCAGCACCGGGCCGGATTGCGCTGCTACGGCGCCTTGCCGGCCTATCACACGGCCGTTGCACGCGGTGAACCGCCCTGGTCAGCGCACGACATGCTTACCCGCACCGAGGGCGATACGATGGCTTACGAGCCGGGGCGTGGGTGGGGCTACTCGAACGCCGGCTATCTCCTGGTCCGAACCCTTATTGAAGAGGAAGCGGGACCGCTTGGCCCGGCTTTGAACCGCCTCGTGTTCCAACCTCTCGGCATCCCTGGCGTCACAGTCGCGCATGAGCCAGCGGACCTCGACGCGACGGCGTGGGGCAACACGCGGCGCTACCATCCCGGATGGGTTTATCACGGTTTGCTCATCGGACCGCCGGGTGCCGCTGCGCTCTTCCTGCACTGCCTGCTGGCCGGCGATCTGCTACCGGCTGATCT
>CAZZVB010000199.1:0-7830 GCA_964657445.1 uncultured Burkholderiaceae bacterium | reverse complement strand
GCAGGCTATCGGCCAGCGCCAGCGCCATGGCGGTGTCGTCGGTCCATTGGCCCTTCTCGAGCCTGTGTGGGCCGCCGGCCACCAGATCGGTCAGCAGCGCGAAGCGGGGCTTCGGCTGGAACTCGATGGCCGCCCCGAGCGCGTCGCCCGCGGCCAGCCCGAGCAGGGCGCCCACCGCGCGGTCACGCGCCGCGTGCAGGTCCCGGGCTGGCGGGGTCTGCCCTGCCGGGGCTCCTTGCGCCACCCATCGCTCCTGCGGCGGATTTTCGATGGCGCCGGGACGCACGGCGCGAACCCGCTCCATCGCGGCGTCCGGGCTGGCGCCCATTTCAACCAACAGCCGTGCGCTGACCATGCCAGCCCGGCCGAGGCCGCCCTTGCAGTGGATCAGTATGCGGCCACCGCATTCCAGCAGCGCACGCAAGGCGGCGGAGCGCGCCGGCCAGGCTGCCTCGAACTCAGCATCAGGCACGTTGTAGTCGGCGATCGGCCAGTGATGCCATTCCATGTGCCGCCGCCGCACTTCGGCACCAAGCGCCGTAATGCCGAGCGACTGGAGTTCGTGCGGCTCCACCAAGGTCACGACCGCAGCGGCGTTCCAGGCCGCGATCACGTCGAGGTCCGCATGAAGGTCGCGCTGGTGCGTGCCGCTGTATGCGCTGACCTGTTGCTTTCCGGGTGCAAAGGTGATCCCGATTGCGCCGCCATCGGGGCCGACGGGGATCGCCGCGATGCGAAGCGGGTTGGTGGTGCTGGTTTGGATCTGACGGGTCATGTGCGGGGTGCCTTCTCGTTTGGGTTGATGAACCACCCTATCGCGGCTTAGCGTCGCCGGGCCTTGCCGTCGGAATTGTCCGGGCAAATGCGACGGAGATCGCGGTGAAACGGCTCTACGCCGGCGTCTATTGGACACTGCCGGTGAATTGGGCGGATTTCCGCGACCTTCCTGTCGAAGACATCGATGCGGCAGCCGCTGCCAGCAAAACGATCCGATACCAGCGCGAGTGCGTCCGGCGATACGTCCGCGACGAAGGAGGCGAGCTGGCCGCTGAAATCGCCTTCATGGAAACGCGAACGGACCGGGCCACGGACGCCGTCCGGGACGTCCTGCGGCGCAAAGCGCCCACCCGGTTGGGCGCTTTGACCCTGCTGGCGGTGGCCTTCGAGGAAAACCACCATTGGCGTCCCAACCCCTTCATGCAAATCGCAGCGGACGAGCTCGGTTTGCAGTTGATCCGGCTATCGCCGGACCCGATCACACTCGATGGCGAGTTGTTCGATCCCGCGCGCCACTTCGCCACGTGGCGCGACCAGGACGTCCGCGCGATGGAACAGCTTAGACTTGCCGCGCAGGAGGGCATGCAAGCCGCGCGCGGCGAGGTGCCGGACGGCGCCGGGCGCTGGGCCAAAATCGCAACGCTCCTCAACAGTCGAGGGGTCAAGACGGTCCGAGGGGGTCAATGGACCTCTGAAAACGTCCGGAAATTCGTTCAAAGGTGGCCGGAGTAAATCTGCCCACTGCAGGCAGGCATGACGTCGCACCGGGGCGCTGCGCGAGGCGAGCAACTGGGCCGGTTTGGTAAAGCCTAACTCCGTTCCCAGAAGTTGGCGACGGCAGTGATGTTGTCGTGACCGCCACACTCGCGGGCAAAGCTCACCAGCCTGGCGCAAAGGTCGGCTGCGTCGCCGTTCAGCCCTTCGCCCGCCGCTGAACCAAGCGCAGCCGCGGACGGTGCGTAGTTCCACAAGCCGTCGGTGCACAGCAACAACCAGCCCGGCTGCCGTGTGACAACGGCGATGGAGGGTTCGGGACACTCCGAGGCTGTGGCGAAATCAGTCGTGCCGAGGCAGTGCAGCAAGGCGTGGGCCCGCGGATCGCGGCGGGCCTGCGCTTCGGTCAGGTCCCCGCGTTCAAGCACCAGCTCCATCCAGGAATGATCGCGCGTCAGTAGCCGCGCGTCGTCACATCCGATGAGGTAGGCCCGGCTGTCACCCAGCCAGCCAAGCGTCGCGCCAGCCGCGTCCAGCCAGGCGGCTACGATCGTGGTCGCTGGCGGGTCTAATTCGGCCTGCCGGTCGAATGGAAGGGCGCACACGGCCGCATGAGCATTTCGGATGGCCTCCCGCATGGCGCCGCTGCGGTCGCAGCGGCAAGGTCCGGCGTCTGCGAGTTCGACACCCCGTCACACACCACGACGATCGTGCCATCGTCACCGGCAGGCGAGCCGGACAGGGCGAAGGCGTCCTGATTGATGCTATGCTTGACGCCTGGATCGGTCCGGCCCGCCAGCCTAGGGCCGATCGTCTCCTCGCGGCCACCGCTCGCCGGCGGTTCGGGGGCGGCGAGGCGCACGCCGCATTCCTCGCAGAAACGGTCCCCGGGCGTGATCGCCGCCCGGCAGCGCGGGCACTTCATAGGCAGCGCCGGATCATACCAGCGTCCTCGGCCGCACGGAATTGGCGCGGTCCACGTAGGCGGCCCGGGCCAGGGCGTTGTCGCTCAGGCGCGCGCAAACACGCAAGGCAGCTTCAGCGCGCTGCCGCAATGCACGGGCGGTCGCGGGCACGCCGAGCAAAACGGCCCCCTTGGGCGCCAGCGCACCCTTCTCCACCTGGCGCGCGGCCTGCATCGCCACCATCGCTTCGGCCTCGTGCCGAGCCACGTCGTCGCGGCCGATCTTGCCCAGAATGTCCGACGCCTGACGCAATTCCGCCTCGCTCGGCTCGCCGCCCGACAGCGCACGGACGGCGGCAAGCCGCGCCTCGCCGGACAGCGCCGCGTTGTCGGGCACCCGCAACAGGGCCGCTACGGCGCCGCTGCGGTCACCGGCCGCCAAACGGCACCGCGCGAGCCCGAAGGCGGCGGCGGTCAACGCCGGGTCGCAGCGGCTGACAGTGTCGTATAGCCCGGCCGCCTCCGGTCCGCGTCCTGCAGCCTCCAGTGCCACCGCCAAGGCCAGCTTAGGCGCAGCCTCACCCGGGATTTCGCCATAAACCTTGTCGAAGCACTCCACCGCCTCTGCCGCCCGGCCGAGCGCCAAGTATAACTTTCCGCAATACCAATCCGGACGCCAATCAAACGGGTCCAAGGCCAATGTCTGGTCGAGCAGGCGCATGACGGCCTCGAACTCAGGACCATCGGCAAGCATTGCGTCCACCCGCCGTAGCCTGGACTCGGCTGAAAGTGGTTTGGCCTTGATCGCGGCGTCCAGCATGGCGGCTTGTGCGCCGGGCTCGGCGGTGCGTGCGGCGAACAACTCGGCCGCGGCGGAATCCGCCTGGTCCAGCCGCAGTTCCGGCAGGCGGCGCCACGCGCCGGCCGCCGCGCTTGGATCGCCGGGCGCCGCCGCCTCGGGCAGGAAGACGGCGCTGTCCATCGCCGGGATCGCATCCGTGCGCGACACCGTTTCGCGGAGCACGCCAGTCAGTTGCGCCGCCATCTCGTCGGCGGACTGGAAGCGCGCGTCGATATCGGAGGCGGTCGCTTTCAGCAGAAAACGATAGAGGCTCTCATTGCCTGCCAGCGGCAGCCCCAGCGTAAGCGGCAGCGGCGGCACGCCGTCGGCGGACAGACGCACATCGATTGCGACGAGATCGGCCGGCGCCACACCGGAGAAACTGCGGCTGGCCGCATTCCAGCGCAGCCAGGGCGGCAAGGGCGCCCCGCCCTCAAGGGTCGCGCGCAGCGGCGCTGAAGGGTCCAGCCCTGCGGCATGCAGCACGGCCTCCGGAACGGTGTAGAGAAGCTCGTTCGGAGGCGGCAGGCTGCTCACGTAGCGTCCGGTATTGTCGAAGTCCATCAGCAGCACCGCTAAGGCTCGCCCTATGGTGTACAGATCGGACGCGGCTTGCGGATCGCTGTCCGCCTCCGGCGCCTTGTAGCCGACAGTGCCGTAGATATCGCCGTGCGGATCGCCGATGCGGCGCACCGCCCCCATGTCGATCAGCTTCACGTCGTCATTCTCGAGCATGAAGTTATCGGGCTTGAAGTCGCAATAGACCAGGTTCTGGTCATGCAGATACGCAAAGGCGGGCAGGATGCCGGCGATGAACGCCATGGCTTCGGCCGGGGGCAGCGGGCCGCGTTCGCGCCGGATGGCCTTCAGCGTACGCCCGCCGACATACTCCATGACGATGAAGCTCTCACCGTCGCGGGTGACGAAGGTGTAGATGCCGACGATCTTGCCGTGCTTGACGGCAGCCAGGAACTGCCGCTCCGCCACCGCGGCCGCCGCAGCCGCTTCGTCCTTGGTATTGAGCAAGCCCTTCAGGACCACCCAGCGATTGAGCCGCGTGTCCATCGCCAGATAGATCCAGCCCAATCCGCCGAACGCGATCGGGCCTTTCACCTCATACTGGTCCGCCAGCACGTCGCCCGCCTTGAGCGATGGGCGGAAATTGTATTCGGCGCCGCAATTGGAGCAGAACCGCTTGTTCGCGTTGACCCGGTTGCCGCAATTCGGACAGACCGCCTTGCCCTCCGGCACGCGCGCGTCGGCGAGCAGCAGCTTGAGCGGATCGGCGGACGGCTCCACCGGCATCTGCACCAGACCGCCGCCCAGTGCGCGCCGCCGGCTGCTGCTGCCACGGCTGCCCCGCGTGCGGACGCTTGCGGAGGCCGAACCCGTGGCGGGTGACGTGCCTGTCGTGCCGCCAGCCGCACTCGGCCGGCGAGCGCCGGTCAGGCGGCCGGTGCTACGGCTATAGCCGCCCTGCCGCGCCATGTGCGACGCGCCGGTTGAACCGCCGCGCGACGACGCCGTGCTGGCAGGCGACGCTGTGACGGCCACGGGTTCGGCCCGGCCGCAGGTATCGCAGAACCCGTCCACGAACTCGCCACTGCAGGTTGGATCGGTGCAGGCACGGGCCATCGTGTCAGTCCCTCATGCGGTCAGCGCTGCGCAAGTGCGGCGCCATAGGCAGCAACGTCGCGCGACGCTGCGTCCAGATCGGATGGCTGGCTTTGCAGGCTCTGCTTCGCGGCGGCTGCGAGCGCCTCGACCGCCGGGTCGGCAAGCTGGCGTGCGCGCTGCTTTGCGCGCAGCGCCCCGAGCCGCGCCAGCAGGTCATCGCGCCGCGACACGGCCTGTGCGGCAGCGTCCGACAGGGCCTGATACTGGCCCATCAGCCGGTCGTGCAGGTTCTGCCATTTCGCCAGCCCGACCAGGCATGCCTCAACCCGGCCGCTGTCCAGCGTGTGACCGATCCGCTCCAGCCAGGCCTGGAGATCGGCCAGCCCCGCCGCATCGTCAGGCGGCAGCACCGCAGCGACGGCGGTGCGGCAGGCAGCCGCCTTGGCCCGGGCATCTGCGGCCAATTGTTGCAACACCGCCACCTGCGCGCGAGCAGCTTCGATGCCGTGGCGTGCCCGCGCCGCGGTCGCAGCGGCTGCCTCGATTGCGGGCGCGAGCCGGTTCAGGGCATCCAGCCGGTCGAGCGGGTCCGGCAGCAGGGCGGCGGCAAGCTGCTGGGCCAGCTCCGCCGGCACTGGCAGCGACGCCAAGGCGGCCTCCAGCCGGGCGTGCACTGCCGCCGCCTGTGCCACGCACTGTGTCACGCGCGCCAGGCTTTCCCGTGCGCGATCGAATGCGGTGTCCATGGTCTGCAGCAGCGTGCCGGGCGTCACCGTCACGGTCGCGCGCGGTCCGGCCAGCAGCCGCCGATGCAGCACCGGGGTCTCCGACAGATCGACCGTGATCGATGCACCCTCCAGTATGTCCATCGCCTGGCGGGCCGCCTCCTCGCCGCGCCATAGCCGGGACCCGCTCTGCCGCGCCTGCTCCGCCCGGTCGAGTGCCGCGCCGATCAGCAGAACGCCCTGCCAGAGCTCGTCCATGGTGGCGACCAGGCCACGCGCCTCCTCCGCCAGGCGGCCGGTGCCCGACGCGGCCGACCGGGCGGCCCCGAAATCCGGCAGCTCGCTGAGTTCGGAGACGTTGCGGCTAGCCGCAGCGAGCCGGTCGCGCCAGCGCAGCAGTTCGGCGTCCACCTGCTCCAGCGACGGCATCAGCGGTATTCGCGCAACCGCAACCACAATCCACCCGCGGCCAGCAACGTGGAGAGCGCCAGGGCAGCCGAGATCACCCAGGGCATCTGGTGGGCGGTTCCCAGCGCGGACGCCACCCGCCTATCGAACTCCGATTGATTGATGGCGATCGTGCGGTCGATCGCGGCTTGCAGGGCTGCGAAAGCTCGGGCGCCTTCATTCAGCCAGCGGGCCACCACGAAAGCGCGGCGCCCCGCTTGCTCCTGCGCCTGGACCGACCGCACCAGCGCCTCGGCATTGGCCAGCCGCGCGATGCTGTCGGTGGCAGCGTCTCGCTCAGGCGCGCCGAACGTCACATTGGCCATTTCGTCACCAAGCAGGCCCGCCAGGTGCGGTGCAGCGGCGAGCGCCTCCGCGGGCTTGCCCTGCTGTTCGAGACGCTGCGCCGTCTGCAATCCGGTGCGCAGTGGCAGAAGCTGGGACGGGTTGGTCAGATCGGTCGCCAGCAAAGCGAGGCGGGCCGCATCGATGCTGCCCTGCGCCTCTGGCCGGGCAGTCGGGTCGAGCAGCCAGAGCGACGTTGCGGCCTGCAGCGCGTTCGCCTCGCCTTTCGCCTGATACAGCACCTTCAGGCTGTCATAGGCGTCGTTCTTGGCGGCGCGCAGATCGGCACGCTCCGTTAGCACGGTCGTGCCGAACCAGATGCCTCCCAGACCCGCCACGAGCGTCGCCGCGGCCAACAGGGGATTGATCACCCGGCGCACCGTCCGCGCCAGCCAGACCTGCACCGCCAACAACGCCAGCAGCAGAACGGCGAACGACAACACGCCCGCCCCGGCGAACACCAGGGACGTCGCGCGGTAGCCCGCATAGCGCTGCTCGAGCTGCCCGGCATTGGCGGCGGACAAGGCGAGCGCCTGCGGCACCGCCCTGTCGCGGTTGACCCGGCTCGCCCATTGCACCCGGCGGGACGTGATCCAGGCGTCGCCGGCGCCGATATACCGGGCCTCCACCACCGCCTGCTCGTAGGCGATCAGCGCCTCCTGCAGCGACCGCAGCGGACCTGCTTCGGCCTCGCCGTAGGTGATGTTCTGTGCCGCCTGCACCAGGTCCGACGAGAGCTGCCGGATGGCGTCGGTGTATCGGACCGACGTCCCCATGGCCGCCCCATTATCCAGCAGCACGTCCTCCAGCACGGACGAATCCATGTCGGACAGTGTCGCGGCCATGCGCAGCGCGAACGTAACGGACGGCTCCGCATCGCGGCCGATGGTCTGTGCGGCGTCCCCGATCCGGCTCGCTGCCCAAATCGAGATCGCCCCCGTCAACAGCGCGAGCAGGAGTATGATCACGGCGCTGCCGCGCAGCCGGTTGGGGGTGCTGCTTGCCAGGCCACGCACCGCGACCATGCCGTCCGGCATCAGCGGGCCGCCACGGTCAGCCGCGTCCAGCAGCCGAGCGTGATCTGGTCGCCCTCCTTCAAGGGCGTCGGCACGTTTGCCTCGAGCGGCGTTCCGTTCAGCCGGGTGCCGTTCATCGACCCGAGGTCGAGCGCAGACAACGCGCCATCCGGCCCACGCAGGACCCGGACGTGCCGCCGCGAAATGCCGGGATCGCCGATCACGATCTCCGGGTGAATGTCCTCGCTATCGGACCGGCGGCCGATCAGGTGATCCGCCAAATCCAGCGGGAAGATACGCTCCCGCATGTCGCCCGGCATGGGATCGCCTTCGCGCCGCAGCGAGAGATCGACGGTGGCGCGCAGGTCCCATCGCTGCGCCGCCGGCGCAGCGGCCCCTCCGCCTCCGCCGGCCCACCCCGCAACTTCGCTTGGTCCGACCTCG
>CAZZVB010000198.1:0-8052 GCA_964657445.1 uncultured Burkholderiaceae bacterium | reverse complement strand
GCGCGCTGAAGCATGTTGCCGATCCAGCGCGCGCGCTGGCTCGTCACAATGCCCTTCGGCAGCCCGGTAGTGCCTGATGTGAAGCTGATCTTCGCCCAATCGTCGTAGCCCACGCTGGGAAAATCCGCCGCGTTCAAGTCGCGCTCCTGCACGTTTTCAATCGCGTGGGTCTGAACGCCATTCTCGCTGAAGAAAGCGGCATGCGTGCGAGAACACACCGCGTGCCGGACGCCGGCCAGGCCGAGGCAGTATTGGCGATCTGCTTCGGCAAGATTGACGTTCAAGGGCACTTCGGCGCCACCGGCGAGATGGATACCGATGCTGGCCCAGACAGCGGAAATGCCATTGCGGTTGAAGCTGACCACCGGATCGCCGGGCCGGACGCCCGCCGCCAGCAGATCATGCCCGATACCTGCCGCACGTCGCAGCAATTCGGCGTAGCTGATCGCGCCCGTGAGATCGGCGACCGCAGTCCGGCTGCCAAATCGGTATGCCAGGGTCGCGTAGTCGCGGCCGCGATGAAAGCCTTCCGGCATTGTCGACAATCTCCCCTGGACACTTCGGACTCGCCTTCGTTCGCTTGCCGGCGATTGACCTGGCATGCACGGTCCCACATGATGAACCCTTAAGGAAGCGCGTCGTATCAGGGCGACAAGTTGATGCAGGATCAGTACGAGACATTGCTGTTGGAGCGTCCGCATCCCGACGTGCTGCTGATGACGATGAACCGGCCCGCATCGATGAACGCGATGAACACGCAGATGGGCCGCGACATGCTGGACCTGTTCACCTCGCTTTCGCTGCAGCCCGAGCTGTGCCGGGCCGTGGTGCTGACCGGGGCGGGGGAGCGGGCATTTTGTGCCGGCGGCGACCTTAAGCAGCGCCACGGCATGACGGATGCGGCCTGGCAGGCGCAGCACCTGATTTTCGAGCACAAGGCCCGCGCGATGATCGACTGCCCCGTTCCGATCATCGCGGCCGTCAATGGCGCCGCCTATGGCGGCGGGTGCGAGATGGCGCTGTGCTGCGACTTCATCTATGCGGCAAGCACGGCTCGGTTTGCCTTGCCGGAGGTGACGCTCGGCATCATGCCCGGCGCTGGTGGGACGCAGACGTTGCCGCGCGCCGTAGGCGAACGCCGGGCGAAGGAATTGCTGTTGTCAGGCAAGCCCTGGTCCGCCGGGGATGCGATGGCGTGGGGCATGGTCAACCGGGTGTGCGAGCCTGGCGTGTTGATTGCCGAAGCGGTTGAGGCCGCCACGACGATCGCCGGCAACGCGCCCATCTCGATCCGGCAGGCCAAGCGCGCCATGCACCACGGGCTGTCCCTCAGCCTGGCGGACGGCATGCTGTTCGAGATCGAGGCTTACAGCCGGATGGTGCCGACCGAGGACCGACGCGAGGGCGTCACGGCGTTCAACGAAAAGCGCAAGCCGGTGTTCAAGGGACGCTGAGCCGGCGATGCTAATGCATCGCGGTCAGTGCGCGGGCTTGCGCTGTGTCTATGGCCTGCAGCCGCTCGAATAAGACGTGCGGCGCGGTGGTGTAACCGCCCGCCTGCAGGCAATCCTCAAATTTCGTGAACAAGTCGGCCTCGGTCAGCGGAGCGTCCGCGTGGCCGCGGGCGCGACGCACCCGTTCAGTCTGTCGCGCGGTTCCGTCGCGCAAGCGGATGTCTGACCAGTCCGCCACCGCCGCTCCGGGGTTGGCGGGGTCGTAATCGGTGTTGGTCCGCACCGTGACTTTCTCCATCAGTGTTTGAACGTCCTGACGCTCGACGAACGCGTCGGTCAACTCGCCCAGGCCGACGCGTTGGGCGATAATGGCGGCGCTCAAGGCGAACTCGATGGAGAACTTTGCGGCCAGCCCCGTCTGCGGCCGATGGTTCCGTAGGATTGTGGCGTAGTTTTCGCTCAATTCGACGGTGATGGCCTGGATATCCTCCGCCCGCATCTGCTGCTGCCGCTGGAAATCCAGCATGCCGTCGATCGCGCGGTGCGTGCAGTAGCAGGCCGGGTATTTCTTGACGCTTAGCCTATTGGATAGGATCAGCCACTCCTCACCGAGGCGATCGGCCGGCGCAACCCGGTCCACCTCGCCGGCGGGTGAGACGGCTGCCAGAAAGCCCTGCGGATGCTCCAGCGCATCGGGGGAGGCGGTGAAGCCAGCCTGGGCCAGCCGCGCTGCCATCACGCCGGCGTGGGCGGACCGCCCGGCGTGAAACGGCTTGGTCATGGTGCCGAAATTGGCCATCAGCCCGGCGCTCTGTGACGCACCAAGCGCAAGCGCTTGCGACGCCTGATCAGCATCGAGCCGGCGCAGATAGGCGCATGCGGCAGCGGCAGCGATTGCGCCGAAGATGCCAGTGGGGTGCCAGCCCTTGCTGTGGTGGAACCCGCTATCCCGCCGCACCAACTCGGCCCAGGTCTCATAACCGGCGAGATAGGCAGTCACCATGTCGCGGCCGCTGCTGTCCAGGCTCTCCGCCTCGGCGAGGATCGCCGGCACGAGTACGGCGCTCGGATGGCCGCGAAGGGCCACGTCGTCGTAGTCGAGCGCATGCGCTGCGGCGCCGTTGATCCAGGCCGCCTCGGGCGCGGGCGCCGACCGCCCGGTAAAGCAAAGCGTCGCGTCGCCGCTAACGGGTGTCAGTACCTGCGTGAGGATGCGCGGCGCATCCTCGTCACGGCCGGCAATCATCACGCCGATGCAGTCGATAAAGCCAAAGCGTGCGATGCGCGCTGCCTCTTCCGGGACGCGGTTCGGGGATAGGGCGGCGACAAATTGGCCAAGGCTGCGGGTGAGCATCATTGCAAAACTCCCGTATAGGCCGGCGCTACACGTCCGGCTGTACGAATGGGTAGGGCAGCGCCGGGCCGCCGCGCACTGGCAGGGCCACGGTGGCACTACCCGGCGTCGATTCCACACCCGCCTCGTTGCGTATTCCTAGATCGAGATCGACCAGACCTAACGGCCCGGCGGCGCTCTGCGCCTGCCGGGTTTCCATCACCGTCGCCCAAACTTCCAAGCGCTCGCCCACCAGGTTCATGGCGCGGAACTGGAAGCGGATCTTCCACAGCCAGCCTGCCGGACCGGCCCAGTCCTTCAGCATCTGAGCGATGAATTGCTGCTTGAGAGACCCATTGATCAGCAGACCCGGCAGCTTGTCATGCCCGGTTGCGAATGGCAGATCGTAGTGGATCTTGTGCCAGTTCTCCATCGCGGCCGACCATCGCATCAGATGAGCCGTGGTGAACGGCCCGAGCTTCAGCAACGCGACTGACTGCCCCGCGGTGAGATTTTCGAAAACAGGACTTTCCGCCATCGTGGTGACATTGCTTCCCGGCCCAGACGAGACCCGCTGATCCATCCACGCCTTCTCCCGCTTTGTGTCAGCGCCGAATGATCGTCTTGCGCGCGCGCAGGAGCAGTTCGCCCCCGCTGGTGCGGTATTCGGTTTCGATCACCACGAACAACATCGGGCCGTTTTTGGAAACGCGCTCGTAGATGTCGGCGTAGCGGGATTGCTGGGTCACCTGCTCGCCATGACGAGCATACCGAAAGAACTCGATCTCCGATCCGCCATTCAATAGCGCGCGGCCGGGCAATGGGAGTTCGGGCAGGCCATCGCTTGCCGCAGAAACCAGTCCGTCGAAATCCGGATCCTCGGCCCGCTCCGTAAGTACATCCGGCGACCCGAGTGGGCGGCGGAACATGAAGGCGGGATAGATCGGCGGTGCCACCGGGCCGCCGTAGCGTGGGGGATCCGCGCTGGGCCGGTAGTCGGTGTCGCCATCGGCCATGATCGCTTGCGCGTAGCGTCGCACGGCTCCGGGCTCCACCGCATCGCAGGCAGTGACGATGCCGCTTTGCCGGCCGATGTAGCTGCGGATTTCGTCGGTTAGGATGTTGCTCACGGCTTGCGCGTCTTGTTCACGCAGCCGCAGGTTCGGAGCGGCGGACGCTGTGCAGCCCGACCGCGCCGCCTGCGGCCAGCCGCGCCACGTGGTCGGCATCGTAGCCGAGCCCGCTCAGGACCTCTGCCGTATGTTCGCCTAGGTGCGGCGGCGGGCGGTCGAGCCGGCCTGGCGTCTCGGACAACTTGATCGGCAGCCCGGCCACTTGGATGCGGCCCAGGCCGGGCACCTCCATCTCGACCACCATGTCGCGCGCCGCCACTTGCTCCTCCGCGACGGCTTGATCGATGCGGTTCACCCGGGTGCACGGCACGCCCGTCGCCTCCAAGCGGGCGATCCAGTGCGCGGCCTGCTGCACGGCCAGCGTCTGATCGATGAGGCGGAGCAGCAGGTCGCGATTCTTGGCCCTTGCATCCGCTGTGGCGAAGCGCGGGTCGCGCTCCCAATCCGGCTGCCCGACAGCGCCGCAGAAGCCCGTCCACATGCGGGTGTTGAAGGCAGCGATCACGATCCAGTCGTCGGCGGCCTTGAACGCCTGGTATGGCACGGACACAGCGCTGCCGCTGCCGCCGGGCCCGGGCACTATGCCCGTCGAGAAGTAGCGGCAGAGGTGGTACGATAGCATGGTCATCTGCCCTTCCAGCAGGGATGTGTCCACCCGCTGGCCGAGCCCGGTGTGGTGGCGTGCCTCCAGTGCCATCAGCACACCTGTAACGCCCATGAAGCCGGCGCCGAGGTCGGCAACGGACAGCCCCATCTTGACTGGGCCGCCACCGACTTCGCCGGTGATGCTCATGCCACCGCTGAAGGCCTGCATGAACAAGTCGTTTGCCGGGTCGTCCCGCCGTGGGCCGCTGGCCCCAAAGCCGCTTATGGAACAATAGATCAGGCGCGGGTTCGCGGCGGACAGCGACGCGTAGTCCAGCCCCGCGCGGGCGAGAGCGCCGAAACGGTAGTTGTCGATCAGCACATCGGCGTCCTCAATCAACCGCCGGGCCACCGCACTGCCTTCCGGGTCCTTGAGGTCTAGTGCCACACTGCGCTTGTTGCGGTTGGCGGATGCGAAGTAATGCGACATTTCGCCGTGGAAATAGGGCGGCCAAGCCCGGCTATCATCGCCATGCCCAACGCGCTCGATCTTCACCACGTCCGCCCCGTAATCGGCCAGCATCATGCCGCAGAAGGGACCAGCCATGGCGACGCTGATTTCAACGACCTTGAGGTGACTGAGCGGGCTTGCCATTGTTTTCAAGCGTTCCCCTAGGCCGCGTGCCTGGTCGATCCCCGGCACTTTTTATTCGAATTGCAAGTCGTGCACTCGTTGAACCGACGCTAATCGCTGGGTCGCTGCTTGTAAACGCCGCGCCGATGACTGCGCCGGGCACGGGCGCAACGGGGTGGATTTTGACGGTCGAGTAGCTTATTCGCGTAGTCAAGACGCAGCGCAAGCGCCGCAGACAGGGGAGCTACGATGTCTGATTTACCAAGCCGCGTCGAGATGATCGAGGTCGGGCCGCGGGACGGACTGCAGATCGAGCCGCGCATCCTCGCAACAGCGGAGCGGGTCCGCATGGTGGACGCGCTGGTGGAAAGCGGCCTCAGACAGATCGAAGTCGGATCTTTCGTGAACCCAAAGGCGGTGCCGCAAATGGCGGATACAAACGAGGTTTTCGAACAAATCGACAAGAAGCCAAACACCCGTTATCGCGCCCTGTGGCTAAATCCGAAGGGGCTTCAGCGTGCGCTGGCTAACGGGCGTGTGGACATGGACGGCAAGCTGACCCTTACCGCCAGCGAAACCTTCGTCAAGCGCAACACCAACCGGAGCATCGAGGACACGTTCGACCAGATGCCCGAGTGGATCCAGACCTATCGCGAGGCGGGTATTGATGCAGACTCGCTTGGCGTCATGGCTGCGTTCGGTTGCAATTTCGAGGGCTACATTCCGGAAAGTAAGGTGGTGGCGCTCATCGGTCGCGCCCGCGACGTGATGACGGAGCATGGTTGCACGATGAGGCACCTCTCCCTGGCGGATACCATGGGCTGGGCCAGTCCGGCCCAAATCAGAAGCCTGGTGGGCAAGGTCCGCGACAAGTGGCCGGAGCTGACGCTCAAGTTGCATCTGCACGACACACGGGGCTGCGCGGTGGCGAACGCGGTGGCGGGGATGGAAATGGGAGTTGCCGAGTTCGACTCATCTGTGGGCGGCTTGGGCGGCTGCCCGTTCGCCGGGCACAAGGGTGCCGCCGGCAACATCTGCACGGAAGACATGGTTTTCACGTGCGGTGAAATGGGCGTTGAAACCGGTATCGACCTTGACGCCCTGGTCGAAGCGGCCAAGCTCACCGAAGAGCTTGTCGGGCATGTTTTACCTGGCAAGGTGATGAAGGGTGGCACGCTGACGCGCTGGAAAGAACAGCGCGCGTAATCTGTGTCGAGGAGGAGCTGCGCATGGATTTCGAGTTCTCGCCACAGCAGAAGCAGTTGCGCCGCGACGTGCAGGCCTTCATCGCGGAGAATCTGACGGCCGAGTTGCAGGCCGAGCTGAGAGACGACGCCCGCGGGTCCGGCCCGCATGGCGAAGCGTTCTTCCAGAAAGTGATGGACCGTGGCTGGACCGCCGTCAGCTGGCCGAAGGAATACGGTGGCCAGGGCGGCAGTCCGATGGACCAATTTATCATCGAAGAAGAGTTCCAGCGCGTCGGCTATAAGCGCATCGGGGGCGGTGGCACCGGCGCACCCGCAATCCTTGCCTCGGGAACGGAGGAGCAGAAGCGGCATTACGTGCCCGCGACGATCCGCGGCGAGATCAGCTTCTCCCAAGGCTACAGCGAGCCGGGCTGCGGAACCGACCTTGCCGGCATCCAATGCCGGGCCATCCGCGATGGCGATGTGTATGTCGTCAACGGACAGAAAATCTACACGACTTCGGCCCACGCCTGCACGCACATCTTCCTCATGTGCCGCACCGACCCGGCGTCCAAGCGGCAGGCCGGCCTGTCTATCCTGCTGGTGCCGATCGATCTGCCGGGGATCACGGTGCGCCCGCTCTGGACGATCCAGAATAAGCCGCGTGCGCCGACGCTCACCACCTATGGCGAGCCGCGCACCAACGAGGTATTTTTCGACGACGTGCAAGTCCCGGTTTCTTGCCTACTCGGACAGGAAGGCGATGGCTGGGCGGTGGCGCGGCGAGGCCTCAATCTCGACCGGGTCGGCGCCTGGCGTTACCTGATCTCCGTTATGCGCGATGAGGACATCGCCAACTGGCTGAAGGAGGACGGTTCGCGCAACGTGACCTTACGAGCCGACCCGCGGGTGCGCGACAAGGTTGCCGAGTTGTGGATCGAGGGCCAAGTGGCGCGCCTGATGACGATGCGTAGCATGTCCATCGTGCAACGGGGCGGCGTGTTCTCCTATGAGGGTTCGGCCGAAAAAGTCTGGGCCCCGGAACATGGCGTCCGCGCGACCGAGGCAATTAGTCAAATCCTTGGGCCGTCGGCACAATTGCTGAACGGTTCGCCCGATGCGCTGGAGGACGGGCTATTCGCCCACAACCTGCTCGGCGCGTTCCAGTCCACGGTCAATCACGGTAGCGTCCAGGTTATGCGCGACCAGATCGCGCGCAACGGCCTCGGCCTGCCTCGCTCGCGGCAACACTGAGCGGACGATATCGGGAGGTACGCCGGATGGACACCCTTCTCACCGAAGACGAACTGGCCGTGCAAAGCGCGGCGGCTGAGTTTCTGGCGTCGGAGTCGGTGCCAGCGCTGGTGCGCCGCGCGGAACGTGACCCTGAGCGGATGTCTCGCGAGCTGTGGGCCAAGGTTGCGGAACTAGGCTGGCTTGGCATCAGCCTGCCGGAGGATTGTGGCGGCCAGGGCTTAGCTTGTTCCTATCTTGGCTTGCTGTTTGAGGAAGCAGGCCGCTATTTGGCGCCAATCCCTCTGCTAAGCACTATGGTTCCGGCCCTGCTGATCGCCCGTTACGGCAGCGCGGCGCAGCGCGGCTTGCTGCCGCAGGTTGCCGCGGGCGACATGATGCTGACCTACGCGGCGCAGGAGCCGAATTGCCGCTGGTCGCTCGATGCAGTGGCGCTGGCCGGACGCATCGATGGCGATCACCTCGTGCTCAA
>CAZZVB010000197.1:0-8058 GCA_964657445.1 uncultured Burkholderiaceae bacterium | reverse complement strand
CGGCCGGCCGGCCGGGGCGGCTGGGTGTACACCGCAGCGATGTCATGCCCGGCACTGCGCAGCGCCCGCAGCGCCGGCACCGAGAAGGCCGGGCTGCCCATGAAGGCAAGTCTCACCCGGCGGCCTTCTGCTTCAGTTCCTTGGCAAGCCGCCGCAGCAGCATGTTGCGCTTCAGCGCCGACAGGTGATCGACGAACAGCACCCCGTCCAAGTGATCGAGCTCGTGCTGCAGGCATGCCGCCAGAAGGCCCTCGGCCTCGACGTCATGCTGCGCACCCTCGAGGTCGTGGTAGCGCACGACGACGCGGGCTGGCCGGGTCACGTCGGCATATTGGTTCGGCAAGGACAGGCAGCCTTCCTCCCGAGTCGCCCATTCGTCGCTGACCTTCAGGATGCGCGGGTTGATCAAGGTCAGCGGTTTGCTCTCGTTGTCCGGCATCAAATCGACCACGACGAGCCGCAGGCCTATGCCCACCTGCGGGGCGGCCAGCCCGATACCGGGCGCTTCGTACATCGTCTCGAACATCTTGGGCACGAGGTCACGGACGGCCGCATCATCGGCAGGCGAAACCGGCCGCGCCTTGGCCCGCAACGCCTGGTGAGGAGTGATCAGGATGGGCAGAACGTTGGGGGACTCGGACATGCTGAGCCGCATGTAGCTTTGGCCAATGCCTTGATCAACATCATTGGCCTTGCATCATGCTACGGATGTTCCAAATTATGCCCTGCCGGGACGCCTGCTGGGTCCTGGTGAACGTCTCGCTCCCAGGAGGAGGCTACCGTGTCGTCCACCCGTGTTTTCGGATCGCCACTCTTCGTCGGCTTCGACCAGCTTGAGCAGATGCTCGAACGGGCATCGAAGTCATCATCCGAGGGGTATCCGCCCTACAACATCGAACAGATGAGCAGCACCACGCTGCGCATCACTCTCGCCGTCGCCGGGTTCACCATGGATGACCTGCAGATCACGCAGGAGGACAACCAGCTGGTGATCCGCGGGCGGCAAAACGACGATACCCAGGGCCGGATTTTTCTTCACCGCGGCATCGCCGCCCGGCAGTTCCAGCGCGCCTTCGTCATGGCCGAGGGTATCGAGGTCACTGGCGCATGGCTCGACAACGGCTTGCTCAACATCGAGTTGGCCCGCCCGCAGCCAGAGATGCGTGTCAAAAGCATTCCGATCACGCGCAACGGCAGTTCACGCGTCGTGGATGCGGAGCAGCGTTTCGTTCAGTCGAAAGCCGACAAAGGATAGTACGTCACCCTAACTCGCCGCGGGCGCGGAACTCGGCCCGGGGCATCACCGCTGGAGCACTAGGGCCTGCCGAGCAGGAGGCCGGTGCGAGGAGCACACCATGTCCGACACCATCGACACCACCGTCTCTGAAGCCAAATTCGAAATACGCCAGATCACGCCAGCTCAGTTGCAGCAACTCGGTGTGTCACAGATGGCCTATGTGAAGCCCGTGATGATGAACGGCACCGCGATGTTCGCCATCCACGGCGCCGACGGTTCACCCATGGCGCTGGCGGAAGACCAAAATATCGCCATTGCCGCGATCGCCCAGCACGAGATGATCCCGACGCTGGTCCACTAGAGGCCCGGCCCCCCGCATTCGCTTCGCGTTTGCGGGCTGCCGATGGCGGGTAGCCCGCCGATTGCGCGGCAAGACGCCGGTAGCAATTAGGCAGGTTTCAGCGTCGTCACCGCTTCCGGGTTGACCGCCCCGGGCGGCATCCGTCCCGCAGCGATCGCCTCGACCTGCCGCACCGTGTCGAACGCCTGGTGTTCGGCGGCTTCCAAAGTCAGCCCGCCAATATGCGGCGTCGCCAGCACGTCCGGCCGTGAGGCGAGTGCCAAAGTCGGCATCTGGTCCGGCGCACGGCCGACATCGATCGCTGCGCCGGCGATTTGGCGCCGGTGCAACGCCGCGGCCAGAGCCGCCTCATCCACCAGTTCGCCCCGTGAGAGATTGATGAAGTAGGCAGTTGGCCGCATGCAAGCGAACGCCGCCGCGTTCATCAAGTCAGCGTTTTGCGGGTTGCTGATAGCCAGGCAGACGACGAAGTCGGCCTGCCCGAGAAGGGCCTCAAGCGGCAGCAGACGCAGGCCCGGCGCGGCCTCGGCGTGGGGATCGGACACTAGGACGGTCATGCCGAGCGCGCCCGCAACCTCCGCGAGCCGCCGGCCAATCGCGCCATAGCCGATAATGCCGATCACCGACCCGGCCAGCTGACGCCCGCGCCGTGCGGCCGGAGCGGTCCCGCTGTGGAATGTGGCGGCCGCATCGGTGACACCGCGCGCCAGATCGACCATGAAGCCGAGCGCCAATTCTACGACCGCTGCCACGAAACCCGGCGTAGCCCGCGTCACCAAGACGCCGCACCGGCTCGCGGCGGCGACGTCGATCGTGCTGATGTCCACCGCGACCCGGCAGAATGCCACGAGATCCGGCATCAGGGGGAAGAACGCGGCCGGACCCGGCGTCTGGCGGTCCGCCACGATGATGCTGCACCCGGCCGCCGCCTGGGCCAGCCGGCGCGGATTGTCCAGCACGGCGCCAGTGGCATTGATCACTACCTCGCCATGCTGACGCAGCGCGGCCAGCGCCCGCTCGCCGTAATAGTTTTCGAGCATCGGGGGCGTATGGGTCAGGAAGATACGGGTCATGCGCGCAGTATTGATCCGCTGCGCGGAGGCGCATAGCGTCAGCCGCAGAACCCGGACAATACCGGGGCAGGGGAACGAAATGGCCCACTATCCTAGCCGGCGGACGCTGCTGCGGGGCGCTGCCGGGCTGCTGGCGGCGCCGGCAATCATCGGGCGAGCCAACGCCGCCCCGATGCGCATGCGGCTGTCGTCCTCGCTGCCGAACGACCCGAAATATGCCAACGGCCGGGTGTTCTCCGACAACCTGCAAGCTGCGTTGAAGACTGCCGGGCTGGACGACAAGATCACCATCCAGTTCTTTCCCGACAACCAGCTCGGTCAGGAGATCGACGTCATCAACCAGGTGAAGCTGGGGGTGATCGACATGATGGTATCGGGCTCCTCCATCTCGGCCAATCTGGTGCCGTTGGTGGGGGTGCTGGACCTTGGCTACCTGTTCACCTCCTACCCGCAGCAGACCGTGGCACTGGATGTCGGCGCCGCGAAGCCAATCGAGGACGCGCTGCTGAAGGGGGCGAGCATCCATATCATAGGCTGGGCCTATAATTTCGGCGCACGCTCCGTCCTGTCGCGCAAGCCGGTGCACGAGCCGGCGGATCTGGCCGGGCTGAAGATCCGCACTTTGCCGAACCCGATCATCACCGAGTGCCTGCGCCTGATGGGCGCCGCGGCGACGCCGATGGCGTTCGGCGAAATCTACACAGCGCTCCAGGCTGGCGTTCTGGACGGCCTGGAGCACGACCCGCCGACCGTGCTCGCCAGCAAGTTCTACGAGACGGCCAAGCACTACGCGCTGACTGAGCATATCTTCTCGCCGCTGGTGACCTATTTCAGCGACGCGACCTTCCAGCGCATGGCCCCGGCGCTGCGCGAGCCGTTCCTGGAGGCGGCGCAGAAGGCATCGATCGCGACCCGTGCCCACGGCCTCGCAGTGGACAAGGAAGCCATCGAAGTCCTGAAGACCAACGGCGTCGAGGTGAACGAATGTGACCGCGAAGCCTTCCGCCAGCGTGTCCTCCCGCAGACCGACGCGTTCGTGAAAGCGCACCCTGAAGCGGCTGCCGTGGTGGAAAAGGTGCGCGCCACGGCTGCCTAGGTGACCGCAACCACCCAGGCTGTCCGCCGCTTCCCGCTTGCGGGAGAGGGCCAGGCTGGCCACCGCGTCACCCGCCCCCTTCTCCTCGCCGTCGATGCCGTCGCCGCATCACTACTCCTGGCGGACCTCGCCGTTGTCTGCCTCTCCGTCCTCTATCGCTACGGCCTGAACGCTCCGATCGAATGGGCCGACGACGTCGCGCGCGGCCTGATGGTGGCGTTGAGCTTCTTTGGCGCCGCCGGTGCGCTGGCGCGGGGCGACAATGTAGGCGTCGCCTATTTCGTGGATCGCCTGCCGCCGGGGCTGCGCCGGCTGGCGGACGGTATCTCCGCGCTTGCGGTCACGCTGACGGCCGGGTGCCTGGCCTGGCACGCCCTGCATTTGGGCTATCTGACGACCGGGCAGACCACCGGCTCGGGTCTGCCGCTGGAGTGGAGCTTTTACCCCATGGGCGCAGGCTGCGCTTGCATGACGGTGTTCGGGCTTGAACGGCTGCTGTCGCGCCGCTGGACCGAGGTGGCGTTAGCCGTGCTCGCCGCCGCGCTGATCGCGGGGGTTTGGCTGGCGGCCGATGCCATGATCCCCGACGCCATCCCGCCTGGCGCCATGATGGGCGCCGCGTTCCTCATCTGCCTGGTCGGTGGCGCTCCGATCGGCTTTGTGCTCGCGCTGTCCGCGCTGGTGTATGTCTGGACCGAGGGCTCGCTGCCCGGCGTCGTCTTCGCCCAGCAGGTGGCGCGCGGGATCGACAACTTCGTCCTGCTCGCAATCCCATTCTTCATCCTCGTCGGTTACCTGATGGAAGCCAACGGCATGTCGGTGCGGCTGATCGCGCTCCTGGAGCGGTTGGTCGGGCGCATGCGGGGCGGGCTGAACGTGGTCATGGTCCTGTCCATGGTCGTGTTCTCCGGCATCTCCGGCTCCAAGATGGCAGACGTTGCGGCGGTCGGGTCGGTGCTGATCCCGGCCGCGCGGCGATCCCGGCAAGACCCTGGCAGCGCCGTGGCGTTGCTGGCGGCGTCGGCCGTCATGGCGGAGACCATCCCGCCCTGCATCAATCTCATCATCCTCGGCTTCGTGGCCAATTTGTCGATCGGCGGATTGTTCGTCGCCGGGTTGCTGCCGGCTTTGCTGATGGCGGTCGCGCTGATCGCAACGGCGGTGATCACTGGCACGCCGGGTCAGGCAACCGATGCCGAGTTGCCGCGAGTGCCGATGCGGCAGCTATGGGGCGGTGCGGCCGTCGTCGTCGGCTTGCTGGTGATCATCTTCGGCGGCTTCCGCTCCGGCTTTGCCACTGCGACGGAGATCAGCGCCTTCGCGGCCTTCTACGCCCTGGTCGTGGGCGGGCTGGCGTTTCGCGAGCTGTCACCCGGCGCCGCGGTGCGCAGCTTCGTGCAGGCGGCGACCCGGGCCGGCCTGGTGTTGTTCATCGTGGCGGCCGCGCAATCGGTCGCCTTCATGCTGACCTTGCAGCAAGTGCCTTATGCCCTGGCGCAATTCATGGTCGAGTTGTCGCATAACGGCGGGCCGGCGCTGTTCCTGCTGCTGTCGATCGCCATCCTGATCGTCATGGGGTCGGTGCTGGAGGGGGCGGCGGCGCTGATCATCTTCGGCCCGCTGCTGGTGCCCGTCGCGGCCCAGCTCGGCATTGCGCCGCTGCATTACGGCGTCGTGCTGGTGATCGCGATGGGCATCGGGCTGTTTGCGCCGCCGCTGGGCCTGGGGCTGTATGGCGCCTGCCTGATCGGCGGTGTTCCGATCGAGGTGACGGTGCGGCCGATGATGCGGTGGCTGGGCTTGCTTCTTGTGTGCCTGCTGGTGATCGCGTTCGTGCCCGGCGTCACCATGTGGCTGCCGCATTTGGCAGGCTACCGATAGGCTTTCAGGACGCGGCGTTGGACACCGCGAAAATGGCCGGCGTGGCACCGGGCGCCGCCACCGCGACCGGAGCTGCGACCGGCCGGCTGAGGCCCACGGCCTCCCGTATGGCCCGTGCAAGAATGCCGATCTGCGGCTCCATGAACACCTCGCAATGGTCGCCGCGAATGGTCGTCATCAGCCATTGCCGGTCGCGCAGCCGGTCCCAGCCGAGCCTGCGGCTTAGCCCGAAGCCACGCGGTTCCTCCGACGAACGCACCAGCAGCACCCGGGCGCCAATCGGCTGCGGATTGTAGGACCGGCAAGCATCGCGAACCTGGCCAAGTATCCGCGTGTCGAAATCGCGGTCCGCCTGGTAGTTTGCATGCACCTCGCTGGACGGCGTTTTCGAGCGTGATCGTCCCTTCTGCAAGCGCCGGATCGCGTTTCGCCGCTCCAGAAATGCGCTGAAGCTATGCCGGCCGCGGAGCACCTTTGAGAAGTCCATCAAAATGACCTGCGTGCTGTAGGACCATTCGGATAGGCGGCGGTGCAGCGCGCTCATTCCGGTCGCGTAGGACGGACACCAGGTATCGACCATCATCACGGCCGCCACCTCTTCGCCTTCGGCCAGCAACTGCTGTGCCGCTTCATAGGCGATGGTGCCTGCCAGGCACCATCCCATGAGGACGTAAGGACCGCTAGGTTCGGCCAACCTCAGTTGCTTCACATAGCTGGCGGCCATCGCTTCGATCGTTGCGGGAAGATCCTCAGCATGGCGGCGATCGGCGGCTTGAAGCGCCACGAATGGATGATCCGCCCCCAACTCCTGCCCCAGCGGGAAAAAGGCGCCGTTGCTGTGCACGACGGCGAATACCGGCTTCGCAGCCCCGCTTCCCAGCCGGACCAGCCGCTGAAAGCGGAAGATCTGGTCGGGTGCGCCTGAGACGATCGCGCGCGCGACCGCGGTCCGCGTGGGCTCACGAACGAAATCGCGGAGCGGGATGCGGACTGAGAACTCCTTCTCCACGCGGGCCAGCAAACGCGTGGCGAGCAGCGAGTGGCCACCGTCGGCGAAGAAGTCGTCATTCGGCTTGGTGCTGAGGCCGAGTGTTTCGGCCCAAAGTTGGTCGAGTCGGGCGGCCACATCGGCGCCACGCAAACATTGAGCACTCACGGACATTCTTCCAACGGTCATCTATTTGCAGGTATAAGCTATAAAAAAAGATCGTTTTCACTTTTTCGGCGGGTTGTTCACGTAGATTCGCGATACGGCGAAGCCGCATCGCGCAAAGCCCGATAAAACTTGCGCAATGCAGCATGATTGGTCAGATTGCCTCACCCGAACCACCCGTGCGGGAGAGAGCGGCTGATGCCGCCGCCGAAGGCGCAACCGGCCCCCGGAAACGCTCAGGCACAAAGGACCGCACGGCGCCAGGGTCTCTGGAAAGCCGGCCCAACGCTCAGGGCCGCACCGACGGAGTAAGGGTGTGCACGCCGCGCCCGAATCTCTCAGGTTCCGCGACAGAGGGGGGTCGATCCCGCAGGCAATCGCGCCGGCGGGCGACCCGTGTGCGGAGCCTGCCGATTGTCCGAGTTCAATCCCGACGACTTCATCGACCCTGATGCGGACATCATCCGCGCCACTCCGCTCGATGCGCTGCATCGCCGGCTGGGCGGCCGTATGGTGCCTTTCGCCGGTTATGAGCTGCCGGTGCAGTTCCCGTCCGGCGTCATGGCCGAGCACACGCAGTGCAGGGAGCGGGCGGCGCTGTTCGACGTGTCGCACATGGGCCAGATAAGCCTGCACGGGGCGGATGCGGCCGCCGCGCTCGAGACGCTGGTGCCGGGCGACATGCTGGGGATCAAGCCGGGCCGTCAGCGCTACACGCTGTTCCTGGACGAAGCTGGCGGCATCCTGGACGACCTGATGGTCGCCAATCACGGCGACCGCCTGCTGCTGATCGTCAACGCCAGCCGCAAGGCGGCCGATGCCACCCACCTCGCCACCCGCATCCCGCAAATAGGCGCCGAGCAACACGACGACCGGGCGCTGCTGGCTCTGCAAGGCCCACTGGCCGGCGTCGTCATGGCGCGTCTATGCCCCGAAGCAGCCGCGTTGAGCTTCATGCAGGTGGCGTCCGTCAGCATCGGCGGCATCGCGACCTGGGTCAGCCGGTCCGGCTACACGGGGGAGGACGGGTTCGAGATCTCCGTCCCCGCAGCGGATGCGGAAGCGCTTGCGGTCAAGCTGCTGGCCGAGCCCGAAGTCGCCCCTGCCGGGCTGGGCGCGCGGGACAGCCTGCGGCTCGAGGCCGGGCTTTGCCTCTACGGCAATGACATCGACGAGCTGACCACCCCGGTGGAAGCCAACCTCAACTGGACGATCGCCAAGCGCCGGCGCGAAACCAAGGACTTCCCCGGCGCCGTC
>CAZZVB010000196.1:0-8160 GCA_964657445.1 uncultured Burkholderiaceae bacterium | reverse complement strand
CCCGCGACCAAGCCGTTATGAGCGGCCCGCTCTAACCAACTGAGCTACAGGCGCATACGGCGCCCTCATTGCCCCAGCCCGGCGCGGCTTGGCAAGGATCGGGGGCGCCAGTAGGGTCCGCCGCCAGCATCAATCGATAGGGTATGACAATGGACGTGGCGAAGATTTCCACCGGCAAGGAGCCGCCGCACGACATCAATGTCGTGATCGAGATCCCGCAGGGCTCGGCGGTGAAGTACGAAGTGGACAAGGACAGCGGCGCCATCATGGTGGACCGATTCCTGTTCACGCCCATGGCCTATCCGGCCGCGTACGGCTTCATCCCCGGCACGCTCGCCGACGACGGCGACCCGGCCGACGTGCTGATCCTGCTGCCGTCCGCCGTCGTGCCCGGCGCCGCCATCCGTTGCCGCCCAATCGGCATGCTGCAGATGGAAGACGAGAGCGGCCAGGACGAGAAGATCATCTGCGTCCCGCACGACAAGATCTCGCCCATGTTCAAGACCGTCCATGCGGTCGAGGATCTGCCGGAGATCACCCGGCAGCAGATCGAACACTTCTTTACCCGCTACAAGGATCTCGAGCCCGGCAAGTGGGTGAAGGTCACCGGCTGGGCGGACAAGGCGGCGGCCGAGGCCGTGATCATGAAGTCGATCGCAGCCGCCAAGTAGCATCATGCTGCGGCAGCAGCTTTGCCTGCACGGGCTGCTGCTGCTCCTCGTGCTGACTGCGTGCGCGGTGCGCAACCAGGTGGCGACGCCGGGCGCCTGCCGCCGGCTGGCTGACGGCGCCGACTTGCAGGACTGCCTGGACACGCTGGCGGACGGCGCCCGCTTGGACCTTCCTGTTGCGCGCATCGTGCTGGCCAAGCCGCTGGTGCTATCACGCCGGGTGACGCTGACCACGGCAGGAACAGGGCCGGACAGCGCCGGGTGCGACCAGGGAGGATGCGCCGTCCTGGCGCTCCGGCTGACTGAAGGCTTCGAGAGTCCCATCAGTGTCGCCGGTGCGGGCAGCGTCATCGACCACGTGGTGATCGAAGGCGGCAAGGCCGACCCATCACGCCACGACGATGGGGCATGCGCGGGGTCCGGCCGGCGCTCCATGGGCGGCCTTTCGATCACCGGCCGGCAAGTCACTGTCAGCCACAGCGTGGTGCGGGACGTGAGTTGCTTCAGCGCCGTTGAAGTGGCGCCGGGCGCGGCGGGCTTTCGCTTCATCGGCAACGCCGTACTCGGCAACGGCACGCATGACCGTGCGGCGATGTGGGCCGATGGGCTGACCCTGCTGGACGGCGTAAACGACGTCGTCCGCGGCAATCTGTTCCGCGACAATACGGACGTGCAACTGGTGCTCGGCGGTTGCCTGCGCTGCACGATCGCCGATAACCGGATCGAGACGTCCGACCGGCCGGATGCGGGAGCGTTCACCGCGTTGCTGGTGCATGGCTGGCCGCTCACCAGCGGTGACTTCGATGGAACGGTGATCAGCGGCAACGTGATCGATTGCGGGGCCGGGCGGCGCTGCGGCTTCGGCCTCGGGGTCGGCGGGCGCGCCTGGTATAAAACGGATACGGCCGGCGGGCTGATCGCCGGCAACATCATCACCCGGGCCGGTGTGGGCATCAACGTGAACGACGCGACCGGGCGCATCGCCATGCGCGACAACACCGTCACGCAGTCCGGCGGCCCGGTCCGCTCGCATTGCGGCCTGTGGTTCGCGGGGGCTGTCAACATCACCCACGCGTCGCAGCCCTATGTGGATCCGACTGCCGGCGTCCAGATGCCGGCCGAGGGCGTGACCGAACGCGACTTCCACGGCTGTCTGCCAGGGACGTAAACCTGGCCGTTACCGCGCCTTCCGCGCCGGCGTGGCCTCCGGCAGAGGCAGCGCGGTCGTGGCCTTCACCCGCTCCATGCTCATGCGGCTGCTGACATTCTTGGGGCCGACCGCCGCGATCAGGCGTTTATAGAACGCGTCATAGGCGCGCAGGTCGGTCGTCACGACGCGGAGCATGTAGTCCACGTCGCCGGCCATGCGGTGCGCCTCCATCACTTCGGGCATGTTCTTGACCGCGTTGGCAAACCGTTCCAGCCACTCGGGAGAGTGGTCGCCGGCTTCGATCGCCACGAACACGGTCAGCCCCAGCCCGACCGCCTCCGGATCCACCAATGCGACCCGGCGTTCGATCACCCCATCCGCCTCGAGCCGCTGGATGCGCTTCCAGCATGGCGTGGCGGACAGTCCGACCTGTTCCGCAAGCTGTGCGATGGACAGGGTGCAATCCCTTTGCAGCAATGCCAGCAGCTTATGGTCGGTGCGGTCCACCTAGACCGGCCCCCGCCCGATGACAGCCCAGATCGGGTCGCCGCCGGGTGGCAGGCTGTCGCCCATTTCGACCGAGGTGAACCCAGCGCGGGTCATGTAGAGCGCCACGAGCTGTTGCTGGTCGGTCCCGCTCAAGGCCTGCCAGATCGCCACCGCCTTGGTGGGGAAGCAGCGGTTGGAGAAGGTGACGAGGAACGGCGCACCGGCTTTCAGCGTGCGCAGCACTTCACGGAACACGGCCACCGGATGCTGTAGATACTGCACGGAGACGCATTGGCATGCGCCGTCGAACCGCGCGTCGGGCAGCGGCAGCACAGGGTTCGCGTTGAGGTCCTGCACGAACCATTCGGATAGCCGCTCATTGGCGGCGAGTTCGGTCGCGTTCATGCCGTGGCCGATCACTTCGGCATAGGCGGCCTCGGCGGGCAGGTGGCTCACCCAACTGCTCATCAGGTCGAGGATAACGCCGCCCGGCGGCAGCGTGCGGCGATAGAGTTCGGTCACCGCTTCGATGGCGCCGTCGTCGATATGCGTCACCAGCCTGGGCTGCGCGTAGAACAGCGTGTCCGGCGATGGATCCGCCTTGTCAAAGGCGCGTGGGGGAAAGCCAGCAAGGTCGCTCATCGCTGGATAATGAGGTCGCGCGCCCGACATTCCAACGCATGAGCACGAAGCCCTGGATTCCCAAGCGTCTGCTGGTCACGCCGTCCGCGTTGGATTGGCCCTATGGCGCAGGCATCGTCGAAAAAGCCGCCGCGGTGGGGTCCGAGATCATCTGCCTGAAAGCTGATCGCCTGTCTGGCCTGCCGGACAGCTACCGCGATGCCAAGACCACGATGGCGGTCGTCACCGCCTCGCCGAGCCGCCGCCGGTTGCAGCCGATCCCGCCCTCGGCCGACTGGCGGTTCGACCTCGCCGAGGGCTGCCCGGCGCATTGCCAGTATTGCTACCTCGCCGGGTCGCTGGCCGGGCCGCCGATCGTGCGCGTGTACGCCAACCTGCCGGAGATCATGGCCGAGCTGCCACCGGCGCTGGGCGAGGGGCAGGTGACGTCGACGTCCGAAGACCGGCGGCACGAGGGTACCACGTTCGAATGTTCTTGCTACACCGATCCGCTCTCCATCGAGCATCTGACCGGCGGGTTGGCGGCTTGCATCACCCATTTCGGGCAGTGGAATGCGAACGCCCAGCTTCGCTTCACCACGAAATTCGATGCGGTCGAGCCATTGCTCGGCCTGCAGCACGGCGGCCGGACGCGGATCCGCTTCTCGCTGAATGCCGTGCCGGCCGAGCGGCTGGAGGGCGGGGCGCCGCGCATGGCCGCCCGGCTCGCCGCACTCCGCAAGGTGGCGCTTGCAGGCTACAAGGTGGGGCTGACCATCGCCCCGATCCTTCGGCTACCTGCGTGGCAGGACGCATACGATCAGCTGGTTGCCGGGATCGCCGACACGCTGGACGGCGTCCCCGGTGTGGATTTGACGGCGGAGCTGATCACGCATCGCTTCACGCCCAAATCCAAGGCGGTCTTGGAGGGCTGGTACCCCGGCAGCAAGCTCGACATGGACGAGTCGGCCCGCACCCGCAAGCTGACCAAATTCGGTTCCACCAAATGGGTGTTCCCTAAGGAGCAGATGGCCGAACTCCGCGGCACGATCGAAGGCAGCCTGGCGCGCCGGTTGCCGGAGGCGAAGGTGCTGTATTGGACTTAGAGCTTTGTCGCCCTCATGTCCCGCTCTACGCGGGAGAGGGTAAGATCGGTGCGCTTATCGCAAAAACGGATTACCCGCTCGCTCCGCCCCGATCGACGATCCTGGGCCGTGGCCGCAGAGGAACACCGTCTCATCTCCAAGCGGCAACAGTTTGGTTTTGATCGCGGTGATCAGGTCGTCCGCGCTGCCATAGGGGAAGTCGGTCCGGCCGACCGAGCCGCGGAACAGCACGTCGCCCACCAGCGCAAAATGGCCCGCCTTGTTCACGAACACCACCGAGCCCGGCGTGTGGCCCGGGCAATGCAGCACGTCGAACGCAACGCCGGCTAGGTCGATCGTGTCGCCCTCCCGCAGCCAGCGGTCTGGTATGACGTTTCGCGCGCCCACAATTCCATAGGACCGGCCTTGCGCCTCCAACCCCTCCAGCAGAAAGCGGTCGCGCTCGTCCGGCCCCTCGATCGGCACGCCGCCGAGCAGCTCCTTCAGCTCCGCCGCGCCGGCAGCATGATCGATGTGGCCGTGGGTGAGGGCGATCTTCTCGACCCGAACGCCGAGCTGCTGCACTTCGGCGAAGATACGCTCGGCCTCGCCGCCTGGGTCGATCACGGCGCCAGTCATCGTGTCCTCGTCCCATAGGATCGAGCAGTTCTGCTGGAACGGAGTCACGGGGATGATTGCGATCTTCATGGCGCTTCCTTGGGCTTGAGCGGCGGCTTGGTGACGGGCGGAGGCGTTTTGGTTGGGAAGCCGCACCATGGAGCTGCGCCGCAACGCCAGCATTCCGGGGTGCGCGCCTTGCAGACGTAGCGGCCGTGCAGGATCAGCCAGTGATGGGCTGGGCGCAGCATGTCGCCCGGGATGCGCCGGACCAGCTGATCCTCGACGGCGCGTGGCGTCTTGCCGGGAGCGATACCGGTGCGGTTGCCCAGGCGGAACACATGGGTGTCCACCGCCATGGCGCTTTCCCCGAACACCACGTTCAGCACCACGTTGGCGGTCTTGCGACCGACACCGGGCAACGCCTCCAGCGCCTCGCGATCGGCCGGGACCTGGCCGCCATGCTGGTCCAGCAACATGCGGGAGAGCGCGGCCACGTTTTTGGCCTTGCCCTGCCACAGCCCGATCGAACGGATGAAGGGGCCAATGCCCTCCGCGCCGAGTTCAGCCATTGCGGCCGGGCCAGGTGCGGCGGCGAACAGGGCAGGGGTGGCCTTGTTGACCGCGGCGTCCGTGGTCTGCGCCGACAGAACGACGGCCACCAGCAGTGTGAACGGGTCGGTGTACGCCAATTCACTCTTCGCGTCCGGGTTGGCGGCATGCAGCGCTTCAAGGAAAGGGCGGATGTTGGCCAGCGGCATGCGCGGCGTTTTACGCACGCGGCGCGGCTTGGCGGGGGGTGGAATGGGCGCCTCGGGCATGGTGGCAAAGTGGCGCGCCGTGCGGGGTGATGACAAGCCGCCACCCCGGGCCAATTATGCCGTCATGGATGCAGAAGCCTGTTTGTTCGAGGCGGTGATTGTGCCGCATCGCAGCCTCAGCAAGCGCGGGCTGCGCTTGCTCATCGGCGCCATCTGCGGGCTTAGCCTGTGCTCCACCAGCATTTTCTGGTGGCTGGGCGCCTGGCCGGTCGCGGGCTTCAACGGCGTGGAGATCACCGCGGCCATCCTGTTGCTGCGCTACAATGCGCGCGCCGTGCGAGCCAACGAAGTCATCCTGCTCTCCGCATCGTCGCTGCGGGTGATCCGCACGGCCGTGGACGGCAAGCGAACTGAGTGCGAGCTAAGGCCCGCCTGGCTGCGCGTGGATGTGGTCGAGCGTCCTGGCCGCGTGCCCGGCCTGTTCCTCGGCACCCATGGCGAGCGGGTCGAAGTTGGTGCCAGCCTGGGCGAGCCCGAGAAGCTTGACCTAGCAGGGGCCTTGAAAGATGCCCTGCACCGCTGGCGCAACCCGGTGTTCGACAACCCACAACTGTAAGCGCGTAGGATTGGCTTCACTCCACCTCTTTATACCCAAAGGGTGGCCTGAAGCTTCCCCATGAGTCAGAGCGCTTCGTGCAGGCCGCCGAGGGGATAAAGGCTGGTGAAATGTCCCATTTTGCGGCCCGGCCGGGCTTCCGCCTTTCCATAAAGGTGCGGCACCAGCCCCGGCTTGGCGAGGATGGCCGCCCATTGCGCGACTTCCTCGGGGCCCACCAGGTTCTTCATCACGGCGTCGGAGTGGCGGACGGCCGGCGGTAGCGGCAGGCCGGCGACCGCGCGGATGTGCAACTCGAACTGGCTGGCCGGGCAGGCGTCGATCGTCCAGTGGCCGGAATTATGCGGCCGGGGCGCGATCTCGTTCACCAGCACGTCGCCCTCCTTGGTGACGAACATCTCCACGGCGAGCAGGCCGACCAGGTCCAGCGCATCGGCAACCCGGACAGCGATCGCGGTGGCATGCGCGGCGATCTCCGGCGCCAGCGCGGCCGGCGCCACGGTCAGGTCAAGTATACCGTCGCGATGCCGGTTCTCCACCGGATCGAAGGAGACGGATGCGCCGTCGATACCCCGCGCCACGATCACGCTGATCTCGCAGTGGAAGTCGATCAGCCGCTCCATAATGAGCGGCTTGGGCCCGAACTCGTCCCAGACCCGGTTCAGCTCGGAGACGCTGCGCAGGACGGTCTGACCCTTGCCGTCATAGCCGCCTCGTGTGGTCTTCAGTACGCCGGGCAGGCCGATCCGGGCGACGGCGGCGTGCAGATCGGCCCGGCTCTTGAGCGCGACCCAGGGTGCGGTGGCGACGCCGGCATCGTTGAGAAAGGTTTTTTCCACCTGACGGTCCTGGCTAATGCGCAGGATCGCGGGCGAAGGGCGAACGGGCCGGATGGACTGCAGCAGGTCGAGCCCGGCCGCGCTCACGTTCTCGAACTCGAAGGTCACGACATCGACGGACTCGGCGAAGGCGCGCAGTAGATCCGGATCTTCATAGTCGCCGAGGAACGTGCGGGCCGAGACTTGGGAAGCCGGGCTGTCCTCCTCCGGCGTGAGGATGTGGCAGCGATATCCGAGTCGCGCGGCCGCCATCGCGTCCATCCGGCCCAACTGGCCTCCGCCGACGATCCCGATGATGGCGTTCGGCGGTAGCGGATCACTACTCATTGCGCCGTGGTATCCGGCTGATCGGCGACCGACGCGGTTTGCGCCGTCCGGTGCGCGGCCAGCCTTTCGGCAAGCGCCGGGTCCGAAAGGGCGAGTATGGAGGCGGCAAGCAGGGCTGCGTTCACCGCGCCCGCACGGCCGATCGCCAGCGTTCCGACAGGGATCCCGGCCGGCATCTGCACGATCGACAGCAGGCTATCCATTCCCTTCAACGCGGCGCTCTCGACGGGGACGCCGAGCACCGGGAGCGTCGTCCAGGCGGCGCACATGCCGGGCAGGTGCGCCGCCCCGCCGGCGCCGGCGATGATGACGGACAAGCCCCGGCCTGCCGCGCCCTTGGCGTAGTCTGCCAGCCGGTCCGGCGTGCGGTGGGCCGAAACGATGCGGATTTCATGGTCAACGCCCAACGTTTCCAGCATTTCGGACGACGCCCGCAACGTGGCCCAGTCCGACTGGCTGCCCATGATGACGCCGACCCGAGGCGCTTGCATCAGGCGATGTTGTCGGGGATGAGCCGGCTTTCCAGCCACGCGACCTCATCCTTCAGGAGCAGCTTGCGCTTCTTCAGCCGCTGCAACTGGAGCTGGTCGATTGCCTGGTCGGACAGCCGGGCGATCACGGTATCGAGGTCCCGATGCTCGCTGCGGAGCTCGTGCAGCTTGCGCAGCAAGGAATCGCGGTCAGTCAACATGGTCCGGCTTTAGCATGGTGATTTCCGGCTGACCACGTTTCGCGGCTTCGGCCAAATGTGACACTGGCATTGCGCCGGGGACTGGCGTTACCGTGCCCTGTGGCGCGCCAGCACCGCGCGTCGGGCGCCGCATGTCCGCGAAACAAGGAGGTCTCATGAGCCTGCAGTCCCGGATCGAAAGCCTGAAAGTCCGCCATCACACGCTGGAGGCTCGAATTTTCGAAGAGGACCACCGGCCCCGTCCCGATCCCGACGCGCTCATGCGCTTGAAAGGCGAAAAGCTCCGCCTCAA
>CAZZVB010000195.1:1589-8185 GCA_964657445.1 uncultured Burkholderiaceae bacterium | reverse complement strand
GCGCCGATCCTCGTGACGCTGCTGATCATCATCGTCGATATCGGCATCGGCTTCTATCAATGGACCCGCGTCGTTGCCGCCGTCTCGGCCGGCGCCCAGTTCGCCACCCTGGCCGCGCAAAGCGGCACCGCGATCGCGACCGTCAACACCGAAGTTCCCGCCGTGGTCGTCGCCGCTTCGGGTGCGCTGCTGACCACCGGCAACATCACCACATCCGTCAACGGCGGCAATTCCGCGAATTATAGTTGCTGCATCTCCGGCAGCGGCAGCGCAACCGCCTATACCTGCGCCAGCACGGCGCCGACCTGCAGCGACGGCTCCTATCCAGGCGTGTACCTCGCCATCTCGGCCACGCACTCCCTAAGTCCCATCCTAACCGCCACCGCGCTCACCAACGCCATGCTCACCAGCACCGTCGTCCAGCGCATCAAGTGACCGCCACAAACCTCGGCATTGCGAGCAAGCTCCGGCGAAGCAAGCCCGGGGGCAAAGGCCTCACCGGCGACAGGCGCGGCGTCACCGCGGCCGAATTCGCCATCCTGATGCCGGTGTTGCTGGCGATGCTGCTCGGCATCTTCGAATATGGCCGCATGCTCTGGACCCAGCAGGGCATGCAGGCGCTGGCAGCGGTCACCGCACGCTGCGTCGCCATCGCCTCGACCGCCTGCGCGACCCCCACCTCCTACGCGGCGAATCTGGGCGGGACCTACGGCGTCGGCAGCCTGACCGCCAGCGGCGTGAGCGTGGTCAACACGCCGGCACTGCAAACCAACGCCAGCGCCTGCAGCCCAGCCACCAGCGACGTCGTCTTTACGCAGGTCACCTTGACCCTGACGTTCGACAGCCCCGCCGCCGGGCTCCTGCCCGGGCTCAACCGGACACTGACGGCGCAGGCCTGCTACCCGATCTCCGGCAGCTAGAGCATCATCCGATCATCTTGCTATCTGATCGGATAAAGATGCTCGCCTAAACAAAGAGCTAGAGCTTTTCTGCGATCCACTTCGATCGGAGAAAAGCTCTAATGCATGCGGCCAAACGGCGGCGACGGCGCGTTGGGCGGGGTCAGCGACAGCGAGCGCGCCAGGTTCACCTCCGCCGCCTTCATCGACGGGTCGGCCACGATCGCCTTGCGATAGGCGTCCTGCGCCTCGCCGTGCCGGCCCTGCAGGTCGCGCGCAACGCCCAGATTGTTCCACACCGCAGCCGTAGCCTCCCCGCGGATCGCAACCGGCAGCAGCAGGGCCTCCGCTGCCGCCGGGTCACTCGCCATGATCAGCCGCGCCAGCCCAAGCGACGCCTCGGCCCGGCCCGGCTCGTTCGCCAGCACCTGGCGGAAATCCGCATCGGCCGGGATGGTCTGGCCGAGCGCCGCCTCCGCCTTGGCCCGCATCAGCAGGTCGTCGGTGTTGCCGGGTTCACGCGCCAGCCGGGTCGCCACGATCGACGCCGCGATCGCGGGCTGGCCATTATCGAGGGCAACCTGGGCGACGTGAAGGCTGGGCGGCTCGGATGAAAACTCTTCCGTTTGGTGGGAGCAGGCGGCCAAGGCCGCCAGTAAGACGATCGCGAGCCCTCGCAACGGCGACTCCTGTTCAATGCCCCCGGAACGCGAAGACCCGAATGGCCGCAGGGCCGCCAATGATCAGGAACAAAGCCGGAAGTATGAAGACGATCATAGGCACGGTCAGCATGACCGGCAATCGGGCGGCTTTCTCCTCGAACCGCGTGATCATCTCCGCCCGCAACTCGCCCGACAACAGCCGCAACGCTTGCGACAGCGGCGTGCCGTATTCGATCGTCTGCAGCACCGTCACGCCCAGCCGCCGCAGCGACTCGAGCGCCGTGCGGCTGCCCATGTTGGCGAAGGCGGTTTCCGGGTTGCCGGTCACCTGCAGCTCGGTGGACGTCCAGCTCAGCTCGTCCGCGGTCGCCGGGTGTGCGAAGCGCAGCTCCTGCGCCACGCGCTGGATGGCGGGTTCGATCGCCATGCCGGCCTCGGTGCAGATGATCATCATGTCCAGCGCATCCGGCAGCCCGCGCTCGACCTTCGCGATATGGCGGGCGCGCATCTGCTTGATGACGAAGTCCGGCAGCAGCATGCCGATCGCGGCGCTGGCGGCGACCACGAGGTTGCGGGTCATCAACGACAGGCCGAACCGCTGCGCCAGAAACCAGGCGAGCACCGGCAAGGCGCCGAACAGCACCACCTTGCTGCCGACGAAGATCCCCAACGCCGTTTCCGGCCGCAACCCGGCGCTCACCAACGTTGCCCGCAGCGTTTTCAGCGTCTTTTGCGACAGCAGCCCGCTGCGGATGAACTTCGTGCCGAATGCGCCGATCAGGCTGCCGAAGTGCGGGCGCTCCCGCACCTGGCGCACCTTGGCCGTGCGCGTCCGCCGCTCCGCCACCGCGCGGCAGCGCAAGCCCAACCGGTCCGCGCGCGCATTGTGGCCGCGCAACAGAAACCCGCCCCCGGTCGCCAGCAGCAACAGGAACGCCCCGATCTGGAGCGCGAGAACGGTCGTCATGGCCGGGTTCTTCCCCCCGTCCGTCGCCCGTTCTTCACGGAGGAGGGCCGGGTGAGCGCAGATGCGATCACGACAAAGCCCGGATGATCATCCCGCGCATGACCAGGATGCCGAAGCCTTCCGTCAGGCAGGCCGCCGCCAAAATCGCGTGGCCAGTGCCGTCCGTGAACAACTGCGTCATATAGCTCGGCGACACCAGCAGCATGATCAAAGCCGTCACCACCGGCAGTGCCGACAGGATGAAGGCGCTCGCCCGCGCTTCGCCGGCCAGCGCCTTGCCCCGGGCCTTGACCGCAACGCGCTTGCGGATCACGTCGGCCAGCCCGTCCAAAGTCACCGCGAGGCCGCCGCCGGTGCGCGCCTGCAGGATCAGCGCCGTGGCGAAGAAGCGATATTCCGGCAGCCCGGTGACCGAGGTGGACGCCGACAGCGCCTCATTCAGCGGCGTGCCGATCGACATTTCGTCCGCGATGCGCCGGAAGATGCTCGCGGTCGGCTCCGGCGCTTCGTTCGCGACCCGGCGGATCCCCTCCGGCAAAGAAACGCCGACCCGCACCGCCCGCACGATGGTGGCGAGCGCATCCGGGAATTGCTTGAACAGCTCGTTGCGCCAGCGCCGGGCGCACCACACGAAGTAGGCGCGCACCATGAAGAAACTGGTCACCGGGAAATCGAGCCAGGCCAGGTCGCCCACCAGGGACGAACTGAGCCAGACGATGCCCCGCGCCAGGGCCAGCGCCACGAGCGCCGCGATCCAGTGGTTCGTCGCCTTGCCCGGCACGTTGCGATCGTAGCCGAACAGCGCCTGCACGCGCAGGACCAGCGTCGGCCAGAACCCGGCCGACGGCGCGGCCATGCTGAGGCTGCGGCTGGGCATCTGCGCCATGACCGTCCGCGGCGCCGACAGCCCGGCCAGCCGCCGCGCCACGCGCTTGCGGTAACCGCCGCCTGCGTGCACCGCGCGCGCCATCCCGCCGCTCAGCAGCAGCACGGGGACTGCGGCGAGCCCGGCGAGCTGCAGCGGCGTCATGCGGTCCGGAACGCGGGAACGCGCCCGCCGGCGTCGCTGGCATATCGCGCCAGCGCCTCGGTCCAGGCGCGGTCCTGGTCGAAATAGACCAGCCGGTCGTGGAAGCTGGGCCGATGCAGGTTGATCTTCTGGTTTGCGATCAGGTTGCCGTCAGGCCCCGTGCTGACATCGAGTTTGAAGATGTCCGCCGTGAGCACGATGTCGCCCTCCATCCCGCAGACATCGGCCACCTGGGTGATCCGGCGCTTGCCGTCGCGCTGCCGTTCGACCTGCACGATCAGGTCCACCGCGCTCGACACCTGCTGGCGGATCGCCATCGGCGGCAGGCCCATATTGCCCATCATCACCATGTTCTCGATGCGAATGAGCGCGTCGCGTGCGGAGTTGGCGTGCACGGTGGACATGCTGCCGCTATGGCCGGTGTTCATCGCCTGCAGCATGTCGAACGCCTCGCCGCCGCGGGTCTCGCCGACGATGATGCGGTCGGGGCGCATGCGCAGTGCGTTGCGCACCAGGTCGCGCGCGGTGATCTCCCCCCGCCCCTCCAGGCTGGCCGGCCGGGTTTCGAGCCGGACGACATGCGGCTGCTGCAACTGCAGCTCCGCCGCGTCCTCGATGGTGACGATGCGCTCGCTGGCGTCGATCAGCCGGCTGATCGCATTCAGCAGCGTCGTCTTGCCCGACCCGGTGCCGCCGGAGACGATGATGTTCAGCCGGGCGCGCCCTGCGATCTCGAGGATCTTGGCCACCGGCGGGGCGATCGACCCGGTCTGCACCATGCGCGCGAAGTCGAGCTTGCGCTTGCTGAACTTGCGGATCGACAGGCAAGGGCCGTCCAGCGCCAGCGGCGGCAGCACGATGTTGACACGGCTGCCGTCCTTCAGCCGGGCATCCACCAATGGGCTCGCCTCGTCCACCCGGCGCCCCACCCCGGCGGCGATGCGCTGGCAGACGCGGTACAGGTGGTCCTCGTCGCGGAAGCGGATGTCCGACAGGCTGACCTTGCCGTCCCGCTCGATGAACACGCGGTTGGGCCCGTTGACCATGATGTCGGCGATGGTGTCGTCGATCAAAAGATGCTCGAGCGGGCCGAGCCCGAGCATGTCATGGGCGATCTCGTCGGCGATGCGGCGCTGCTCGCGGCTATTGAGCTGCATGCGCCGCTCGTTGGCGATCTCGGCGACCAGCCGCTCGAGTTCGTCCGCCAGCCGGCCGGCGGGAAGCGCCGCGGCGGCCGCCGGGTCGATCCGGCTGAGGCAGAGCAGGCGGACTTCCTCGCCCGGGTCGGCATGGGCGGGGGGAGGCGAAGGCGGCACGGCGTCGAGCACGGCGGCCGCGGCAGCCTGGGCGATGGCGCCGTTCCCCTCCACGCCGCGGCGGCCGAAGCGCATCGTCGCGGGACGTTCGACCATGACGTTCATTTACGCATCAGGCGGCCGAAGCCGACGAGCTCGTTACGGCGGCGACGCTTCGCGCCGTTGGGATTGACGGCGCGCGCAACGCTCAACTGCTGCGCCAGGGCTTCAATCGCGGTCCGGAACGGCACGTTGCTGGCGACCAGCGGCCTTCCGAGGTTGGCGGCTTCCGTCACCTTACCCGGCAGGTCGGGGATCACCACGTCCACCGGTCCGCCCAGCGTCTGCTCCACCTGGTTGCGCGGCAGCCCGCCCGCGCGGCCGAGCCGGTTCAGCACCAGGATCGGCCGGCGGCTTTGTCCCGCCCCGGAAGACAGCTCCATCAGCCGCATGGCCCCGCGCACCGACGTCAGCGAAGGCTCCAGCACGAACACGCGTTGCGTCACGGCGGCCAGCAGCTCGCGCGCGATCGGCCCGGCGCCGAACGGCGTGTCCGCGATCACCACGTTGTAACGTGAGCGCATGACGTCGAGCAGCACGCCGGCGGCGCCGGGCACATACTCCACCGGGTCGGTCATCGAGGTGTCGCTGGCCAGCAGCGACAGGCGGCCATCCACCGCCTCCTCCGCCACCAGTTCCGCCGCACGCTCCAGGAACAGCGCGTCCACGCGGTCGGGCGCCTGCAGGGCGGTGCGCAGGCCGGACCCGAGGCCGCAATCCATCAGCAGCGCCGCGTGGCCCATATGCAGGTCGGCGTCCACCAGGCAGGTGTGGCGGCGATGCGTTCCCGCCAGGTGCCAGGCCAGGTTCACCGCGATCGTCGTGGCGCCCACGCCGCCGCTGGCGCCCGTGATGGTGAGCGACCGTCCACCCGTCGCCGTACCCACCTCATAGGCCTGGCCGCGCACCACAGGGCCGAACAGCCGGGCGACGGCATCGCGGCTCAGCGGCTTGGACAGGTATTCGGCCACGCCTAAGCCGCGCGTGAGTTCGCGGTAGAAGTCGAGGTCCTGCGGTTCGCCGATCACCAGCACGGCGACCGATGGCTCCGCCACTTCGGCCAGCGCATGCAGCGCTCGCACCGGTTCGGTCTCGCCGCTCACGTCCACGATCAGCACGCGCGGGGTCGGCACGTTGCGCAGCGTGCCGACCGCGACGCGCATGCCGCCGCGGCGGATATCGAGCCGCGAGCAGCCGGCATCGGTCAGTCCGTCGCGCAAGGTCGCCTCGCTGGCCGGATCGGCGACGAAGGCCATCAGCGCGCCACGGTCCTCGCGTCCGAGATGCGCGTCGGAGTCGTGGCCGATGGACGATGCGGTGGGATTGGTGTCGGGCATCAGGGGCTGGCCGACCCGGTCGGGGCGACGGGCGGGGCTGCTGACGTCGCCGCGCCGCCGGGCGCCACGCTTGAGATCTCCAGGTTTGGCAATTGCTTTGGCACGCCGCGCCGCAGCCGATCGACCGCCGCGGCTGCTTCCTGCCCATCCGCCCCCGGGTCGCCATGGCCGGCCGCGAGATCGCGCCAATCCGAAACCTGCGCCGCGAGATTGAGCTGGTTGGACTGCTCGAAATCCCAGCGGCCTTGGTCCCGGAAAGGTTCGCTGCAGCCCGCAACCAAGCAAAGCACAGAGCACGCCAGGAGTATTTTCATTGCAGGATGAACCCGTTCAGGCTGGCAGGAAC
>CAZZVB010000195.1:0-1489 GCA_964657445.1 uncultured Burkholderiaceae bacterium | reverse complement strand
CCGATCGTGCCAAGCGCCTGCCAGTTCACGCCGAGTTCGCGCGTGACGTTGCGGTCCATTTCCGCGATCGTCACCTGCAGCGAAACCTGCGTGCCCGACTGCACACTCAAATTGTTCTGCACCGATTGGGTCGCGGGCAGGAACGGCCGGGCCGCGGTAATCGCGCGGTTCGCCGCATCAGGCGTCGCGGCCGAGCCGCCAATCGTCAAGCCGCCCGGACTCGGCGTCACCCGTGCCGACACGCCGGGTATGCTGGCGCGCATTGCACTCGCTGCATTGCCGGATGCGGCCGTAGCGGGCACGACCGCGATCTGCAACTGGCTGACCAGCCCGCCCGCCGAGTCGAGCGCCGCCAAGGTGGTGCCGCCGACGCCGGTGCCGAACACGAACAGGCTGTTGGCGCTGGCCGGGCGCACTTCGGCAATCTTAGGATCGGCCACATAGACGTTGGCAGCATCGCCGGGCAGCGACACGACACGGCCATGCCCGGCTTCCACGACGACGCTGCCGGTGCGGCCGACGACGACGGTATCGGCCGTGGAGGGGCGCGGCGGCGCGGGTTGCACGGCCGGCGCCAGGCTGGCGGCGGCCGGTGGCAGCGCATCCGCCCCTGGCCCCATCGACGGCGGAGCAAGACGGCTGCCGCCATTGGCCCCCGGTGCCGCGGGTTGAGCGTAGGCTGGGCCTGACGCCGAAAGCACCGAGACCAGCAAGCCGGCGCGGAGGGCGGAGCGCTTAATCAAAGTGGAATTCCTTTCCGTCGGCAGAGCCTTGCCAGACATGCACCACGGTGTGTGCGGGCGGTGCTGGCGGCGTGCCGCCGATCAGCCCGGGCGAGACGTCGCCTGCCCATATCGTCTGCGGCGTTGGCATCGCGGCAGCGGCCTCGGCCGTTGGCCGGTCGGCCGCGCGGATCGAGAACGCGAGCTTGCCCAGCCGCGCCGCAACCGCGAGCCGGGCGGCTTCGTCCGGCGTCACTTCCACCGTCACCGTGCGCGAGCCCTTAGGGATAGCCTGATCTGCTGACGCACCCTCGACCAGTTGCTGATCGACCGCCAGCACGCGGATGTCGCTCAGCACTGTGTCCCCGAACACCCGGCGGGCCGCGGCGACGTCATGCCCGCCCTCGTTCTGCTGGGTCAGGATGAGGTCCACGTGATCGCCGGGCCACACCAGGTCGATGTCGGACGCCAACGAGCCAGCGCCGAGCGTCATGGCGCGCATGCCCGGCTGCAGCACGGCGGCGAGGAAGCCGTGGTCGCCGGGCCGCATCACATCGGACGGCATGATGACCTCGCCGGGGGCCAGGCTGCGGCGGATCATGGCGCCGAACAAGCTGCTGCGGGTCTGCGGGTTGCTGTCGCTGGCATCCGGGCTGAGCGTATTCGTCGGCAGCGCCTTCTCGTCCAGGTCGGCCGGCTTGATCAGATTGCCGGCGCGCAACGGGGCCGAGGCGACCAGGACGGTCCGCATCGCCGGCGGCGGCGGT
>CAZZVB010000194.1:0-8316 GCA_964657445.1 uncultured Burkholderiaceae bacterium | reverse complement strand
GCTGCGCCGAAGAACGCCTGCTCGAACGGCATCTGCGACTCGGCGAGCGCCGCCCACCATGCCTTGGCTAGCAACGCATCCTCCTCCGGCCCGGCAGACGGCACGCCGAGGCGGCGGAGGGTCGCCAGATCGTATTCGCGGCGGAACGCGGGTGCGAACTCCTGCAGGGCGTCGATCAGCGCTTCCTTGTCCGCGAACGGCAGCAGGCATTCGGCCAGCCGGGTCAGGTTCCACTGCAATGTCTCGGGCTGGCGGCCGTAGGCATACAGCCCGCTTTCGTCGAAATAGGCGGCGGTGAAGGCCGGGTCATAGGTGGGAAGCCAGCGCCAGGGGCCGTAGTCGAAGCTCTCGCCCGTGATGTTGATGTTGTCGGTGTTCAGCACGCCATGCACGAAGCCGGCCGCCATCCATTGCGCACCCATCCTGGCCACTCGCGCGCCGACCGAACGCAGGAACGCGACCGCCGTCTCAGTTTCGGTCTCGCGCGCGGCCTCGGGGATGTAGGTCTGCACGGAATAGGCAAGCAGCCGGCGCAGGTCGTCGATCGCTTCCAGCGCGGCCTGCCGCTGGAACGAGCCGATGCGGATATGGCCGTGGTTCAGCCGCACCAGCACGGCGCTGCGGGTGGGCGAGGGTTCGTCATGGCGCACCAGATCCTCGCCGGTTTCGACCAGGCTGAGCGATTTGGACGTGTAAACGCCCTGCGCCTCCAGCATCTCGGTCGCTAGCACCTCCCGCACGCCCCCCTTCAGGGTCAGCCGCCCGTCCCCGGCGCGCGACCACGGCGTGGTGCCGCTGCCTTTGGTGCCAAGGTCGAGCAGCCGGCCATCCTTCAGGTCGTGCAGTTGGGCGAACAGGAAGCCGCGGCCGTCACCAAGGTCCGGATTGTAGTGGCGGAACTGGTGGCCGTGGTAGCGCAGGGCAAGCGGCTGAGGATGGCTGCCCGGCAATGGCGTGAAACGCGCCATGTGGGCGATCCACTCGGCGTCGGTCAGCCCGTCCAGCCCGATCCGCGCGGCCCAGCGCTGGTCACGGTGGCGCAGGATCGTCTTCGGGAAGTCCGCCGGGGCCACGGCGTCGAAGAACGCCTCCCCCAGCGCGGCGTGGGCGGTCGAGCCGCGGAAGTCAGGCGAAAGCGGCATCTGCACGGCCCCTTAGTTGGTTTCCAATCGCCGCCGCCCCTGCGGGCCGCTAGCGTGGTGCTAACACCGGGCGGGGGCTTAGCGGACAATGAGCGGCAATCAGGGTGACGTGAAGTCGGGTGTCATGGCGGCGTCCGACGGGATTGACGGGATCGCTTGGGACGTGCTCGGGCAGACCTACGTGCCGAAATCGCACAACGCTGATTTGTTCCTGTGGCACGCCACGCTGCCACCGGGCACCTTCGTGCCGCCGCACGTGCATCCGACGCAAGACGAGTTTCTGCACATCGTGGAAGGCCGGCTGGAGTTCTGGCTGGACGGCGCCGAAACCAGCGGCGGACCCGGCGATGTGGTGCGGCTGGTGCGCGGCATCCCGCATGGCATTTTCAATCGTTCGGGCGGGACAGTGCGCACCCTGTTCGGCGTCGCGCCCTCCCGCAGCCTATGGGCGCTGTTCGCCGCCATCGACCGCGTCGCCGACCCGGCGGAAGTGGTGCGGATTGCGGCGGAGCATGAGGTGCACTTCCTGCCGCCGCCGTAAACCTACGGACGGGCGGCGAAACCGGCCATGCTGGCATAGCCGCCGACCACCGAGCGCAATTCCTCCTCGCTCGCGACGTCCTCCAGCCGGGCGAAGCCGTCTGGGGCGCGGCTGTCCACCAGGTCGATCACCCGCTCCGGGCCGCCGAGGCGGTTGCTGCGGACGATGGCGGCGGTCGCCGGGGCGCGTTCGGCCTCGTAGGCTGCCAGCGCGGCGACCGGATCATGAGTGGCCAGGTGTCCGGCGAGTGCCGCCGCGTCCAGGATGGCTTGGCTCGCGCCGTTCGAGCCGACCGGATACATCGGATGCGCCGCGTCACCCAGCAGCGTCACCCGGCCGAACGACCAGCGCTCGATCGGGTCACGGTCGCAGACGGGATACTCGTAGAACTCCGGCGTTGCGCGCACGACCGCGACCGGGTCCAGCACATCGAGCCGGAAGCGTTGCAGCCGGGGCAGCACGTCGTCCAGCAGGCCGGGGCGGCTCCAGTCTTCGCGGCGGGGCGGGGCGGTTCCGCCGGCGGCGACGCGGGCCATGACGGCCCAGTTCAGCAGGATGCGGCCGTCCGGCTCCGGCGCAATCGGGTATAGCACCAGCTTGGCATCCATGCCGCCGGCGATGATCATCGAGCGGCCGGTGAGATAGGGCTGCCAGGGCACGGCGCCGCGCCATAGCATGATCCCGTTCCAGCCCGGCGGGCCTTCTTGCGGGTAGAACCGCGCCCGGATCACGGAATGAATGCCGTCGGCGCCGACCAGCACGCCGGCGCGATGCCGCACGATGCTGCCGTCGGCGCGGTGGAACGTGACCTGCACGCCGTCCGCATCCTGCGTGAAATCCTCCAGCGCGTGATCGGTGTGGACGCGGCCCGGCAGCCGCTGCTCCACCGCCGCGAGCAGCACGGCCTGCAGCCGGCCGCGGTGGATCGAGTATTGCGGCACCGCGTGCCCGGCCTCCGTCCCGCGCAACTCGCGCCACACGGTCTGGCCGTGCCGGTTGGCGTAGATCAGCTCATGCGTGCGGATCGCGACGGCATCGAGCGCCGGCAGCAGGCCCCACTCCGCCAGCACCCCGATCGCATGCGGCAGGGTGTTGATGCCGACCCCTAGCTCGCGGATCGAAGCCGACCGCTCAAACACGTCCACGTCGATGCCGCGCGCGTGCAAGGCGAGCGCCGCCGCCAAGCCGCCGATGCCACCGCCCGCGATGATGACCTTCAAACGCCGATCCTTTGCTTCACCGTAAGAATAACCTAGACCTGACAGCGGCGTGGCTGAAAGCAAGGGAAGCGGGAATGCGACGGATCGTCATGGCGGCAGCGCTTGTCCTGGGGGCCGCATATCCCGCAACGGCTGAACCGCTGAACGTGGCCTTCATCGCCACGCTGTCCGGCTCGGCCGCCGTGCTGGGCCAGCAGTCGCGCGATGGCTTCAACCTGGCGCTGAAGCAGCTCAACGGCTCATTGGGGGGCATGGAAACCCACGTCACCATCATCGATGACGAATTGAAGCCGGACGTGGCGCTCGGCAAGCTGCGCACGGTGCTGGAGCGGGATCACCCGGCCTTCGTGGTCGGCCCCATCTTCAGCAACGTGCTGGCGGCGATCGTCAAACCGGTGACGGACGCGCATGCCTTCCTGGTCAGCGACAATGCCGGGCCGTCATCGCTGGCGGGCAAGGCGTGCAATCCATACTTCCTGACCACGTCCTATCAGAATGACCAGATCCATGCCGTGCTCGGGCACTACGCGCAGGACCAGACCTACGGCAAGGTCATCACCATCGTGCCGAACTACCAGGCCGGGCGGGATGCGGTGGCCGGGTTCAAGCGCGACTACAAGGGCGAGGTGGCGGACGAGCTGTATGTGCCGCTGGGCCAGTTGGATTTCTCGGCGGAGCTGGCGCGGATCGCCGCGGCCAAGCCGGACGCTGTGTTTGCGTTCATGCCCGGCGGCATGGGCGTCAGCCTGGTGAAGCAGTATCGCCAGGCCGGACTGACCATCCCCGTCCTGTCTGCCTTCACCGTCGATGAGAGCACGCTGCCGGCGCAGGGTGACGCCGCGGTGGGCATGCTCGCCGGGTCGAACTGGGCGCCGAATCTGGATACGCCTGCCAACAAGGCGTTCATGGCGGCCTTCGAAGCGGAATATCATTACGTGCCCGCGACCTACGCGTTTCAGGCCTACGACGCCGCCATGCTCATCGACAGCGCCGTGCGGGCGGAAAAAGGCAAGTTGGACGATCCTATGGGGATGCGGGCGGCGCTGATGAAAGCCGACTTCAAGTCGCTGCGTGGATCGCTGCATTTCAGCGTCAACGGCTTTCCCGTGCAGGATTTCTACCTGGTGAAGGTGGCCAAGCGCCCGGACGGCAAATACCAGACCGAAGTCGTGCAGACCATCTACAAGGACTTCGCCGACGACTACGCAAAGGACTGCCCGCTGCACTGATGTCATTTACGCTGCTCGCCGTTCAGGGCTTGAACGGCTTGCAACTCGGCGTGCTGCTGTTCCTGGTGGCGGCCGGATTGACGCTGGTGTTCGGCGTCATGGATTTCGTGAACATGGCGCACGGCGTGCAATACATGCTCGGCGCCTACCTGGCTGTGAGCGCTGCGCAGTTCACCGGAAGTTTCGGTCTGGGATTGCTCGCGGCGGCGGCGGGAACGCTGATATTCGGGCTGGTGCTGGATCGGCTGGTGTTCCGCCATTTGTATGGACGCGGGCATCTCGACCAGGTGCTCGCCACCTTCGGCATCATACTCTTCGCCAACGAAGCGGTGCGCATGGCGTGGGGGAACGAGCCTCTGTCATTGCCGGTGCCGGATATGCTGGCCGGCAGCGTGGTCCTGATGGATGGGCTGCGTTACCCGCTCTACCGGCTGCTGATCCTGGCCTGCGGCGTGATCTTCGGCGTCGCCCTGGCACTGGTGATCACGCGCACCCGCACCGGGATGCGCCTGCGCGCAGGCGCGACCCATCCGGAGTTGCTGGGCGCGCTCGGCGTGGACACGGGGCGGCTGTTCGCACTGGTGGTGGGCGCCGGCGCGATGATGGCGGGGTTTGCCGGTGCGGTCGCCGCGCCGATCCTGTCGGTGCAGCCGGGGATGGGCGACAGCGTGCTGATCCTGGCCTTCGTCGTGATCATCATCGGCGGCACCGGCTCGATCCGCGGCGCCGCGGTGGCGGCCTTGCTGGTCGGGCTGGTGGATACGCTCGGCCGGTCGTTCGCGACCGACATCGCCAGGCTGGTGCTGCGGCCCGCGACGGCCCACACCGTAGGCCCGGCCTTCGCCTCGATGGCAATTTACGTGCTGATGGCGCTGGTGCTCGCGGTGCGCCCGGCGGGACTGCTGCCGGCGCGAACCCGGTGAACCGTGGCGCCGCCCAACTGGCGATCGCGGCGCTGGCGTTCGTGCCGCCGGTCCTGTTGCTGCTGCAGGCCGACTACCTGCTGTTCAGCGTCACCCGGATCGTCATCTTCGCCATCGCCGCCGTAGCGCTGGACTTCATTCTCGGCTTTGGCGGCCTGGTGTGCTTCGGGCAGGCGGCATTCATGGGCATCGGCGCCTACACGCTGGCCATCGCGTCCGATGGCGGGCTTAGCGAGGCTGCCGTGACTCTGCCGCTGGCGGCTTCAGCCGGCGGCGTGTTCGCCTTCGTCACCGGAGCGATCGCGCTGCGCACGCGCGGCGTCTATTTCATCATGATCACGCTGGCGTTCGGGCAGATGGCGTTCTTCACCGCCAGCAGCCTCGCGCGCTACGGCGGCGATGACGGGATGACGCTGCCGGGTCACTCGACGCTGTTCGGGTCTGCCGTCCTGTCCAACCCGGTCGGCCTGTATTACGTCGCGCTATGCTGCCTGGCTTGCGTCACGCTGGGTTTTGCACAGGTCGTCCGGTCACGCTTCGGGCGTGTGTTGCGCGGCTGCCGGGATGCGCCGGAGCGGATGCAGGCGCTCGGGTTCGGCCCCCTGCCCTACCAGTTGCTGGCCTACACGATCTCGGGCGCCGTGGCCGGCGTATCGGGCGCGCTGCTCGCGGAACTGACGCAGTTCGCCTCGCCCGCCTACATGGCCTGGCCGGTCTCGGGCGATCTGCTCGTGGCGGTGATCCTCGGCGGCGCCGGCACGCTCTGGGGGCCGGTGGTGGGAACGATCGCCTACTTAGGCCTATCCGACGGCCTTGCCGCGTGGACCGAGCATTGGCGCATCATCGTCGGGCCGTTGCTCGTCCTGGTGGTGATCGGCCGGGGCCGCCTGAGCTTCGCCCGGTGAGCGCGATGCTGCAGATCGACAAGCTGCGCAAGAGCTACGGGGCGCTCGCCGTCACGCGTGACGTGTCCCTGACGATCGCGGCGGGCGAGGTGCATGCGCTGATCGGGCCCAATGGTGCGGGCAAGACGACCCTGGTGGGGCAGATCGCCGGCAGCATCCGCCCCGACCATGGCCGCCTGGTGTTCGATGGGCAGGACATCACCTCCATGCCGCCGCAGCGCCGGGCGCGGCTGGGGCTGGCACGATCGTTTCAGATCATCACCCTGCTGCCGGAGTTCACGGCGCGGGAGAACGTGGCGCTCGCCGTGCAGCGCCGGCACGGCAGTTCGTTCCGCTTTCTTCGCGACGCCGCGCGCGAGCGGGAGCTGAACGCGGAGGCCTTCGCCGCCCTCGCGTCAGTCGGGCTGTCCGGACGCGCCGACGAACGCGCCGGCGTGCTGAGCCATGGCGAACGGCGGCACCTCGAACTCGCGGTCGCATTGGCGTGCCGGCCCAAGCTGCTGCTGCTGGACGAGCCGATGGCCGGGGTCGGCCATGAGGAGGCTGCCGGCCTGGTCGGCTTGCTGCGAAGCCTGCGCGGGCAGTTCGCCATGCTGCTGGTCGAGCACGACATGGACGCGGTGTTCGCGCTGGCTGACCAGGTGTCGGTACTGGTGCAGGGGGCGGTGATCGCCAGCGGCCCGCCGGACGCAATCCGTGCCGATCCGGCGGTGCGTGCCGCCTACCTGGGCGATGACGCGTGCTGAGCGTGTCCGGCCTGCAAGCCGGCTATGGCACGGCCCAAGCGCTGTTCGGCATCGACCTCGCGGTCGGTGACGGCGAAGCGGTATCCCTGCTCGGCCGCAACGGCATGGGCAAGACCACCACGGTGCGCGCGATCATGGGCCTGCTGCGGCCGTGGTCGGGCAAAGTCGCGGTCGCCGGCATGGCGGTGACCGGCGCAGCGCCGGTCCGGATCGCGAGGGCTGGGCTCGGGCTGGTGCCGGAGGGGCGCCAGATCTTTCCCCGCCTGTCGGTGGAGGAAAACCTGCTCGCCACCGCAGCCAGCCGCCACGGCACGGCGCGCTGGACGCTGCCTGGCATCTACGCGCTGTTCCCGCGCCTGCACGAACGCCGGCGCTATGGCGGCTGGCAGCTCTCGGGCGGCGAGCAGCAGATGCTGGCAATCGGCCGCGCGCTGATGACGAACCCGCGCCTGCTCATCCTGGACGAAGCGACCGAAGGCCTCGCGCCACTTGCCCGCGCCGAGATTTGGCGCTGCCTAACCGGTTTGAAGGCGGAAGGCATGGCGATGCTGGTGATCGACAAGAACCTGGACGCGCTGTCGATACTGGCGGACCGGCACGTGGTGCTGGAGCGTGGGCGGGTGGTGTGGACTGGAACGAGCGCCGCGCTGGCCGCGGAACGCGCGTTGGTGGAACAGGCGCTGCGGGTTTAATCGCCTCTACTTGACCGTTATCAAAATAGGACTTCTGCCGAGTAGTCAGGGGCGAGCCGTGCGGCAAGCAGGAACTCGCGATTGCCTTCTGGCCCGGTGATCGGGCTTGGCTCGATGCCCAGCACCGTCCAGCCGGGCAGCGCGGCCCACCAATCGCGAATGGTGGCGCAGACGGCTTCATGCACCGCCGGGTCACGCACGACGCCGTTCTTGCCGACCTCGGCGGGCCCTGCTTCGAATTGCGGCTTGATCAGTGCCACCGCCCACGCACCCGGCGCGCAACAGGCGAGCGGGGCGGGCAGCAAGGTACGCAGGCCGATGAAGCTGGCATCGCAAACCAGGGCGCCGACCGGCTCCGGCAAGGTGAGGTGACGCGCGTTGGTCCGCTCCTGCACGACGACGCGCGGGTCGCTGCGCAGCTTCCAGGCGAGCTGGCCGTGGCCGACATCGACCGCGTAAACCTTGGCGGCGCCGTGGGCCAGCAGCACGTCGGTAAAGCCGCCGGTGGAGGCGCCGACGTCGAGGCAGATCAGGTCTGCGGGCGAGAGCGCAAACTGGTTCAGGGCGTGCGCCAGTTTCAGGCCACCGCGGGATACCCACGGGTGGTCCTGGCCCTTGACCTCCAGCGGCGCATCGGGCGCGAGGATCTGGCCGGCTTTCTCGACACGACGGTCACCGGTGTAGATCTTGCCGGCGAGGATCAGGGCCTGGGCGCGGGTGCGGCTCTCAACCAGGCCGCGGTCGAGTAGGAGCTGGTCTGCGCGGGCTTTTTTGGGTTTTGTGGCGTCCCCCTCACCCTGCCCTCTCCCGGAGGGAGAGGGTTTTTCGACCGGTTGGTTGGTTATGCCACGCCTACGGCCGCGCCCTGGCCCACAGCATCCACCACGGTTCGGACGATGTCCTTGGCGGTCAGGCCGG
>CAZZVB010000193.1:0-8380 GCA_964657445.1 uncultured Burkholderiaceae bacterium | reverse complement strand
CTGGCCGCCGAGCGCGTGGCCATCCGCCGCTTCGTGGATGTCGACAATGCCGGGCTGGAAGCATTGCTGCTGGAAGACGCGGACGCCAAGAACCTGTTCACGTCGCTGGGGTCGGACCAGGTCATCCTGGCCTTCTCGTTGAACTTCAAAACGGCGGACGGGCGCATGAACAAGTCGCTCGCCAAGGCCAACGCATTCAACGACCGGGTGTTCAGCCACTGCAGCCTGATCGAACCGCGGGCGGACGTAACGGATCTGGAACTGGTGCTGACGTCGTCCCGCTACGAACCCGCAACCTACGGCCATCAATTCGTCGATGCGTTCTGCCGCCGGCTTGGCGTGGTGCCCGACGCGGAGCTCGGCGTGGACTTCCTGATCTCCACCACGATGGACCCGTGGACGACGGAAACGGCCGGCGGCGACTTCCTGGCGACAGTGGAAGGCGCGCTGGTGCGGGCGGCGCACCGTTCGCTGGACGAACTCGGCTATGGCTGACGCCGCGGCGTGAAGATCGCCACCTTCAACATCAACAACGTCAATAAGCGGTTGCCAAACCTGCTGGACTGGCTGCGCGACGCAAGACCCGACGTGGCCTGCCTTCAAGAGCTGAAGGCCACCGATGAGGCCTTTCCTATCGCGGCCATAAAAGCAGCGGGTTATGGCGCAGTCTGGCACGGCCAGCGTAGCTGGAACGGCGTCGCCATCCTGGCGCGCGGGGCGGACCCGGTTGAGACCCGGCGCAGCCTGCCCGGTGATCCGGCGGACGCGCAAAGCCGCTACATCGAGGCTGCAGTCAACGGCGTACTGATCGCGTCGATCTACCTGCCCAACGGCAATCCGCAGCCAGGCCCCAAGTTCGACTACAAACTCGCCTGGTTCGAACGGCTGATCGTTCACGCGGCCGGCCTGTTGGCGTCCGGCCTGCCCGTCGTGCTCGCCGGCGACTACAACGTCATCCCCACCCCGGCTGACATGTACGTTTCGAAATCCTACGACAAGAATGCGCTGCTACAGCCGCCGACCCGCGCCGCGTTCCGCCGCCTGCTCGATCAGGGCTGGACCGACGCGTTACGCACGCTGCATCCCGACGAGCCGATTTACACGTTTTGGGACTATTTGCGGGATCGCTGGCAACGCAACGCCGGGTTACGCCTCGATCACCTGCTGCTCAGCCCGTCGATCGCACCGCGGCTGTGCGAAGCCGGCGTGGACCGTGACGTCCGCGGCCGGCCCGGCGCCAGCGACCACGCCCCCACCTGGATCGTTCTCGCACCATCGCGTAAACGGTCGGCCACAAAAACGAGGAAACGCGACATGCCCAAGCTTGCCATCGCAACACTCGCGGCCGTCTGCGCCCTTACTCCGCTCACCCACGCCGCCGAGTTGGCGACGCGTGACGTACCGGCAAAGACGGTTCCCGTTCCGGGTGACGTCAGCCCGCAGATCCAGGCCATTATCGCGCTGCCGCTGCGAACCAACTGGAACAACCCGCCGACCACGCCGGATGGATGGAAGCAGCTTGCCGCCACAGGTGCAGAGGCTCTGGCGAAGAACGTGCCGGGCATGCTGGAGCGCCTGCATGTGAAGGTCGAAGCCGGCGTGATCGATGGCGTCAAAGTCTATACCGTGACGCCGGACGTGATCGCGCCGGAGAACCGCAATCGCCTTCTAATCCACGTACACGGCGGATGCTACGTGCTGAACCCCGACCAAGCAGCTCTGCCGGAAGCGATCTTTATGGCCGGCTTCGGGCATTACAAGGTCATTTCGGTAAACTACCGGATGCCGCCCGAGGCTTATTACCCGGCGGCGCTCGACGATGCGATGACGGTCTGGAAGGCTGCGACCAAGATGGCCGACCCGCATGATATGGCGATCTTCGGCAGTTCGGCCGGCGGCGCACTGACTCTGGAGATGGTACTGCGCGCCAAGGCGGACGGCCTGCCGCTGCCAGCCGCGATCGCACCCGGCACGCCGATGTCGGACCTGACGGGGGTGGGCGACTCGTTCCAGACGAACGCGATGGTGGATAACGTGCTCGTCTCGCCGACCGGGTTCTGCGACGCCGCGGCGCGTTTCTACGCGCAGGGGCACGATCTGGCGGACCCGATGCTGTCGCCGCTGATGGGCGACTTCCACGGCTTCCCGCCCGCGATCCTCACCACCGGCACGCGCGACCTGCTGCTGAGCAACACCGTCCGTGCGCACCGAAAGCTACGCGAAGCCGGGGTCGATGCCGCGCTGCAAGTGTTCGAAGGCCAGTCGCACGCCTACTACACGCGCGACGACACAGCGCCGGAAAGCCGCGAGGCGTTCGAGGAGATCGCCGCGTTCTTCGACAAACATTTGGGTAAGTAGCGATCATTGCGAGCCGCCGCCTCATGACGTCAAAGCGGCTGCTCGCAATAACGGTCTTACGACAGTTCCGCCCAGACGTCCGGCTGAACGGCGTAGGCTTCGCCTGAACGGGCGATGCGGGCGAAGCCGGGGAAGGACATGTGCATGCCCGTCACCAGAAGGTCCTCGTCGGCTGCCTTGGCGAGTATGTTGCGGCGAGTTTCGGCGGCTTTCGGCGGGTTGTTGTCAAACGCCAGCGTAACGTCCGGCCGAGCGGCCTGCAGGACCGGACGGTGCACGACATCGCCCCAGATTAGCAACGACTCGCCGCCGCTCGTGATGTGGTAGCCGGTGTGGCCCGGTGTGTGGCCAGGCAACGCAACCACCTCGATCCCGGGCAGCACTTCACCGCTGGTGAACCGCCGGGTGCGGTTGGCGTAGGGCGCAGTGGTCTTGCGCGCCACGTCAAAGGCGGACCGGAGTGCTTCCGGCGTCGCGGCCATGGCGGCGTCATCCTGCCAGAACGCGATCTCCGTCTCGGACACAACGATCTCGGCGTTTGGGTAAACCGCCTCCCCCGCGTCGTTGACCAAACCGCCCGCGTGATCGATGTGCAGGTGCGTCATGAGCACGGCACTGACGTCCTCGACCGCAACGCCGGCCGCTGCCAAGTTGGGCGCCAGTTTGCCGGCCGCCGGGCCCATGAGATTGCCGGTGCCGGCATCCACGAGAACAGTGTGACCGCTCCATTGCAGCAGATACGCGTTGATGGAGGTGGTGAACGGCGGCCGCCGTCCTCCGGCCCGCATCACCTGCTCGATCTCCTCCGGCGTGATGCCTTGGAAGACCTCTGGCGGGAGGACGATGTGCCCGTCACTCAATGCCGTGACGAGAATGTCGCCAATCCGGCGGCGATACACACCGGGGACTTGGCTGGTTGCGACGCTCATGCTGGCTCCTTCTCGGTGATGCCTAGCCGTCCGGCCAGGTCCTGGATGAACTGCCATGCGACGCGACCCGACCGGCCGCCTCGCCCGGCGGACCATGCCACAGCTTCGGCCCGCAACGCTTCTGCCTGGATGGGTAGGTCGAGGTCTCGTGCGTAGCCCTCCACCATTGCGAGATAGGTCGGCTGGTCGCAATTGTGAAACCCGATCCACAGCCCGAACCGGTCGGATAGCGACACTTTCTCCTCCACCGCCTCGCCGGGATTGATGGCGCTGCCACGCTCGTTCTCGATCATGTCGCGCGGCATCAGGTGGCGGCGGTTGGAGGTGGCATAGAACAGCACGGTGGACGGCCGGCCTTCGATGCCGCCGTCGAGCACGGATTTCAGCGCCTTGTAGTCGGCATCCTCGCGCTCGAATGACAAATCGTCGCAGAACACCAGGCAACGGCGGGTCTGCTGGCGCAGGATGTTCAGCAATTCGGGCAGACTGACGATGTCCTCCCGCGCGATTTCGATGAGCGCGAGGCTGCCGGGGTGGCGGGCCAGCGCTTCGGCATGCGCCGCCTTCACCAGCGAAGACTTGCCCATGCCGCGCGCGCCCCACAGCATGGCGTTGTTGGCCGGTAACCCGGCGGCAAAGCGCAGCGTGTTCTCCAGCAGCCGGTCCCGCTGCGGCGCCACGCCCTGCAGCAGGCCGATCTTGACGTGCGACACCCGCGGCACCGGCTGCAGACGCGCGCCGGCGGGGTGCCAGATGAAAGCGTCCGCTGCCTGCAGCGAGGCCGGCGTTGGCAGTGGCGGTGCCAGCCGTTCCAGCGCATCGGCAATACGGGCGAGCAGCGGGGCGAGGCTGGAGTCCACGGAAACGGCCTTGATTGGCGAGAGGTTGACGCGAGGCGGGGGGAAACTATGGTCCGCCGCCAATCACCGCAACCCGGACCCCCTTATGTTCATCACCCCGGCCCATGCCCAGGACCTCAGCGGCGCACTGGCGCAATACGGCCAATTCCTCCCCATCGTGCTCATCTTCGGGGTGTTCTACTTCCTGCTCATCCGCCCGCAGCAGACCGCCCAGAAGAAGCTGAAGGCCCGTCTGGCCGCCCTCCGCCGCGGCGACAAGGTCGTCACCGGCGGCGGCCTGGTCGGGGTCGTGCAGCGCGTCAAGGAAGGCAGCAACGAAGTCGAAATCGAACTTGCCCCGAACGTGCGCGTGACCGCCGTCCGTGAGACGATCAACACCGTCATCGACCCGGTGCCAGCGAACGATACGAAGAAGTAGAGACATGCGTGCAGACTGGACGTGGTTGATAGCGCTGACGCTGTCCGGTTGCGCAGCCGCCGGGTCTTCGCCGCCGTTGCCGCCGGAGGTGCAGAGCGCGGCGGCGCACTACCCGCCGATGATCCTCGGCGGCAATGTCCACCCAACCGATGGGCATGAAGTCCCGCGAAATTGCCCGGCCGCCGGCGCCCGGGTGGTGACGCAAGGGGGTGCCGCGTTCGACTATGACGGCGTCGATCCGAACTACCCTGACCTGTGCCTGATGCGGATTGGTGGCGACGCGGTGAAGGGCTGGTATGCCATCTGGCTGACGAGTTGGGGCGGCGCCGACAACGGGCGCAAAGCGTTGGACACCGTGATCCACGCCCCCAGCGGAACGGTCGCCGGGTTCGACACCGTCCTGCTGCCGGGCCTGCAATGGCATGATCTGGTTCGCAACGACGGCGTCGAAGATATCGAGATCCTAGGCAAAGCCTACCACGCGCTTAAGATCAGCCATTACCGTGAAGGCTTCGGCAGCAACAACTACCGCTCCGTCAGCACGGTCTGGAAGGACATCCCGACGGGCATGCTGATCTACGGCACCTACCAGCACATCGCCGGCAAGCCAGTCATCGATGACCCGCTGATGCCGACTGCGATCACGGCCGCTCCATGATTGCTGTGGTAGCCCTATACGCAAAGCGAATGCGGGCTACGGGATTGCTGGAGCGTCCGGGGCGGCCAGCGGCACTGCGGTGACGGGTGGCGGCGGTGGCGCGACTTCGGTTTTCAGCTGAGGCGGCGCCGGGTCTAGCTTGACAGTGTAGTCGGGCACGATACGGGCCTGGCTGCCAGATATAACCAGGACGTTCTGCCCGATTTCGAGTGGCGCTGTATCCTGTTGCGTCACCGAAAGAAGCTCTCCGTTCGGCTTGCGCACTACGTATTCGAACGCCTTGGTCTCGCCGGAGGATTTCTCGACCGCCGTGCCGACCAGTCCGCCGACCAGGCTTCCACCTAGCGCGCCGAATGCCGTCGTCACGCCATTGCCGACCTGTGACCCAGCGATCCCGCCGGCGGCGGCGCCCGTCACGGCGCCAGTGGTCCCGGTCGGGGTGACGCCAACGGCGCGGCGCCCGACGACGACACCCTGGTCCACCTTGTTGGCTTGTTGGACGGCGGTGCTACTGTAAGTGTTGGCGGAATAATCGGGGCTGCAGGCGGAAAGCGCCAAGCATGCGGCCAGCATAGTGAGACGTGACACGACAGCGATACCCGTTGCTGTTCAGCGCCTGTCTATGGACGCAGTTCGGCCGGGGCAAGGCTGCTCGCCCTGCCCCGGCCATTTGGTAAGCCGATTAGCTGTTGGCCGGCTCGGTCGTGGGCACCGGGCGCTGGCGGCGCTCGGCCATGAACTGCTCAAACTCCTGCCGGTCACGCGCCTGGCGCAGACGGTCGAGGTATTCGACGAACTCCTTCTGCTCGTCCTCGAGGCGGCGCAGCGTCTCTGACCGATACTGGTCAAAGGCCTGGTTGCCGGATGGCGGCGCATAGGAGAAGCCGCGAGCGTGGCGGCCCATCACGTCGGGGAACTGCCACTGGCCGGTGCTGCCGTTTCCGAAGCGGGCGCGGCCGTAACGCTTGGTGGAAAGGCGGTAGATCAGGACTGCCAGCCCGACGGGCCACCAGAACCAAAAGCCGAGGACGATCGCGGCGATCCAGACGGGTCGCGGCAAACCCTCGAAACGCGAGGCTGCATAGTTCATGGGAAGGCGGCTCCGGTGAATGTTAATCACATTCACATACATGCTCCCGAGCCTGACGTTCGTAAAGCCGCTCACGGAATTGTTATCTTCCTAGCCCGAGTGACCGCAGATAGACCAGCAAACCGGCTTCCAGCAGATCCTCCGGCGTCATTGGCAGCGGCCGGCGGCCCGGCGAGGGCGGCCCGGTGAACAGGGCGGCCGTGCCGTGGCATAGCGTCCAGACATGCAACGCCACCATCAGCGCCGGCGGACGACCCTTGGCAGGAGCGCTAAGGCAGGCTGCTTCGGCCGCCTTTCGCACGATAGCAAAGGCGGCATCGGCCGCGGAGCGTAAGGCCGGGTCGGTCTCGCCAGGAACGCCATCGAACATGACTGCGTAGCTAGCGGGATCGGAGCGCGCGAAGGCCAGGTAGGCCCGCCCGCACCGCTCGATCGCGGCAGCCGGGTCTGGGCGGCCATCGTTCCAGGCGGCCTGCAAGTCCTGGCGCAAACGTTCGAAGCCACGCAGCGCCAACTCCGTCACCAGGGCGCCGCGGTCGCGGAAATGCCGGTAGGGGGCGGCCGGGCTAACGCCCGCGGCCCGCGCCAGCTCGGCAAAGGCGAACCCACCCAGCCCACGTTCCGCGATCAATCGCCGCGCAGCTTCGACCAGCGCCTCACGCAGATTGCCATGGTGGTAGCTGTCGCGGGAGAACGCCATGTGAAAGGCTATTACATCATCAAAGCCTGCACGAACAGGCAGGTGACGATCATCGACGGATCAGCGCCCGATCCGCGCCAAACCCGCCATATACGGCCGCAGCATCTCCGGGACGGTAATCGATCCATCGGCCTGCTGATATGTCTCCATAACCGCAATCAACGCCCGACCGACCGCGACGCCGGAGCCATTGAGGGAGTGCACGAACTCCACCTTTCCTTCGGCCGGGCGATAGCGGGCGTTCATGCGCCGGGCCTGAAAAGCGCGCGTGTTGGAGCAGGAGCTGATCTCGCGCCACATCCCCTGCCCCGGCAGCCACACCTCCAAATCGAACGTCTTCGCGGCGCCGAACCCGGTATCCCCAGCGCAAAGCAGCATGCGGCGATACGACAGGCCCAGGCGCTCCAGCACCGTCTCGGCGCACCGGGTCATGCGCTCATGCTCCGCCTCGCTATCCTGCGGGCGGGTGATCGACACCAGTTCCACCTTGCGAAATTGATGCTGGCGCAGCATGCCGCGGGTGTCGCGGCCGGCAGAACCTGCTTCCGAGCGGAAGCAATCGGTCAGCGCAACCATGCGCAGCGGCAACCGCGCCTCGGGCACGATCTCGCCGGCGACCATGTTGGTCAACGGAACCTCGGCGGTCGGGATCAGCCAGCGGCCGTCTGTGGTGCGGAACATGTCCTCCACGAACTTCGGCAACTGGTTGGAGCCGTAAGCCGTTGCGTCATTGACCAGCAGCGGGACCGCGGTTTCCTCGTAGCCGTGCTCGGCCACATGCAGGTCGATCATCCACTGGCCCAGCGCACGTTCCAGCCGCGCGAGCGGCCCGCGCAGCACAGTGAAGCGTGACCCGGCAAGCTTCGCCGCCACGCCAAAATCCATCTGGCCGAGCGCTTCGCCCAGTTCGAAATGCTGTTTCGCAGATGCAAGCGCGGCCGGGTCGCCGACCTGCTTCTGCTCGACGTTGGCGGTTTCGTCGGCGCCGTCTGGCACCTCGGCATCAAGCACGTTTGGCAGTCCAGACAAACGGGCGTCGATGTCGGCCTGCAAGGCCGCGGCAGAACCCTCCAGCGCCGCCATCTCGTCACGCAACGACGCCGCCTCAGTTTCCAGGGCAGTCGCGTCGCCCCCTGTGCGGCGGAGTTGCCCCACTTGCTTGGTGAGTGCGTTCCGGTGCGCCTGGCGTTCACCGAGCGTCGTCAGTGCAGCGCGGCGCTGTGCATCCAACGCCACCACATCCTCCGCGATCGGTGGCAGGCGACGGCGCGCCATGGCGGCGTCAAACGCCGCCGGATCGTCGCGAATGGCGCGGATGTCGTGCATACGCTGTTAGTCTCCGGTTTTCTCTTCACCGGGTGCAGTGC
>CAZZVB010000192.1:0-8485 GCA_964657445.1 uncultured Burkholderiaceae bacterium | reverse complement strand
TGAGCGTATCTTGCAGCGGGTGGTGAAGGGAGTGGAGCGACATCTGCTCGCGGCCCTGGTTCCGGCAGCGCTTGGCTTTGATCCAGGCAATGCGTGATCGGCCAAAACCCTATGCGGATGGCAGCTAACAGGGACACGTTTTTCAGAACAAGCTCCCAGGAGGCTTCGCTATCGCACCGCAGCAATTCATCCGGCATTGTGCGGCCGCCGCAATAGGAGTCGCCGGATGTCGCTCGTGATCACGATTGCGCAGCAGAAGGGGGGAGCGGGCAAGACCATGCTGGCAGCAAACCTCGCGGCTGCGTTCGCGGGGTCACATCGAGTAGCCCTACTCGATATCGATCCGCAACGTAGCCTGTCGCGATGGCATGGATTGCGGCAATGTCATCCTGGCCTGGCGGGCATCGCCTTCTCCGAAGTGTCCGGATGGCGGCTTGCCGGTGAGCTGGACCGGCTGCAGCGCGACTATGACCTGTTGTTGGTGGACAGCCCGCCCCACCTCGACACCGACGCGCGGCGCGCTATCCGCGTGGCGCACTTGGTGCTGGTGCCGGTGCAGCCATCGGCGCCGGACCTCTGGGCCGCCGAGGGAACGATGGCGCTGGCGAAGTCGGAACGGCGCACGGCCGCGCTCGTGGTTAACCGCGCACCGACCGCGTCCAAGCAGCGGCTGCAAGCGCTTGCCGCGGTGGAACAGTCCGGCCATACGACGCTGAAGACGACGCTCGGCAACCGTTTGGGCTTCGCCCAGGCCTTCGCCAAGGGACTGGGCGTGATCGAGGCCGCGCCGAAAACGGTCGCTGCGGCGGAGATGCAGGCATTGATGGATCGGGTGAAGGAAATGACGGCATGACGCTGTGGAGTCTGGTGCTCGCGGTGCACGTCCTGGCCATGACGGCCTGGGTGGGCGGGATGGCCTACGCGCTGCTGGTGCTGCGGCCGAGCCTGTCCGTGCTGCAGCCCGCCGAGCGGATGACACTGCACGGCGAGGCGTTCCGCCGCTTCTTCGCGATTGTGTGGATTGCCATGCCGCTTGTGCTGGTGAGCGGCTGGGGGATGGTAGGCGGCGTCTATGGCGGTTTCGCCAACCTGCCCTGGCCGGTCAACGTGATGCAGTTGCTGGGCCTGGTGATGGCGGTGATCTTCCTCGTCATCGTGTTCGGGCCCTACAAGCGGTTCCGCGCCGCGCCCAACGCCGACGCGGCCGCATCCATCCGCAAGCTGATCCACGCCAACCTCGGCCTGGGCACGATCGTGATCATCGTGGCCTGCTTCGCGCACTGGTCCAGCTAGGCCGGCTGCTCCCGCATCCGCTCGCATATGCGGGGGGAGCTTACTCCGCCGCGACCTTCAAGCTGGACGCCTGCAGAGCCTGATCCAGGTCCGCCAGCAAATCGTCGGGATGCTCGAGGCCGATCGACAGGCGCACGTAGCCCGGCGACACGCCGCTTTTTTCCTGGTCGCCCTCCGCCAGTTGCGAGTGCGTGGTGCTGGCCGGGTGGATGGCCAGCGAGCGGGCGTCGCCAATGTTGGCGACATGGTAGAACAGTTGCAGCGCGTCGATGAAGCGGCGGCCGGCAGCAGCGCCGCCGTGCAGTTCGAAGCCCATCAGCCCGCCCATGCCGTTCGGCAGGTATTTGCGCACGAGTTCGGCGTCATGGCCGTGCATGTGCGCCGGATGGATCACGCGGGCGACTTCGGGCCGCTTGGACAGCCAGTCCGCCACCACCAGCGCCGTCTCGCAGTGGCGCTTCATGCGCAGCGGCAGCGTTTCCATGCCTTGCAGCACCAGGAAGGCGTTGAACGGGCTGATGGCCGGGCCGAGGTCGCGCAGCAGCGTCACCCGCGCTTTCAGGATGTAGGCGATCGGGCCGAGCGGCTTGGCTGCCTCGCTCCAGACCGCGCCGTGATAGGACGGGTCGGGCGTATTGAGGCCGGGCTGGCGGTGCGGATGGGCCGCCCAGTCGAAGTTGCCGCCATCGACGATCATGCCTGCAATCGCGGTGCCGTGTCCGCCCAGGTATTTGGTGGCCGAATACACGATCACCGCCGCGCCATGGTCGAACGGCCGCACCAGCATCGGCGCCGCCGTGTTGTCCATGATCAGCGGAATACCCATCGGCTTGCCCAGAGCCGCGACTTCCGCGATCGGGAAGACGCGGAGCTTCGGATTGGGCAGCGTCTCGGCATACCAGGCCCGGGTGCGCTCGTCGGTCGCGTGAACGAAGGCCTGGGGATCCGCCGGGTCCACGAAGCGGACCTCGATGCCCATGTCTTTCATGGTGTTGGCGAACAAATTCCATGTGCCGCCATACAGGTCGGTGGACGACACGATGTTGTCGCCCGCCTTGGCCAGGTTCATCACCGCCAAAGTGCTCGCCGCCTGGCCGGACGACACCGCCAGCGCGCCTGCCCCGCCCTCCATCGCTGCCACCCGCTTTTCCAGCGCGTCCGACGTGGGGTTCATGATGCGGGTGTAGATGTTGCCCAGTTCCTTCAGCGCGAACAGGTTCGCCGCGTGGTCGGAGCTGTCGAATTGGAACGCCGTCGTTTGATAGATCGGCACCGCAACGGCGCCCGTGCTCTCATCGCGCCGCCAGCCGGCGTGGACCGCCATGGTTTCTGGATGCATTGGTATCGCTCCCTCTTATTACTTCTGAGCGTAGCCTTCACGCGTTGGAGCGGCAAACACCTATGCGCTCGGTTAGGCTGGCAGGTGCACAAGCACGTCTTGGCCGCCTTCCCAGATCAGCTTGAGGGCGACGAACAGGACGATCAGCAAACCAGCCCAGGCGAGCCAGCGATACCGCTCAAGCAGCTTGGCGATGAGTGTGGCTGCGACGGCCATCATCACGACCGACACGGCCAACCCGGCGATCAGCACGCCGATATGGCCGCGCGCGGCCCCGGCGACCGCCAGCACGTTGTCCAGGCTCATGGAGAGATCGGCCAGCAGGATCTGCAGCATCGCCGCTGGCAGGGTTTTGGCCGCGGCCTTCGCGCCGGCATGGCGCGCGTGCGGGCGCAGCTCCCGATACATGCGCCAGCACACCCAGAGCAGCAGCACGCCGCCCGCCAGCATCAGCCCGACGATGGCGAGCAGTTCGAGCGCTACCAGGGCCAGTCCGATCCGGATCACGGCCGCGCCGGCGATCCCGCCGAGGATCGCCAGCCGTTTCTGCTTGGATGGCAGGCCCGCGACGGCCATGCCGACGACGACGGCGTTGTCGCCGGCAAGAACCAGGTCGATGAACAGCACCTGCGCCAGAGCGACGAGTTGCGGTATGATATCGGGCATAGAGCCCGCCTGAAGGATGCCGTGCATGGTCCCGCGTTACACCCGCCCCGAGATGGCCGCCATCTGGGCGGCGGAAAACCGCTATCGCCTCTGGTTCGCCATAGAGGCCGCCGCGGCCGACGGCATGGCCCAGGTGGGCGCGATACCAACCGACGCTGCAATTGCGATCCGGACGAAGGGCGAGCCGATGCTGGCCGCAATGAGCCAAGCCGACATCGACCGCATCGACGAGATCGAGGCCGAGACACGGCACGACGTGATCGCGTTCCTGACCTGGCTGGCGGAACGCGTGGGGCCTGAGAGCCGCTTCGTGCATCAGGGCATGACCAGCAGCGACGTGCTGGATACCTGCCTGTCGCTGCAACTCACGCAAGCCGCCGACTTGCTGCTGGCTGACATCGATAAGGTGCTGGCCGCCTTGAAGCGCCGGGCGTACGAGCACAAGCACACGCTGACCATCGGCCGCAGCCACGGCATCCACGCCGAGCCGACCTCGTTCGGGCTGAAGCTGGCCGGGCACTACGCCGAGTTTGCGCGCAACCGCGTCCGGCTGGAGGCGGCACGCGCCGAGGTGGCGGTTTGCGCGATCTCGGGCGCTGTCGGGACGTACGCGCATCTCGATCCAAAGGTGGAGGAACACGTTGCCCGCGTGCTCGGCCTGCGGGTGGAGCCGGTATCGACCCAGGTGATCGCGCGCGACCGCCACGCCCAGTTCTTTTGCACGCTGGCCGTGATTGCCAGCGGGGTGGAACGGCTGGCCACCGAAGTGCGCCATCTGCAGCGCAGCGAAGTGCGCGAGGCGGAGGAATTCTTCCACGCCGGGCAGAAGGGCAGCAGCGCCATGCCCCACAAGCGCAACCCGGTGCTGAGCGAGAACCTCACGGGGCTCGCCCGCATCGTACGGGCGGCGGCAGTGCCGGCGCTGGAGAATGTGGCGCTCTGGCATGAGCGCGACATAAGCCACAGCAGCGTGGAACGGGTGATCGGCCCCGATGCCACTCTGGCGCTGGACTTCGCGCTGATGCGGCTGGCCGGGATGATGGAAAAGCTGGTGGTCCACCCGGACCGGATGGAGGCCAACCTGCTCAGCCTGGGCGGCGTCGTGCATAGCGGGGAGGTGCTGCTGGCGCTCACCCGGGCGGGCATCCTGCGGGAGGACGCCTACCGAATCGTGCAGCGCAACGCGATGGCGACATGGGAGAACCTTGGCAAGCCAGGTGCCCAGGGTTTCCGCGAAAACCTGCTGGCCGACCCCGAGGTCGCCGGCCGTATCACCCCGGCGGCAATCGACGCCGCAATGGATTCCACGATGCACCTACGGGCCGTGGACCACGTCTTTGCCCGGGTATTCCAATCTTAGCCCGTATCCGCGCAGCGAATGCGGGGCCGGAGCGATCCCCCGCACCCGGTGCGCCGACCAGGATGACGTTGACCATCATCAAACGCTTGCTGTCGGGGTCGGGCGTCACCTCGATCATGCCGTGGTCGCGTTTAACGGCGGCCTTCTTACGATCACATGCCCAAATCCCGGCTCAATCCGAGCGCGATGCAGCCATGGTCAGTCATCAGGGTGAGCATGGATCGAAAGGAGGTCCCCAATGCGTAAGACCCTGTTGACCCTGACTGCCCTCGCCGGCCTGGTCGGTGCGGGCGTTGTTTCCTCCGCCTCTGCCGCGCCTGCCGAGTTGATTGTGGCGCCCGCGGCATCGCTGGTGCAGCCGGTGCAATACTACTACGGCGGCAATCGCGAGGATTGGCGCGCCCGCGAGTGGCGCCATCGCGAGTGGGAACGGCATCGCCACTGGGAAGAGTGGCACCGCTATCATCGCGGCTGGTAACGCCCTGCACACTGGGCCATTTCTTGCCTCGTGTGCACTCTGATCACGCTACAGCGGCCAGGTCATGCCTGGCCGCTTCTCATCGCCGCCAACCGTGACGAGCGGCTCGACCGTTCGTGGGACGCGCCTGCGCGTCATTGGCCAGACCGCCCTGGCATCGTCGCCGGGCGCGACCGGCTCGGAGGCGGCACCTGGATGGGCATCAACCAAGCCGGCGTGGTGGCGGCGGTGTTGAACCGGCCCGGCAGCCTGGGACCGGCCGACGGCAAGCTCAGCCGGGGCGACTTGCCGCTGCTGGCGCTCGACCACTCCACAGCCGGTGCAGCGGCAAAGGCCATACGGTCGCTGGACTGCGAAGCCTACCGTAGCTTCAACCTTGTCGTGGCTGACCGCGAGTCTGTCTGGTTCGTGCGCAATGACGAGGAGGGGCGACTGCAAGCGACGCAGCTGCTGCCGGGGCTGCACATGGTCACGGCTCACGATCCGGACGACATGGGAAGCCCCCGCGTCGCTCGCCATTTGCCCCGGTTTCGCGCGGCCGCCGTGCCGGAGCCGCCGGATTGGACCCCCTGGCCTGCGCTGTTGGCCGATGAGGAGGGGCCTCGCGAGGCCGCGTTGAGCGTGTTGCCAGCCGCCGCGTTCGGCACGGTGTGCGCGTCGATGGTGGGCGTCCCGGCCTCAGGCCTGGCAGTTTGGCAGTTCGCACCCGGCCGGGCCGGAGACACTGCGTTCGCGGCGGTCGGCCTGGCTTGACCCCGGCTGTGGCGAGTGGGACGGGCGGCTGCTATAGGGCGGGCATGACGCGAGGATTTTAGGACATGGCCCGCCGCCGCCAGCTCTTTGAGGGCAAGGCAAAGGTGCTGTTCGAGGGACCGGAACCCGGCACCTTGGTCCAGTATTTCAAGGACGATGCCAGCTCGGAGAATGGCGCCAAGAAAGGCATCATCACCGGCAAAGGCGTGCTCAACAACCGCATCAGCGAATACCTGATGGTCCGTTTGGGCGAGATCGGCGTGCCGACGCATTTCGTGCGCCGGCTGAACATGCGCGAGCAGCTGATCCGTGAGGTGGAGATCATCCCGCTGCAAGTCGTGGTGCGCAACGTGGCCGCCGGGTCGCTCTCCACGCGGCTTGGCATTCCGGAAGGCACCCGGCTGCCGCGCTCGATTATCGAGTACTATTATAAGAACGAGGCCCTGAACGACCCGATGGTCGCGGAAGAGCATATCACCGCGTTCGGCTGGGCCAACACCGCCGACATGGACGACATGGTGGCCCTCACGTTGCGGGTGAACGACTTCCTCACCGGGTTGTTCCTGGGCGTCGGAATCACCCTGGTGGACTTCAAGCTCGAGTATGGCCGGCTTTGGGAGGACGAGGACATGCGCATCGTCCTGGCTGACGAGATCAGCCCTGATAATTGCCGGCTGTGGGATAGCAAGACGAACGAGAAGATGGACAAGGATCGCTTCCGCCGCGATCTCGGCAGGGTCGAGGAAGGCTACCAGGAGGTCGCCCGGCGGCTGGGCATCCTGCCCGAAGCCGGGTCACGCGATTTGAAAGGGCCGGAGGCGATGCAGTGAAGGTACGGGTCACGGTGATGCTGAAAGACGGCGTGCTGGACCCGCAGGGCCGCGCGATCGGGCATGCGCTGGGCAATTTGGGGTTCGCTGGGGTGGGTGAGGTGCGGGCTGGCAAAGTGATTGAGCTGGACCTAGCCGAAACCGACCCGGCCCGTGCCAAGGCAGCCGCCGAAGCGATGGCGGGCAAGCTGCTGGCAAACACGGTCATCGAAAGCTTTCGCGTCGATCTAGGCTAGTCCGAATGCGGGTCGGCTTTCACCCGCACTCGTTACGCGCACGCGGCTGCGGGTTATCTGGCCCGCTGGTTTGCCGGGTTGTTCTGATCGCCGCTGACGATCGTCTGCTCCTTGCGCACGTTCTCCGGCTTGGCTGGGCCGCCTTTGTCGGGGTTACCGGGCTTTGTCGGACGCGCGCCACCAGGATCGATGCCTTCAATGGGATCGTTGCCGGTCGTGTGGTCAGATGCTGTGGCCATTGAATGGTCCTTGCTTTGGATCGAGCGCTCCTAACCAAGGACAGGTGCCGGGGTTGCCCTGCAAACACGGCGAGCTTGTGCTAGATCGTCTCGTGCCCACCCGGAGGAGCCCGGCCCGTGAAGTCTGCCATCGTCATCTTCCCCGGCACGAACCGCGAGCGTGACGTAGCCATCGCGCTGAACCGGGCCACGGGCCAGCGGCCGGCGATGCTGTGGCACCGGGAGACCGAATTGCCGGACGGACTCGACCTGCTGATCCTGCCGGGTGGCTTCTCGCATGGCGACTACCTGCGGTGTGGCGCGATGGCGGCGCATTCCCCGGTCATGCCGGCTATTCGCGCCTTTGCCGATGCGGGCGGGCATGTGCTCGGCATCTGCAACGGCTTCCAAATTCTGACCGAGGCGCAGTTGCTGCCCGGCGCGCTGTTGCGCAACGCGGCCCTCCGCTTCCTATCACATGACTGCCATCTACGGGTCGAACGAGCCGGCACCGCTTTCACGCGGCATTACCAAAAGGGCGAGGTGTTCCGCGCTCCGATGGCGCATGGCGATGGCAACTATACCGCGGATACGGCGACGTTGGACCGGCTGGAGGGCGAGGACCGGGTTGCCTTCCGCTACGTTACGCCAACTGGCGAGGCGACGGAGGAGGCCAACCCCAACGGCTCCGCCCGCAACATCGCCGGCGTGCTGAGCGCCAACGGCCGCGTGCTCGGATTGATGCCCCACCCGGAGGATCTGGTGGATCCGATCATGGGCGGCACCGACGGCGCGCCGCTGTTCGCCGGGCTGGTCGAGGCCTTGGCGGCATGAGAGCGGTGGATGAGAGCCTGGCGCGCGAGTTCGGGCTGAGCGTCGCCGAATACGGGCGGGTGCTGACCATCATGGGCCGCACACCCAGCCTGACCGAACTCGGCATCTTCTCCGTCATGTGGTCGGAGCATTGTTCGTATAAATCGTCCCGCGTGTGGCTGAAGCAGTTGCCGACCAAGGCGCCCTGGGTGATCCACGGCCCCGGCGAGAACGCCGGCGTGGTCGATATCGGCGAGGGTTTGGCGGCCATCTTCAAGATGGAGTCGCACAACCACCCGAGCTTCATCGAGCCATACCAGGGTGCCGCGACCGGCGTGGGGGGCATCCTGCGCGACGTGTTCACCATGGGCGCGCGGCCGGTGGCCAACCTCAACGCGCTACGCTTCGGCAGCCCGGACCACCCGGCGACCAAACGCGTCGTGGACGGCGTGGTGCGCGGCGTCGGCGGCTACGGCAACTGCGTCGGCGTGCCGACGGT
>CAZZVB010000191.1:0-8510 GCA_964657445.1 uncultured Burkholderiaceae bacterium | reverse complement strand
CCGCATCGTGGATCTCCGGCGGGATGCCGTGCTCGGCATGGTCGGAGTCGGCTGGACCGGTTCCCGGCTGCGGGGTCGGATCGTCCGAAGCATTCTGACTGTCGCTCATTCAGGTTGAACGAGCCGTGTCCGCCGCGGTTCCTCAGCCCAGCGCCGCCGCCACCGCGTTGCACACTTGCTCCGCATCGGCGTCGCTCAGGTCCGGGTGGATGGGCAGGGCCATGATGCGCGTCGCCAAATCCTCCGAGACGGGCAACGCCGAACCGTCGTGGCTGCCGGCATAGGCGGGCTGGTGATGCAGGGCGCGCGGGTAGTAGATCGCACTCGGCACGCCGGCCTCCCGCAGCGACGCCTGCAAGCGGTCCCGCCTGGCGCCATCCGGCAGCAGCACCGCATAAACCGCCCAGGCGCTGGCCGAGTCGGGCACGCGGGCTGGAATGGTCAGCAGATTACCGAGCCGGCGGTCGTAGATCCTTGCCACCCGCTCGCGCTCTGCCAGTTCCGCATCGAACACGTCCAGCTTGGCCAGCAGCACGGCCGCCTGCAACGTGTCCAGCCGGCCGTTCATGCCGGTTCGCAGCACCTCGTAGCGGGTCGTGCCCTCGCCGTGCGTCCGCAACGACCGATAAAGCGCCGCGCGCTCGGCCGAGTCGGTCAGCAACGCGCCGCCATCGCCGTAGCCGCCGAGCGGCTTGGACGGGAAGAAGCTCACCGCCGTAGCGTCCGCCTCGCGCCCGAGCTTCCGTCCGGCCAGGGTGGCGCCGAAGCTTTGCGCGCAGTCGTCCAGCGTGAACAGATCTTCAGCCCGCGCCACCGCGCGCAAGGCCGGCCAATCCGCCGGCTGGCCGAACAGATCGACGCCCACCACGGCGCGAGGGCGCAGCTTGCCGGCCGCCCGCACCTCCGCCACGCGGGTGGCCAGATGCGCCGGGTCGATCTGGAAGGTGGCCGGGTCCACGTCCACGAACACCGGCACGGCGCCCAGCACCAGCGGCACTTCCGCCGTCGCGGTGTAGGTGAAGGCCGGCAGGAACACCGCGTCGCCGCGTCCAATCCCTTCCGCCATCATGGCGATCTGCAGCGCGTCCGTGCCGGAGCTGACGCTCACGCAATGCGCGGCGCCGCAGTAACCGGCCAGCCGGTCCTCCAGCTCCTTCACCTCCGGACCGAGAATGAATTGGCAGTGCCCGAGCACCGCCTCCAACCGCCGGCGCAGCTCCGGTTCGATCCGTGCCTGCTGCGCCTTGAGGTCGAGGAATGGGATCACGCGGGGCTCCTGACGGGTTCTGTCGTATGCGAGCCGGATGCTTGCGACCCGGCGTTGTGATCGAATTCCGGCACCATGTCGCCGAGCAGGCGCAGCGCGACGCCCACCTGCCCGCCCCGGCAGGCGTCTGAAACGCCCGCGATCGCACGGCGCACCGCGGCGGCGTCAGCGGTGCGCGGCGCGGCCATCAGCAGGCCGGGATGGCCGGTCGGCACGGGCGGCTCTTCGCCGTGGAACAGCTCCTCGAACAGCTTCTCGCCGGGGCGCAGGCCGGTGAACTGGATCGGCACGTCGGCATCGGGGCGCAGGCCCGCCAAGCGGATCATCTGACGCGCCAGGTCCAGGATTTTCACCGGCTTGCCCATATCGAGCACGAAGATCCCGCCTTCCTTGAACGTGGCGCTGTCGCCCATGCCGACGACGGTGGCTTGCAGCACCAGCCCGACGGCCTCGCGCACCGTCATGAAGTAGCGCTGCATCTCCGGGTGGGTCACCGTCAGCGGGCCGCCGCGGGCCAGTTGGCGGCGGAACAGCGGCACCACGCTGCCGGTCGAGCCAAGAACGTTGCCGAACCGCACCGTCACGCACCGCATGCCGTCTTGCTGGCGCGCCTCGTCGTCCAGCGCCTGGCAATACATCTCCGCCAGGCGCTTGCTGGCGCCCATCAGGCTGCTCGGGTTCACAGCCTTGTCGGTGGAGATCAGCACCGTGGCCGCCGCACCGCAGGCAGCGGCCGCGTCCACCACGATGCGCGTGCCGCCGGCGTTGGTGAGCAAGCCTTCGGCGGGGTTAGCCTCCACCATCGGGACATGCTTCAGCGCGGCGGCGTGGAACACCAGCTCCGGCCGGGCGGCGGCGAACACCTCGCCAATCCGCGCCTCGTCGCGCACATCGGCGATCACCGCCTGCCGTGCGACGCCTGGGTGCGTCTCGCCTAACTCGACGTCGATCTGCCATAGCGCGAACTCGCCATTGTCCAGCAAGGTCAGCTTGGCCGGGCCGAGGCCTGCGACCTGGCGGGCCAGTTCCGACCCGATCGTGCCGCCAGCCCCCGTCACCAGCACCCGGCGGCCACGGACCAGCCGCTCCAGCCCGTCACGGTCGAGGCGCACTTGCGGGCGGTTCAGCAAATCCTCAAGCACGACGGGCTTCAGCTCGATGCCGCCGCCCGCCTCCCGCAGGTCCGTCGGCCGCGGCGCATGGCGCACGGGAATGTCCTGCCGCTGCGCTTCCTCCAGCAGATAGGCCATGCGTGACCCGGCGAGCTTCGGCTCCGTCACGACCAGCGCATCCGGCAGCCGGTCGCGTTCGCGCAGGCGCTCCAGGATGCGGCGCAATTCGGACACGCCGCCGAGGATCGGGCGGCCCTGCATGCGGCGACCCGTCTGGTTCTTGCCCAATGAAAGCAGACCGATCACCCGCAACTCCGGCTGGCGCTCGCCGGCCAGCGCCCGCAGGAAGCTGTCCGCCCCCTCCCCGGCGCCCACCAGCAGCACCGTCTGCACGAGTCGCTGCCGGTTGCGCACGCGCAGGCGGGACAGGCGGTAGAATACGCGCGGCGCGCCGAGGAAGCCCATCAGTGTCATCGCGTGCACGATGGGAAAGGTGACCGTCGGCAGCGGATAGCCGGTCGTGTGCCACAGCAGCGCGAACAGGAGCGCGCTGACGATGCTGCCGCCCGCGACGCCCACCAGGTCCTCGATCCCGGAAAAGCGCCAATATTGCTGCGAAAGCCGGAAGGGCAGCCCGCCCACCAGCAGCGTGATCGCGCCGCCGGCCAGGAACCATAGCGGGTGGAGCAGCCCGCCACGGGGGTCTGCCACATAGCGCGCGACCACGGCAGCCACCGCGGCGAGCGCCCCGTCGAGCGCCACGTTCGTCAGGATACGAAGGGCGGAGCGTTGCGAGGCCATTCCGCCCCCCCTATAGCGCATGACAACCGCGCGGGTCAGTCCCCCTCGGGTCCGCCGCTCCGGAGTGCCCGTGACCGCCGCCGCCATCGCCACCCACATCGCGTTTTGCGTCTGCCTGGCCCTGCTGTCGGCCGCAACGGTGTGGGGCATGACCAAGATCGGCACCATCGATGTGCCGGGTGAGCGCAGCAGCCATACCCGGCCGACGCCGAAGGGCGGTGGTGTCGGTATCGCGCTGGCGTTCCTGGTGGGGACCGCCGTGCTTTACCGCTATGCCGAATTCAGCCGGATCGCCGACCCGTATTTCCGTGCCGTGATGCTGGCAGCGCTCGGCATCGCGATCGTGGCCTTCCTCGATGACCGGCTGTATTGGCCCGCCTCGGTGAAGCTGATCGCCCAAATCGCTGCCGCGATGCTGGCGGTCTGGGGCGGGTTGAGCCTGCCGTTCATCCGCGTGCCTGGCTTCGGGACGGTGCAACTCGGCTGGCTCGGGCCCGTCATCACCCTGGCCTGGATCGTCATCGCGACCAACGCGATGAACTTCATGGACGGCCTGAACGGGCTGGCGTCGGGCGTTTCGGCGATCGCCTGCATCGCGCTGGCGGCAATGGGCGCCTGGCTTGGCGCCTGGTTCATCTACTTTGCGTCGCTGATCCTGCTGGCGGGGATCGCCGGGTTTCTGCCGTTCAATTTCCCCAGGGCGCGCATCTTCATGGGCGATGTCGGCAGCCAGTTCTGCGGCTTCCTGCTGGCCATACTCGCCATCGCCGCCGGGCGCTTCGAAACGGTCGAACTATCGATCGCCCTGGTGCCGATGCTGCTTGCCGGCATCCTGTTCGACGTCGCCTACACGCTCGTGCGCCGCTTCATGGCGGGCGACAGGCTGACCGAGGCGCACCGAAGCCACCTTTATCAACTTGCCAACCGCAGCGGCATGTCTGCCGTCGCCGTGACGCTGGTGGAGTGGGGCTTCGCAGCCTGGGGCGCAGCATGTTGCGCGTTGTTCCTAGCCGCGGCCCCGGTGTGGAAGCCGCTATGGGTGCTGATGGTTCTGCCGCCGCAACTTGTATGGCTGGCCGCGGTGTCTCGACTGACCGCACAGGCAGGGGTGACAACACCGGCGCTCCAGTGGCGCCGGGCCTGAGGCCGGATCGTTTTCGGTTGGCGCAGGCTCAATCGGCACTCATGAAACCGCGGCGCTACGTGAGGTTCAGGCCCCCGTCGGACAGCAAAATCTCGCCGGTGAGGTAATCCGACGCCATCAGCATAGCGACAGCCTGAGCGATGTCCTCCGGGCTGGCGGCCCGGCGCATGGGCGAACGGTCGCGCCAAAGTTGTTGGGCCGCGGTCCAATCCGCCGTCATCGGCGTGTCCACCAGGCCAGGGGCAACGGCATTCACCCGTATATCGGGCGCAAGCGAGACGGCGAGCAGACGGGTGACATGATTCAACGCCGCCTTCGAGGCGGCGTAGGGGATCGACGCGCCTTTGGGGCGAACGCCCGCATGTGAGCTGACGTTGACGACACACGCCGGGCGGCCGCGTTTGGCCGCGGCGCGCAACGCCTGTTCCGCTTCCGCGACGAGGCGGAACGGGGCCACCACGTTGACTTCGTATAGCTCCTGCCAAATGGCCGGTGATGCCGCCATAAGATCGCCATGGGGGATAACCCGGCTGATACCGGCGTTGTTCACGAGAGCATCAAGCCGGCCCCACCGGGCTACAGCCTGCCGCACGAGCCTGATCCTGTCGGCATCATCGGCCAGATCGGCCTGGATGTAAGTCGCGAGGTCCCCGAGTTCGGCGGCTAACGCATGCCCCGCTTCGGCGGAGTTGCGCGAGTGGAGGACCACTGCATAGCCCTCGTTGGACAGCCGGCGAACTATCGCGGCGCCGATGCCCGAGGTGGAGCCGGTGACGAGGGCAACGGGCAAGGCATTTTCGGTTGAGCTCAAAGAAGCCTCCACTCCCGCTCCGTCGAGTGGAATATGCCGATGATTTCTGTCCACAAGGCTTGTCGGCCAAATCTGGCGGAAAGCCACACGTCAGCTTTGCGGGTGCCGGATATCACCGCCGGCAGCGTGCGCGGTTAGTCCTCTGGCGGCCTGCGACGCAAGGCCGCGTCGTCCTGTTCCGCCTGCGCGTGCCCGGCCGCCTCGGCCTGGCGCAATGCGGCCTGGCGGTCCAGCAAGTTGCTGGCGGCTTCAGCCGCGGCGCGTGCAGCCGTCAGCGCTGCCCGCGCCTTTGCGACCTCCGACTGCGCTTGCTCATGCGCCGCGCGCGCCGCAGCCGCCCGGGCTCGACCGCCTGGCAGCCAGGCGGCGAACGCCTCGACGAAGGAGTCGTCGCCGCCAAGGTCCGACGCGATATCGGCCTCGATCGCAATCGCCGCCTCCTGCTTGCTCGCCTCAATCTGCGCGGCCTCTTCGGCGCGAAGCGTCGCGGCCAGCGCCCGCTTTGCGTCGTCCAGCGTCACGCGGCGGATGCGCAGCACGGTTTCTAAAGCGTCACGCATCGGAAGAGGGCTCCATGGCGAGGGCAAGGGCGGCAAAACTGCCTGTGAGGCTGCTGGCGTCGGCGCGGCCCTGGTGCAGCGCCCGCTCAATCCGCGGTGCGAGTGCCACGGCTTCATCGATCGCCGGGTCACTCCCGGGCTTGTAGGCGCCGAGCCGGACTAGGTCTGCCACGTCGGCGTAGGTCGCCAGCACGCCACGCGCCCGGCGGATCAGCGCTGCCTCCGACGGCTGCAGGCACCCCGGCACGGTGCGCGACAAGGACCGCAGCACGTCGATCGCCGGGTAGCGCCCGGCCTCCCCGATCCTGCGGTCGAGCACGACATGGCCGTCCAGGATCCCGCGGACCGCGTCCGCCACCGGCTCCGTCTGGTCATCGCCTTCGACCAGGACGGTGAAGATCGCCGTTATGGAGCCGGTTCCGCCGGGCCGTTCGAGTCCCGGCCCTGCGCGCTCCAGCAACCGGGGCAATTCGGCGAACACGCTGGGCGGATAGCCGCGCGTCGCCGGCGGCTCGCCGGCCGCCAGCCCGATCTCGCGCAGGGCGAGGCAGAACCGGGTCACGGAATCCATCAGCAGCAGCACCGACCGGCCCTGGTCGCGAAAATGCTCGGCCACCGTCATCGCGGCGTAGCCGGCTTCGCGCCGCAACAGCGGTGACGCGTCGGAGGTGGCGGTGACGACCACCGAGCGCGCCAGCCCTTCGGCGCCAAGGTCGTCCTCCAGGAACTCCCGCAGTTCGCGGCCTCGTTCGCCCACCAGCGCCAGCACGATGACGTCGCAGTCGCACTGCCGCGCGAGCATGGCCAGCAAGGTGGATTTGCCGACGCCCGACCCGGCGAACAGGCCGAGCCGTTGTCCCTCGCGGCAGGTGGTGAACAGGTTCAGCGCGGTGACGCCCAGGTCGATCCGCTCTCCCAGCCGCGCCCGCAAGGCGGCCTCCGGCGGATCGGTTCGCAACGGCCGGGGCTCAGGGCCGCGCGGCAACGCCCCTCGGCCATCCAGCGGCTGGCCGAGCGGATCGATCACTCGGCCGAGCCAGCCATCCGAGGGCGCCAGCGCCGTTCCGCCATCGGCCCTCAGGCCGGCGTGGACGGGGTGGCCGGCGCCGATGGCTTCGGTTCCGCCATAGGGCATGGCGCGCATGCGGCCGTTGCGAAATCCTACGATTTCGGCCGGCACGCTTCGGCCGTCCCTCGAGGCGACCGTCAGGCGATCGCCGACCGCGGCAAGCCCACCGAGACCCGACACCTCGATCGTCAGTCCCGTGATCCCCGTGACCTGGCCGCACACACCGGCGGGAGCGATGCCAGCGAGCGCTGCATCGGCTTGGAGGAGGCGAGACATGAGTGAAGATCGTTTCAATTAACGCTCATGGTGTTCATTATGAAACGTTTCGCGGCGATTGCTTTCCGCGCGGAACATTCGGGGCCGTAAAGTCGCTTTAATGCACGCCCGAGATGAAAAAACCGTAGCAATACACACGTATGAGTGGTAAACCCTGCGTTGCAAAAGCAATGGAGTGCAACCCATGCGTGTTCTGCTCGTCGAGGACGATATCACCGCGGCGCGGGGGATATTGCTCGTGTTGAAGTTAGGCGGCGTGATCGTGGACACGGCGGACACGGGCGAGGAAGCCCTGGAGCTTGCCCGGCACTACGACTACGACATCATCGTTCTCGATCTAGCCTTGCCGGATATCGAGGGCTTCGAGGTCCTTCGCCGCATGCGCGCCGCTCGCATGACGACGCCGGTGGTGATCCTGTCGGCGACGACGGGCACGGAGATCAAGGTGAAGGGCTTCGGGGCCGGCGCTGACGACTTCATCACCAAGCCGTTCAACCAAGCTGAATTGCGAGCGCGGGTTCACGCCGTGATCCGCCGCAGCAAGGGTTACTGCCAGCCAACCTTGCGGGTCGGCCCGATGCTTCTGAACCTCGATAGCCGGGAAGTCCTGGTCGCCGGCTTGCCGGTGCATCTGACGGGCAAAGAATACGCGATCCTGGAATTGCTGGTGCTGCGCAAAGGCATGGTCCTGACGAAGGAGGCGTTCCTCAACCACCTCTACGGCGGGATGGATGAGCCGGAGGTGAAGATCATCGACGTCTTCATCTGCAAACTTCGCAAGAAACTCGCGATGGCCGGCGCGGACAACCTCATCGGCACAGTTTGGGGCCGCGGTTACATGCTGCGCGACCCAGGGGCCGAACGGGTCTTCGTTCCGCCGGAGGCCCCGGCCACGAGCCCGCTGCGGGCACTCTCGGCCGCCTGAACGATACCCGCCTCCACTGGGTTGCGGAGGCGGGTTCGATACCGGCGGCGGCGTATCAGCCGTTGTCGGACGAGTTGTTGTTCGCCGGGGTGACCGCGACAAAGACCGTGTTCCCGTCACGCATGATCCGCAAAGCCGTCGCCTTGCCGCCCGATGTAGCGGCATGGATCGCCGAGACAGCCTCGCTCGGTGACGATACCGCCTTGTCGCCAACGCCGATGACGACGTCACCTGGCTGCAGGCCGGCCTGCTCCGCCGGGGAGCCGGGTGCGACTTGCGCCACCACCGCACCGCGCGTGTGGGCGGGCAGATTGAGCTGGTCCCTCACGTCCGGGGAGATCGCGGCAAGCGCCAGCCCAATACCTTGCTGCGGCTGGCCAGACGCCGACGCCTCCTGGTTGTCAGCCGGCAAAGCCGCGACGGTGACGGACACGTCCTTGCTGTCGCCGTTGCGCAGGAACGTAATCTTGGCCGTCTCTCCCGGCTTCACAGCTGCCACATCCACGGCAAGCTCACGAGGGTTGGTGACCTTGGAGCCATTCACG
>CAZZVB010000190.1:0-8542 GCA_964657445.1 uncultured Burkholderiaceae bacterium | reverse complement strand
TGCTTGATCCAAAGGTGCTTGGCGGATGCGTAGCGACTTGAACCCGGAGTTTGGCGTGGCCAGCGAACTCGCCCCGTTGCGCGCTGCCGTCAGCCGGGTGTTGCTGCTGCTCATCTGGCTGCAGGCGCCGTTTGGATCGGTGGCGGCCTACGCGGCGGGCAATGCCTGGCTGCAGCCTGGTTTGGTCGGTTTCGCGCTGGCGTCAGGCGCCACGCTGATCTGGTGGTTCAGTCCCGCCAGCCAATCCACCCGTCTGGTCATCGCGGTGGCGCTGATGGCGGGCGTGTCGCTGATCGTAGCGGCGAGTGCGGGCAGCGAGTGGCAAATCGACCTGCACATGGCCTACTTCGCTGAACTGGCGATGCTGGCGGCTTACTGCGACCGGGACGTCGTGCTGGCAGGTACGGCCACGACTGCGGTTCACCACCTCGCACTGAATTTCCTTTTGCCTGCGCTGGTCTTTCCCGATGGCGCCCAATTCGGCCGGGTCGTGCTGCATGCCGTCATCCTGGTGGCCGAGGCGGCGGCGCTGATCGGGCTGACGCACCGCATTAATATCTTGTTTGCCTCGAGCACGGCGCATCTCGCGGAGGCCGCTCGCGCATCGGACGCCGCCCGCGCGCTCGAGACACAGGCGGCCGAGCAGCGCGCCGTAGCCGAGCAGGCACGGCAACGGACGAACGATCAGCTTACGGCCGCCGCCGACACCCAGCGCGCCGTCGTCGCAGCGATCGGGGCCGGGTTGGCAAGCCTCGCCAAGGGAGACCTGTCATGCCGCCTGCACGAAGGCTTGTCTGCGGAGTACGAGGTGCTGCGAGGGAACTTCAACGATGCGCTCGGCCAGCTTGAGGATCTCATCCGAGGCATCGCCGGCAATGCGGGCGCAATCCGGGTGAGCACGGACGAAATCCAGGCCGCCTCTGACGATCTCAGCCGCCGCACTGAGCAACAAGCCGCAAGCCTGGAGGAAACGGCCGCCGCGCTGGATGAAATCACCGCCACTGTCGCCAAAACGGCGGAAAGCACACGGCAGGCGCGCACGGTCGTGTCCCGCACGAAGGAGGGCGCCGAGCAGTCTGCTGGCGTCGTGCTGAAGGCCATCGCCGCCATGGGCAGCATTGAGCAATCGTCCCGCCAAATCGGTCAGATCATCGGCGTCATCGATGAGATTGCTTTCCAAACCAACCTGCTGGCGCTTAATGCCGGGGTCGAGGCGGCGCGGGCTGGCGACGCCGGCCGGGGGTTCGCGGTGGTGGCATCCGAGGTGCGTGCATTGGCGCAGCGCTCGGCGCAGGCCGCCAAGGACATCAAGGTCCTGATCAGCGCATCCGCCCAGCAGGTCGAAGCCGGCGTCACGCTGGTCGGCGAAACCGGCGAGGCATTGAACCGCATCGCATCCCAGGTCAGCGAGGTCACGGCCGCCATCGCCGACATCGCGGCCTCGGCGCAAGAACAGGCGGCTGGTCTGGCCGAGGTGAACACGGCCATCAACCAGATGGATCAGGTCACGCAGCAGAACGCAGCCATGGTTGAGCAGAGCACGGCGGCAAGCCATGCCCTGGCGCAGGATACGGCTAACCTGGTCCGCCTGACTGCGCGATTCCGCACCAGCGGCACTCCTGCCGACCAGACGACCACAACGTCGGAGCCCAAGCCCCGGCCGGCCAAGCCATCACCACGCAAAGCCAAGCGCTCAACACTGAAAGTCGTTTCGCAGAACACCGCCGGCCCGTGGAAGCCAACCTTGGTTCCGGCGTCAACCGGCGCGGACTAAAGCGTGTTTAGACCGGCGTCTCTCCCTCTCCCCATTCCTCACGGGGCGAAGCAGGTCGCACGTGTCAGCACGGCCAAATGCGCCGGGATACGGGGCGCGTTAAGGCCGTCTGCAAACCGGATGTCTGCGCCAACACTGGCGGCAGGCATGACACTGACGAATAGGCACCGCGTTTGTTGGACCATCACGGCGTAGGATGCGCCTTCATTGCGGACCATAGTTCGTCTCGGTGGCCTCAGATGCCGTATCGAGCGCCGAGACGCTACTCGCCGACTGCGGCGCCCGCGGGCCGGCGGTTGTCGTTGGCGCCGTAGATGTAGCCCGGCCGCATGGCGCCGCCGAATGTCGAGTCATTGCCGGAGGAGGCGGTCGCGCCGGATTGGACGGCCGCCGGGAGGGTCACAATCTCCGCAGCGCCCCACGATGTCTGCTCGGTGATGGTGTACCCCATGCCCTGCAGGATCTTTTGCGTATCCGGCGACAGCGCGAACCGCTCGACGTAGAGCGTGTCTGGCAGCCATTGGTGGTGCACCCGGGGCGCGTCCACCGCTTCCTGTGGCTGCATGCCGTAGTCGATCATGTTGAGCGCGGTTTCGAGGGTGATGGTGATGATGCGGGAGCCGCCGGGGCTGCCGAGGACCATCGCGATCTTGCCGTCCTTGGTGACCAGCGTCGGCGCCATGGAGGAAAGTGGACGCTTCCCCGGCGCGATCGTGTTGGCTTCGCCTTGCACCAGGTGGAAAAGGTTCGGCACTCCGGGCTTGATGGTGAAATCGTCCATTTCGTCGTTCAGCAGGAACCCGGTGCCCGGCGCGATCACACCCGCGCCGAATGTGCCGTTGATCGTGTATGTGACCGAGACGGCGTTCCCTCGTGCGTCAACGATCGAGGAGTGAGTGGTCTCGGTCTGTTCGTGCGGCGGCGATCCTGGCTTGACCGAACTGGATGGGGTGGCACGGTCCGGATCGATCCGGCTGCGTATGTCGGCCGCGTATGACGCGCTCAGCAGGCGGTCGAGCGGGTTTGTGATGAACGCCGGGTCACCGAGATAGGTGTTGCGATCCATGTACGCGTGGCGCATCGCCTCGGCCATCAGGTGCACTGCTTGGGCGGAATGGAAGCCGAGCGCCGGCATGTCGTAACCTGCCAGGATGTTGAGGATTTCGCACAAGGTTGCGCCGCCCGAGGATGGCGGCGGCGCCGACTGGAACCGGAAGCCGCGGTAGCTGCACTCGATGGGCGCGCTTTCGGTCACGGTGTAGGCCGCGAAATCCTGTGCTGTGAGGATGCCGCCGTGCGCTTTGGACGCCGCGGCCACGGCCCGCGCCGGTTCGCCTTTATAGAATGCGTCAGGTCCCCCCTCCGCGATTGCCTGCAGGGTGTTCGCAAGATCGGCCTGCACCAACCGGTCGCCCGGCTGGAGCGCAGTGCCGTCCGGCCGGAAGAAAATCCGGGCTGCTTCCGGATCGGCCTTCAGTCTGCTCGCGCGGGCATCGATGATGTCGGTATCGGCGCGGATCAGCACGAAGCCATCGCGGGCCATCTTAATCGCCGGCGCCATGACCTGGGCGCGGCTCATCGTGCCGTATTCGCGCAGAGCGGTGTCGAGGCCGAGAACCGTGCCGGGAACGGCCACGGCCAGATAGCCGTAGAGGCTCGCGCCGGGGACCGGGTTGCCGGCCCCGTCCAAGTACATGGTCCGCGTGGCGGCTGCCGGTGCAGTTTCACGGAAATTGATGAAGCTGTCCTTGCCGGTCGCAAGATGCAGCGTCATGAAGCCGCCGCCGCCGATGTTGCCGCAGCAGGCATTGGTGACAGCTTGTGCGTACCCAACGGCCACGGCCGCATCAATGGCGTTGCCACCCGCCCGCAGGATGTCCGCGCCGGCCTCCGATGCCAAATGCTGGGATGTGACCACCATGCCGTGATCCGCTTCCTCGGCAGGATGGGATGCGGCACGGGTGCCACTGCCCGTTACCGAAAAGCCGAGTAGTGCGGCGATTGCGATGATTGTGGGCTTCACGCCTGCCTCCGCCAGCAGCCTCTGCCGGCCTGCGATGGAGATCAAGCCTCGCCAGGTTCGCCTGGGTTAGCCGGTGGCGCGCTGCAGCAGCAGCATGCGGATTTCGTCGGGCAAAGGTTCCTGCACCGGCTTCGCATAGCGCTCGGCAAGCGAAACCTGGAGCCAGCGGTCGAGCGGGCGATCGTTCTGTGGCTGTGTCCGTGCCATTTCACCTGTCCTCCCCTCGTAATCGACAACCATCCATCGACAACAGTTGCGGGCGGCCCGAAGTTGCGGCCGGCACGCCCGAAACCGGGCGCCGGGGTAAAACGCACGTTTATTTTTCGTGCGTGTGTTAGGGCTGCATCTCCGCCGAGGTGGTCACGAGGTGCGCCAGGCTGGCGCCTAGGCAGGCGTGGAGCAATTCGACCGTTTTAAGCCGCTGGCCCTTCGGCGTCCGTTCCAGGTCGATTTGGCCTTCGTTCGCCCAACTCTGCATCAGGCTGAACCGGTGAAACAGGATCGCCCCGGGCTGGGCCGCGATTTGCTGCATAGTCAGCATATACGGGTCCAGATCGGCATTGGCGTGCAGGAAGCGGCTGAATTGAGGATCGACCAGAACGAGATCAGCGCCCGCATCCGCGACGGCGGTGGCGCCTTCCGTGAGGGTTTGGAAGAACGCACCCGATGGCACGTTGCGCACGGCCTCAACCGTACCGGTCTGCCAGATCACGAGTTGGTAGTGGTGGGTCTGCAACTCCTGGTGGAGGATGTCGAGCATCTCGGTGGCCGTCATACCGCGACCGCCCCTGACGACGACCTTGACGGTCAGCCCGGGATACTTGTCCTGGAGATCCTTGGCCATTTGCAGGGGAAACGCCGCATCGGACGGCATCGGCAGTTCCCCGACACGGGGGCCAGTGCCGAGGCCCAGGGCCTGACCGGTTACAGTGCCGGGTTGCAGGCTCTCGTTCGGGCTGAACACGGTCGCGGAGCCGACGGTCAGCACATCCAGCTTACCGCCTGGTTTCAGGACCGTCGCCACGTGCGGCAAAGGGGCTGCGTTGGCCGTGATATCCTCAGGCGACGCGCAACGGTCCGCGGCATGGCTGCTGGCCATGAAGCAGGAACCGAGCGCCGCGGACATAAGGGTTTGTTTGAGTGCCGATATGTAATGATTCACGAAGGGAGTCCGTATCAGGGCGTAACCCCCCCGGCAAGCCGTTGCGGGCTCGGGCGGCCCTTCTCCCGATAGTAGGCCGCCAGCGCGCCAACGGCAACGAGCAGGCCGGCGCCAGCGACGTTGACGATGGCCTGCACCCACCAACCGCCGGTTTCCTCGAGTATCAGCCGCCCGAGGAACGACAGGAAGATGCCGACGCAGAACACGGGCAAGGAGTGTTGACCGCACAGGACGAACGGCGCGGCCCAGCGTGACGACACCCATGCTGCGCCGGCGGGGACGAGACGGGACACCGCCCACGCGTAGGACAGGATCGACACCAGCCGGAACGGGTGCAGGCCGCCCTTGTCCACCGACAGCAGCACGTGGCTGATGGCCGGTGGCAGCATGCGCGCCGTAAGCTCCGGATGCGTCCAGACCACAAACTGCATGACGACGCCGAAGGCGATCACAACGCCGGACAGCACATCAACTGTGACGCGGACTTGCCGCGTCGGTCGGTCCGCCGGCGCATAGGCCATGATGGCGCCCAGCATGAACAGCAACTGCCAGGTCAGCGGGTTGAAATACCAGCCGCCGCCGGTCCAGGACGGGATGTTCAACTCGGCAATACGCGCGGTTGCGTAGAGCGTGAAGGAGAGCAGCGCCAGGATGTGCGGCCAGCGCAGCAGCGGCATCACGACGGCGAACAACACGAGCAGCGCGACATACATGGGCAGGATGTCGAGGTAGGCGGGCTGGAAGTGCAGCAGCAGCGCTTCCAGCATGGCGCGATAAGGCTCCTCGCCGAGCACATCGAGGTGGATTTCGTCCAGGTAATCGACCCTGTCCAGCGAAGTGGCCGAGTAGGATACCTGGGCTGCGAATACGACGAATAGGAAGATATGGGCGATGTATAGGGTCCACGCCCGTTTCAGCGTGTCCGACGCCGCGTAGATCCAGCCGTTGCGGTCCATCGACCGTCCGTAAGCCAGGCCGGCGCCGTAGCCGGCCAGCAAGACGAAGACTTCTGCCGAGTCGCAGAGCGCGACGTTGCGCAGGCTGAACTGAGCGATCCAATTGTCCGGGATGTGGTCGGTGAAGATCCACCAAAGCGCCAGACCGCGGAAGAAATCGACCCGCATGTCGCGGCCAGCGCGTATCAACCGCATGCGATCTCCTCATGGCCGCGCGGAGGGACATAAGGGCGTCGGGCGCGGCCGCGCAAGCGGAACGCAGTGAGCGGCTAGCGGAGCAGATCGCTCGCGAGGCTCTCGACGTCCTGCACCGCGGCCGTGTTCGGATGGCGGATCTGCAGCAGGGTTTGGCGCCGGATGGTGTCCGGGACGTGTTCGTCCCGCCGGATGATCCCCGCCAGCGGCGGCTTGCGGCGCAGGAAGGTGGCGCTCGCTTGCGCGAGGGTCGCGTAGGTGCGTTCCCCGCCTGCGCGGGTCCGCGCCTGGTTGATCACGATCCGCACGTCGCCGCCGGGCTGGTCGGCCTCGGCGAGCTTCAGCACGGCGTAGGCGTCGGTCAGGCTGGTGGGCTCGTCGGTGGCGACCACGAGCAGGGTGTCGGCCGCGGCCGCCATGCGGCGCACCGCGAGGTCCAGCCCGGCCCCGAGGTCGAGCACGACGTCGCTGACCGTGCACTCGGATGCGAGGCCCGTGAGGATCCGATCGATCACCGCCGGGTTCTGCAGGGCCGCTATCCCGGTGCCGGACCGGCCAGCCAGCACCCCAAACCCGCCCGCTTCGTGTCGGGTGACGCTTTCGCCAAGGCTGCGCCGCCCGGCGATGACGCCCATAAGATCGTGCTGCGGCATCAGGCCGAGCTGGATGTCCACATTCGCGAGGCCCAGGTCACCGTCAAACAGCAGCACGCTGCGGCCGGCCAGCACCAGCGCGCGGGACAGCGTCACCGCGAGCCAGGTCTTGCCGACGCCGCCCTTGCCCGATGCTATGGCCAGCAATCTCGGCCGGGATGAAACACGCGTCGGGGCAAGGCTCATGTTCGTCTCTCCAATGCACTACGCTCGGCCATCCGTGCCGCGAGCAGAGCCGGCGTCATCGGCGTCAGCCCGTCCGCGGCGCCCGGGCCGATGCCGGCTTCGGTCATGACAAGGCCGCTGGCCGCTGCGGCCAGCACGCCGCCGAACCTGCGCGCCATGTCCAGCCGGGTTGCGACGAGTTGGCTGGCCCCAGCCGCCGCGAACCCGCCCGCGAGGTCGGCTGCCTCCGCGGCGTCCAGCCCCGCTGGCAGCACCAGCGCGGTTTGTGCGCCGGCGGTCGAGGCGAGTGCCGCCACTTCCTCCCGTTGGCTGGCCAGCGAGGGATCGCAGCCCGGCGCATCGATCAGCACCGCGACACCCGGCGAGCGGCGCAGCAATGCCCGCGCCAAGGTGGCGGGATGGCTGGCCACGATCAGCGTCAAGCCCAACAGCCGGGTGAAGGCGGCGAGTTGTTCGGCGCCGCCGGCGCGATGCCCATCCGCGGTGATCACCATCGGCGCTTGCCCGGCGAGCACGAGGCGCGTGGCCAGCCGCGCGACTGTCAGCGTCTTGCCGGCGCCGGGCGGCCCCGTCAGCAGTAGCGGTGCTTCAAGATCGAGCGCGCCGAACCGCAAGACGCGGGCGAGCGCGTCATCGAGCGGCCCGGTCGCGAGCTTGACCGCCACATCCGTCGGTACGCCATGCCAGGCTAGCAGCCGAATTCGGCCCGGCTCGGGTTCCGCCTGCGGATCCTCCAGGGCTTCGAGAGCGGCCGTGACCTCCACACCGTCGGCGACCCGGCGGGTCGAGAGTATGAGCGCGTCGGCCCCTAATTCGGCTCGTACGCGAGCCATCGCCCCCGTCATGCAAGGCGCCCGATAGAGCTTCAACCGCATGGGCCGGACCGTAGCGGCGGGAGGGTTGCCAGAAGGTTGACGCGGACTACTGTGCCGCCATGACCGAGATCCGCGCCATCTTGTTCGACACCTTCGGCACCGTGGTTGACTGGCGATCAAGCCTGATCGCCGAACTCGGCGCGTTCGGAGCAGAGCGCGGTGTCGCGGCCGATTGGGCGGCCTTGGTCGATGCCTGGCGAGGCGCCTACAAGCCCTCGATGGACCGGGTCCGCACGGGTGAGTTGCCCTGGACCAGGCTCGATGCCCTGCACCGCGCCTCGCTCGACGCGTTGCTGGGGCAGCACCGGATCGAGGGTCTGTCCGAGGCGGACCGTGAGCACCTGACGATGGGTTGGCACCGCCTGCACGCCTGGCCCGATGCGGTTGCGGGCACGGCCCGTTTGCACCGGCGCTTCATCACCGGGCCGCTATCGAACGGCAACGTGTCGCTTTTGATCGACCTGGCGCGGTTCAACGGGCTGGCCTGGGACATGATCTTCGGCGCCGAGGTGTTCGGCCACTACAAGCCGGACCCGGAAACCTATCTCGGTGCATGCCGCCTGCTCTCGCTGGAGCCCACGGAGGTGATGCTGTGCGCGGCGCATAATGACGACCTGAAGGCGGCGCAGAGCCATGGCCTGCGCACTGCCTTCGTGCCGCGGCCGACCGAATACGGGCCGCACCAGGTGCGCGACACGGCGGCGACGGGCGCGTGGGA
>CAZZVB010000189.1:0-8587 GCA_964657445.1 uncultured Burkholderiaceae bacterium | reverse complement strand
ACTGACGGACAAGGTCCGCCAGCACTGTGCCGACACCGCGACCCGGCTGCGCACGCAGGACGCGTACGCCAGCAAGGTGTTCGATGCGACCGTGCGCAAGATGCGGTCGGCCCGACCCTAGGCGCTAGCGCCGCCCGCCGCCAAAGCCGCCCGCATGGCCGCCGCCGAAGCCACCGCCGTGGCCTCCGCCTATACCGCCGCCGCCACCGCGGACTCCACCGAAGCCTCCACCACCGTGGAAGCCACCGCCAAAACCGCCACCGCCGTGGAATCCGCCGGGTATCGAGGGAACGCCGCGCCCCTCGCCGCCGCCGTGCCAGCCGCGCCCGAAACCCGGACCGCCGCGATGTCCGAAGTCGGCGAACGGGCCCACGTCGTAGCCCGCGCCGAACCCGCCATACGAGCCGCCGTACGGTCCGTAATAGTCGCCGCCATACAGGCCGCCATAGTCCGGGCCCGGCGCCACGCAGCCGGCGACCACCACCAGCGACATCAGCGCCGCCAACCGGAGCGACTTCATTTCGCCGCTCCCTTGGGTGCTTGTTTCGGCCATTCCATGACGCCGAACGGTGCGCCCGCCGGGTCGGCAAGGATGGCGATTTGCGCACCGTGACGGTCCGTCCGCGGTGAGAGCAGCACCTGGCCGCCGAGCGAAGTCGCCTTCGCGGCCACCACGCCGGCGTCGTCAACCCGGAGGAAGTTGATCCAATAGGGGTGCGCGTCGGGCCGCTTGCCCGGCATCGGGTTGATGCCCACACGGGCAAAATCGTCTGCGGCGAGCGTCAAATGCTGAGCATCTTGCGGCGCCGGCAGATCATAGACGTCATAGTTGAACACCGACTGGTAGAACGCCGCCGCGGCGTCCGGGTCGGTCGTAATAAGGGCGCTCCATATCCACTGGCCCGGCTGCACCAGCACGTCGGGCGGGTCGCCGCTGGCTGAGGTGAACGCCGCGAACACGGCGCCTTGCGGGTCGGCGAAGACTGCTTCACGCCCAAGTCCCGGCAAATCATGGGCGGGGTGCAACAGCCGCGCGCCCTGCTGCGCGGCGAGCGCCGCGACTGCATCGACGTCCTTGGTGCTGAAGAACGTCAGCCAGGCCGGGCCGCGGCTGTGATCGGACGGCATCGGCCTGCTGAACAAGGACGCGACCAGATGGCCGCCATCGCTGGCCTCGACGAAGTCGTAGCTGCCGAGCTTGATGTCCTCGAACGTCCAGCCAAACAGGCCGCCGTAGAACCTCTGGGCCTGTGCGATGTCGGGAGTCACCAGCTCCGCGAAGACCATCTTGCCGGTGTGGCGATCCGGCGTGGGCGGGTTCATGAGCGGCGGGAAGATCGGCCCGGGCTGTGCGCGCCCCGGGGACGTCATCGCGACCCCGCAGGCAAGTGCCAGAGCGGCCGCCCTGGCCGCCGGTGTCAACACGCCTGCTCTCATTGCTTGGTCCGCCCCGTCAGCCCAAGCCACTAGCGTTTCAGTCCGTGCATAGTTCGCGGCAGGGGCTTGCCTCAGCCCCTGCACGAGCTCCGGACGAGCTTAGTGCGCCAGCGGATCCGGCCTGAACTGGATGTGGAACACGCGCGGCTGTTCCCCCTTGCCAGTCTCGTTGTGGAACGGCGTCCGCGTGCCCGTCGTGGTCCATAGTCCGCGGCCTTTCCAGCCGGCATTCGGATCGTCGATGCGGCCATCGACGTTCTTGGTGAAGAAGCCGGCCGGATAAGGCACGTGGAACACCACGAATTTGCCGTCCACCAGGGCGCTGATCGCCTCGCCGCCGTTGGTCATCGCCATCGGCACGTTCTCGCCAAGGCCAAGCGTGTTGTAGCGATCGACCCACACGTAATAGGCGTGGTTTGCGCTACCCGCTGCGTCCACCCCGGCAAACTGCGGGCCGGGGAAGCGATACAGTGTCCAGCCTTCGGCACATTGCTTGCCGGTGGCTGCATTCGGCCCAACCAGCGGCGCTGTGCACTTGGTCCGGTCGAAGCTGGCAAGCTGGCCGCTCGACAGCGCGGTCCAGACAACGCCGTGCATATCCACGTCGGTTCCGCGCATGCCGAAGGCGCCTTCCGGCGGCTGGAAGATCTCGGTCAGGCCCGTATTGGTCGGGTCAGGCCCCGGTATGAAGTGCACGAGATAGCTGGGCTGATCCATGCGGGAGAACCCCGTGTCCATGGATTGCCCCCAGATGGTGTCGTCCACCGGGCTCGCCTGCACGCCGTATAACCCGGCGAGCACGCGCTTCTGCTTCGCCGGATCAACCGGTTGACCGATCTCGACGTAAGGTCCGCGCTTACCCCAGCCGGGCACGTCAACGATCATCGGCGCCCATCCCTGGGCAGTCTTGGCGTCACCGGTTTCGAGGAACTTGCGGGTGTTCAGCCAGCCGACCGCCGGGCCGCTCGGCGGGCCCCAACTGGTCCACAGCGTGTTGTCGGCGTCATGGCCGAAATACAGGTGCTGAGTGCCGAAGCACGTGTCGATCAGCGTGAATTTGCCGGTCTTCGGATCATAGACCGAAAGCTGGCGGCCGTTGCTTTCGACCGGAACCAGCTTGGCGGACGGCAGGTCCGACCCGGCCCGGCAGTAGGCCGGGGTCGCCGGGCCGCGGCCACGTGCGGCGAACCACAGCAACCCCTTCTCGTCAAAGATCAGGTTGTGGTTGCTGGTATGACCATCCCAGGGCGGGTTGTCGCCCCAGAACACCGACGTTCCCATCGGCTCGTCCAGCGAACCCGGCGTGCCTGGCGCGAAGGGGTGATGGATGAACCACGTCTTGTTGGCGACCGGGTCGAGCACGGGGACATCGTCGGTCGACTCCTCGGGCGAGCCGTAGATATAGCCGTTCGCGTTCAGCGTCGGGTTGCGCTTATCGGTGGAAATCGCGTCGTGCATGTAGGTGGTGGGCTTTGCCCAATCCCACAGGCTGACCACCATGTTGCGTTCCGGGCCAGACGGACGCTCCGGCTTGGAAGCAGGCAATGCCCCAGCCGCGATCCGGTCCGTCCAGTCGGCATACAGCGACAGCCCCTTTTGCGGACCAAGGCGCACGATGGAAACCGCCATACCGACCATGGCCTGTCCGGACTGGATACGGCGTGTCCACATGTCGGTCGAATTGGCGAAGTCCCCAAGCTCCTTGACATGAGGAGAGCGGATGTTCTCGCTGCCGAGCGCGTGGCATGACTGGCAGGAGTTCTTCACCGTATCGATCCAGGCGCCCTGGGTCTTGATGAAGGCCGGGATGCCGTTGCCTTCCTCGCCCGTGCCCGGGAACTGATCCGTGCCGGGGATCTGCAGCATCGAATACCAATACATGCCTGGATAGTATTTGGCGGCGGCCGCAGGGCTCGGTGCGACGACGGCGGCAAGGTCGATCGTGCGGCCAAGTTCGCCATCGACGCGGGCAGAATCGGTCAGCCCATAGCCGCGCACCCAAACCTTGTAGTGCGCCTTCGGCAGGTCCGGGATCAGGTAGCGGCCGGCATCGTCGGTGACGACGATCTTGGCGAATTTCGTCGGCAGGTCGGTCGTTTCCGCGATTACCCATACGCCGGCTTCGGCGCCGTTCGCGCTGGTCACGATACCGCCGATATCGGTTGAACCGACCGACAGGGCCGTGGCTGGGGTCGCTGCCTGGGCAGTGTTATTGAGTGACGTGGACGCCAGCAGCGCCAGCATCAAGGCGGATGAAATGGGTGCGCGACGCTTCGCAACGGACATCTGGCTTCCCCGGCTTCGAACGCTTTTTCGCGTCGGCCCGTTGATCGGGACGTGCTGCGTCGTTATTCGAACGATAAGTTTCAGCCTGGCGGTTTGCAAGCAATCAGCGTTCGCCGTCCTGCGGCTTGACGCCATACGCCTCGACCAACTTCCAGACATGGGCGGGGATCATCGTCTTCATCCGCCGCGGCTGAGCGCGGCGTAGATGCAGCACGGTCTCCACGGCCTTCATCTCCACCCGCGCCCGCGCGAACTCCAGGCCGCGCGGCCCGACCCGCGGCATCAGCCAGCCGACGATGTGGCGCAGCGCGTCCGGCATCCGGCGTAGCGGCAGCCCGCCCGCGGCGCGTTCGGTGTTGGCGAGGAAGCCTTTCACCGCTCCCTGCCGCTTGCCCGCGCTGCCTGGCGTGGCGGATTTCAGCTCGTCCCCAAGCAGGGCCACCAGTTCCTCGCCGCGTTCGTTGCGGACGAGCAGCCATTGCTCGCCCTGCCCGGCCATGTAGCCCACCGTGATGTCGGCCAGGACGTTGGTGTAATCGACGCAGGTTCGGCAGGTCATCGGGAAGAAGTCAGGCGGCAGTTTCGAGATCGGCAACTGAAGGAACGGTATGGTCTTCGTCCGGCCGTCGCTGAAGCGAAGTTCGACGTGATAGTCGGCGCGGAACTCCAGATAGGTGATCGTGTCCGGCGCGTCCGACAGCAGGTTCAGGAAGGTGTGGAAATTCTCGGTCGTCGTGTTGTCGGAACAGGGCGTGCCGATGACGTAAAGCCGCTCAAACCCCAGCGATTGCTCGAGTGACCGCAGCGCATACACCTGGCACGGGATGCCGATGATGGCGAGCCGCGTGTAGCCCTGCGCCCGGGCCGGCTCCAGCAGGGCGAGCAACGGGGCGTAGCCCATGCGCATGCCGCGGACTTCGGCCATGCCTTCCGGCTTGGTCACCAGCACCGGGACGGGCCGCCAGCGATCGGCAGGATCGGGCGCCATGGTCAGCACGGCGTCCACGGCGCCGGTTTCCAGCAGGCGCTCGGCGATGCGGGTGGCGATGCCGGTCCATTGCGCGCCTGGCCGGGCGGGCTTCAGCGAGGCCCGGACCATGCGGCGGAACGGGCCGAAGAACAGCTCGTCCGGGCGCGCAGGGTCACGGGTGCGGCCGTGCACTTGCGCTTCCATCCGGCTGTAATCGGGCTTGATGAACTGGCACGCATCCGCACAACGCTTGGGCTCGGCGGTGCGCGACACACCGCAATCCGTGCACAAGTTGCGAGGGGCAGCCGCCGCCACCGGCGGAGCCCACACGGGGGCTGTCGTCATGGCCGATTCCTCAATTCGCGAACTGAGGTTCCTGCTCCATGAGCACCCGTTTGACGCTTTCCAGATGCAGCCGCGCGCTCTCGCGGTCGCCCAGGCGCATCTGCCGGGCCGTCGCCGCCGCCATGGCAGGCGGAACCGGCTTCAGCGGACGGCCGGAGCTTTGCGCCAGCCATTGGGCCTGCGCCGCACGTTCGAGGTAATACAGGTCGTCCCACGCTTCGGCGATGTTCGGTCCGATCACCAGCACACCGTGGTTGCGCATGAATGCGACGTCGGCATCGCCCATGGCCGCGGCGATGCGATCACCCTCGGCGCCGTCCAGCGCGAGGCCGTTATAGTCCTCGTCCACCACGGTCCGGCCGTAGAACTTCAGCGCGGTCTGCCCGGCCCAGACCAGCGGATCGCCTTCCAGCATGGCGAGCGAGGTCGCGTATGGCATGTGGGTGTGGAAGGCCGCGGCGGCCCGCGGATTACGCAGGTGCAGCCGGGCATGGATGTAGAACGCGGTGGCTTCCGGAACGCCGTCACCCGCCACCACGCTGCCCTCGAAGTCGCAGATCAGCAGGCGCGACGCAGTGATCTCCGAAAATGCCCAGCCGTACGGGTTGACCAGGAACAGGTCCGGGTGCCCCGGCACGACGAAGGAGAAGTGGTTGCAGATCCCCTCCTGCAAGCCGAGGCGTGCCGCCATACGGAAGCACGCAGCCAGGTCGATTCGCGCCTGCCGGATCGCCGGGTCATCGAGCGTGCTGTTGCGCAGGACGGCGGGGGCGGAGAAGGCGTGCGCCATGTGCGATGACCTCGTCGGCTTGATGTCGGCCTCGATGTGTGCACGAAACGCCGGCTCATGCCACTGCACAAGGGGCCTTCATGCCCGTGTTATTCGTTACGTCCCCGCTCGAACCTGAGCACGCCCTGCGGATGGCGGCGCTGGACCCTCGGCTTGTGGTGGTGCACGAGCCGGATTTGCTGCCGGTGCCGCAGTTCCCTGGCGATCACAATGGCGGCCCTTTCACCCGTGACCCGGCGCTGCAAGCCCGCTGGCAAGCGCGGCTGGCGGAGGCGGACATTCTGTGGGGCGTGCCTTCGCCCGAGGACATGGCGCACACCACCAAGGTCGTCTGGATCCAGGGCACCAGCACTGGCGTAGGACCGGCCGTGGCGCGACTGAACCGGCCCGGCCTGCTGGTCACGACCGCCCGCGGCGTGCACGCCCGGCCCTTGGCCGAATTCGTATTAATGGCGCTGCTGGCGCATTTCCGCGGCCTGGCCGGGTTGCAGGCCGACCAAAGAGCGCATCACTGGCGCCGCGGCTGCGTGTCGGAGATCGCCGGCCGCACCCTGGTGATCCTTGGCGCGGGCGACCTCGCACGCGGCTGCGCCCGGATCGCCCGTGCGCTTGATATGCACGTGATTGCCGTCGCGAGAGACCCGGCGCGTGAACGGCCGCATGGCGAGCTGTTCCACGAGGTGATGCCGTCGAGCGACCTGCACGCCGCGATGGCCCGCGCCGACGCCTTCGTCATCACCGTGCCGCACACGCCGCTCACCGATCGCATGGTGGACGCCGCCGCCCTGGCCGCCCTGCCCCGGGGTGCAGCGCTGGTGAACATCGGCCGCGGCCTGGTGGTGGACGAGCCTGCGCTGATCGAGGCGCTCCGTTCCGGCCAGGTCGGCTACGCCGCGCTGGACGTCACCGCGACCGAACCGCTTCCGCCGGAAAGTCCGCTCTGGGACATGCCAAACGTGCTGATCAGCCCGCATTCCGCCAGCACGGTGCCCGCAGAGAACAGCCGTATCGTCGATATCTTCGCGCATAACCTGCGGTGCTGGCTGGATGGACGAACGAGCGAGATGCGCAACGTTCTGGACCTGGAAAAGCTGTATTAGGCAGCCCCTCACCCACCTTTCTGCTCCCTCTGCCGTGAAGGACGGAGAGGGAGCAGAGGTCGGCTTACCGTGGCCGGGTATAGTCTATCGCGCAGTAGCCGCCGCCCTGGTGCAGTTCCACGACCGGGTCGTCGGTGACCTTGCCGGCGACCGCGTCGGCAAAGATGTCGGACGTGTCCTGCGGCACCCAGTCCAGCTCCGCCCGCGCGTCGTCACGCCACCAGGTGGCGCTGTTGGCGGAGTTGCCCCAGACGATGCTGCACCCGGTGCGCTCCGCTTCGATGCAGCGGACCATCAGCCGGGCGAGGTCGGCGTAGGACAGCCAGGTGGACAGCATGCGGACGTCCACAGGCTCCGGAAAGGAGGAGCCTATGCGGACGCAGACGCTCTCCACCGCGTGCTTCTCCCAGTACACGCCGCCCATCAGTTCCCCGTAGGCCTTCGACAGCCCGTAGAACCCGTCTGGACGCAGCGCGCAGTCCGCATCGAGCGGAGTGGCGCGAGGGTGGAAGCCGATCGCGTGGTTGGACGACGCGAACACCACGCGGGCCTTTGCCAGCCGGGCGGCCTCGTAGATGTTGTGGATACCGATGATGTTGGGACCGAGCACCGTCTCAAACGGCTTCTCCACCGAGCAGCCGCCGAAATGCAGGATCGTGCGGCAGCCTTCGGCCAGCGTCGCGATAGCCGGACCGTCCACCAGATCGGCCTGCGTGAACGCTGCGGTCTGCGGCATCGCGTCGGGAAACGGCACGATATCGGTCAGGCGCAGCGCGTAGCCGGCCTCGGTGAGCCGCCGGGTCAACTGCCGGCCAAGCGCGCCGGATGCCCCGGTCAACAGGATCGGGTCGGACATGGTGTTCTCCCTAAGCTTGCGCGGCACCGTTGCGCGGGCTTGTGCGGCGGTCAACCGAACGGCAGGCTGCCCGAATGCAGACACTGACCGAACTGGCTGCGGCGCTTGAGGCCGGCCGAACCACGAGCCGGGCGCTGGTGGAAGACTGCCTCGCCCGTATTTCGGATCCGGCGGGCGAAGGTGCGCGCGTGTTCATCAAGACCCATGCCGACGCCGCGCGCGCCCAGGCGGATGCGACGGACGCATTGCGCCGGTTTGGCCGCGCCGCCGGGCCGTATGCCGGCATTCCCGTCAGCCTGAAGGACCTGTTCGACATCGCGGGCGAGGTCACGACGGCCGGCTCTGTGGTGCTGGACAAGGCGGCGCCGGCAAAGGCGAACGCCCCCGTCGTGGCGCGCATGCTGGCAGCCGGGTTCATCCCGGTCGGGCGCACCAACATGACGGAGTTCGCGTTTTCCGGCCTGGGCATCAACCCGCATTACGGCACGCCCGCCAGCCCGTGGGACCGCATCACCCGGCGCATTCCCGGCGGTAGTTCCTCAGGCGCCGCGGTGTCGATTTCGGACGGAATGGCGTTTGCAGCCTTGGGCACCGATACCGGAGGGTCGTGCCGGGTGCCGGCGGCGTTGTGCGGGGTCGTCGGCTACAAGCCGACGGCACGCCGGGTGCCGATCGCGGGCGTTCTGCCGCTTTCGTTCAGCCTGGATTCGGTGGGGCCGCTGGCCAACAGCGTCGCGTGCTGCGCCATCGTGGACGCGGTGCTGGCGGGGGAAACGCCGAGCGTCCCTCGCATCCAACCGCTG
>CAZZVB010000188.1:7234-8675 GCA_964657445.1 uncultured Burkholderiaceae bacterium | reverse complement strand
TGAACGTCGGGGTCGGCGGCACCGTCCCACCCATGTAGGGCAATGCCCTTTTCCGAAAGGTTTCAGGCAATGCGCTCCCAAACGGGCGTCGTGACCGTCCATGCGTTCCCGGTACGGCTGACGCATTGGCTCAACGCGGTCGCGATGGGCTGCATGATTTCGAGCGGGTGGGGCATCTACAATGCCAACGCGTTCTTCGGCTTCACCTTCCCCCGCTGGGCAACCTTGGGCGGCTGGCTCGGCGGTTCGATCGCGTGGCATTTCGCCGCGATGTGGCTGCTGGTGGTGAACGGGCTCGCCTACATCGTCTATGGCGTCGCCAGCCGGCATTTTGCGCGCGCCTTGTTTCCGGTCTCGCCGAAATCGGTCTGGCGGGATTTCCGCGCCGCTTTGGCCTTCCGGCTGACGCACCGGCCGGGCAGCTATAACGCCGTGCAGCGGCTTGCCTACCTTGTGGCCCTGCTGCTCGGCGTGTTGCTGGTGGCATCTGGGCTGGCGCTGTGGAAGCCGGTGCAGTTCCAGACCGTATCCAGCCTGCTCGGCGGCTACGAGGCGTCGCGCCGGGTCCACTTCCTGGCCATGTCCGGCATGGTGCTGTTCGTGATCGTCCATCTCGCGCTGGTTGCCGTAGTGCCGAGCACCATGATCAGCATGGTGACCGGCCGGAGCCGCGTCGCACCCGGCGCAGAGGTGCGGACGTGATCCGCCGCGTGCGGGCAGCCGAGATCGCGCCGGAGTTGCGTAAGCTGGAACGCCGCGGCTTGCTGCGCGGCAGCCTGTCGCTGGGCGCCTTGACGATGCTGACCGGCTGCAACCTCAACGACGATGATGCGGTGGATAAGGCGCTGTTCGCTATGTCCCGCTTCAATGACCGGGTGCAGGCCTGGCTGTTCGACCCCAACAAGCTCGCGCCCACCTACGCCGCCAGCCAGATCACCGACCCGTTCCCCTATAACGGCTTCTACCCCGAGGACGACGCCCCGGAGATCGACGCTGCCGATTGGAAGCTGGAAGTCTCCGGCCTCGTGGCCGACCGCACCCCCTGGACGCTGGAGCGGCTGCGCGCGCTGCCGCAGGAAAGCCAGATCACCCGCCACATCTGCATCGAAGGCTGGAGCGCCATCGGCTCCTGGAGCGGCGTTCCGTTGCGCACCTTCCTGCAGCGCATCGGCGCCGATACCCGGGCCCGCTACGTCAGCTTCAAGTGCGAGGACCGCTATTACGGCAGCCTCGACATGGCCACTGCCCTGCACCCGCAGACCATCCTGGCAGTGGATTTCGGCAGCAAGCCGCTGCCGGAGCAGTTCGGCTTTCCCTTGAAAGTGCGGGTGCCGACCAAGCTCGGCTTCAAGAACCCCAAGTTCGTCCGGGCGATCGAGGTGACGAACACCTATCCTGGGGGGTTTTGGGAAGATCAGGGGTATAATTGGTTCAGCGGGTC
>CAZZVB010000188.1:0-7134 GCA_964657445.1 uncultured Burkholderiaceae bacterium | reverse complement strand
GCGTCGGGAACAATCGCTGGCGGGCTATGGGGCTACGTCTGGCACAATCACCTCTTTGTCGAAATGCTGGCGCTCGGCGAGGCCAAAGGCCAGGGCGTGGCGCGGCATGTGATGGAGCTGGCCGAGCAGGAAGCGCGCCGCCTGGGCTGCATCGGCATCTGGCTCGACACCTTCACCTTCCAGGCGCCCTGGTTCTATCCCAAGCTCGGCTTCGTCGAATTCGCCCGCCTGCCTAACTACCCGGCCGGCCACGAACGAATCTTTTTGATCAAGCGGCTGGATTAGCCAGCCCGCCCTTCAATCGTCATGCGCTTCGCGTTGCTCGCAATGCCGAAACCACCTCAAACCACGTGCGCCGGCCGCAGCACGCAGTTCTCCGCCAGCGCGAGCGTCTCCACCTGGAACGTGCAATGGCCGATGCCGAATTCATCGCGCAGCAGCCCGCAAGCCTGTGGCACCAGCCCCGCCGCCTCTCCGGCCGTCACCAGATGCGCCGTGGCCGCGGTTCGCGTGGTCGAAAGCGCCCAGATGTGCAGGTCGTGCACCTCGGTCACGCCGGCCAACGCCAGCAGCCGGTCCTGTACGGCCGCCGGGTCGATGCCGGGCGGAACAGCGTCCATCGCAAGCAGCGTGGCATCGCGCAGCAGGCCCCAGCTTCCGGCCACGATGACAGCCGAAATCACCAGGCTGGCGAGCGGATCGAGCCACAACGCTCCGGTCAGCGTGATCAGCCATGCCGCGAGCAACACCCCTGCCGACACGCCCGCATCCGCCGCCATGTGCAGGAAGGCGCCGCGGATGTTCATGTCCGTCTTGCGGCCGCGCATGAACAGCAGCGCCACGCCGCCATTGATCAGGATGGCCAAAGCCGCGACCACCATCACCGGCACGCCCGCAACCGGCGCCGGGTTGACCAAGCGCTGCACCGCCTCGACCGTGATCGCCCCCGTGCCGACCAGCAGCACGCTGGCGTTGACCAGCGCGGCGAGGATGCTGCCCCGCCCCCAGCCATAGGTCCGACGCGCCGTCGGCTGCCGCTTGGCCAGGTGCGCAGCCAGCCAGGCGATGCCAAGGCCAAGCGCGTCACCCAGGTTGTGCACGGCATCAGCCATCAACGCCGTCGAATGCGCCCAAGCGCCAATGCCAACCTGCATCACGACCAAGGCGGCATTCAGCGCAACCCCGACTGCGAACGCGCGCCCAAACGTGGACGGAGCATGGGAATGGCCGTGAGAGCCATGATCGTGGCCGTGGCCGTGGTCATGGTGCGCGTGCTGATGATGATCGTGCGACATGGACCACTATGTCCTGACGCACTGCGGCAATGCCATCCCTTTGACGTATCGACCCTAGACCTTAGATGGAGAAGATGACCTGTTTCCACATCAACGCATCTTCACCTTGCCTGCCCGAAGGGCTGGCGTCCGTGCCAGCCGCACAGTCTGATCTCCCGGCCTGGGACCTGTCTGACCTCTACAGCGGAATAGGCGATCCCAAGGTCACGGCCGACCTGAACGCGGCGGACGCCGAGGCCGCTTCGTTCAAAGACCGCTACGCCGGCAAGCTAGCCAGCCTATCGGGGGCGGCGCTTGCCGAGGCGCTCGTCACCTATGAGCGGATTGAGGAGCGGCTCGGCCGCGTGATGTCCTTTGCGCAACTGGCGTTCAGCGGTGACGGCACGGATGGCGAGATCGGCCGGTTCATGCAGTCCTGCTCCGAACGCGTCACCGAGATCAGCTCCCACCTGATCTTCTTCAGCCTCGAACTGAACCGTCTGGAAGACGCGGTGTTGCAGCAGAAGCTTATCGACCCGGCACTGGCGCGCTGGCGTCCGTTCCTGCGTGACCTGCGCGTCTTCCGCCCCCACCAGCTCTCCGACGAAGCCGAAAAGCTGCTGCACGACAAGTCGGTCACCGGCGCCCAGGCCTGGAGCCGGTTGTTCGACGAAACCGTCGCGGGCATGCGCATTCCTTTCGATGGCCAGGACCTCACCGTCAGCGACGTGCTCAACAAGCTGTCGGACCAGGACCGCGCCACGCGGGAGAAGGCAGGCCATGCGATCGGCAAGGCGTTCGGCGACCGTGTGAAACTGTTCGGGCTGATCACCAACACGCTCGCCAAGGACAAGTCGATCAGTGACACCTGGCGCCGCTACCCCCGGCCCGGCAGCAGCCGCAACCGGTCCAACATGGTCGAGGATGAGGTGGTGGACGCTCTCGTCACCGCCGTCACGTCGGACTACCAGCGCCTGTCACACCGCTACTACGCCATGAAGGCCAAGTGGCTCGGGCTCGAAAAGCTGCAGCACTGGGACCGTAACGCCCCCCTGCCCGGCGACGATGACCGGGCGATCACCTGGGACGAGGCGCGCAACCGGGTGCTGACGGCCTATGGCGCGTTCAGTCCGGAGCTGGCGGATGTCGGCCGCCGCTTCTTCGATAAGCCGTGGATCGACGCCGGGCTGCGGCCGGGCAAGTCGGGCGGCGCGTTCGCACACCCAACGGTGCCGTCGGCGCATCCCTATCTGCTGCTGAACTATCACGGCCGTACTCGCGACGTGATGACCTTGGCGCATGAACTCGGCCATGGCGTGCACCAGGTGCTGGCGGCAGACCAGGGCTATCTGCAATCCGGCACGCCGCTGACCCTGGCCGAAACCGCCAGCGTATTCGGTGAGATGCTGACCTTCCGTGCCCTGCTGGATGCCGAAACCGACCCGGCGCGCCGCCGCATCATGCTCGCCAGCAAGGTGGAGGACATGCTGAACACCGTGGTCCGCCAGACGGCGTTCTACCGGTTCGAGACTCTGTTGCACGACGAGCGCCGCAGCGGCGAATTGCTGCCCGAGCGGATCGGCGCGATTTGGCGGCAGGTGCAGACGGAAAGTCTTGGGCCGGTCTTCGAGTTCACACCCGAATACGACGTGTTCTGGGCCTATGTGCCGCACTTCGTGCACTCGCCCTTCTACGTTTACGCCTATGCGTTCGGGGATTGCCTGGTCAACGCGCTCTACGGCGTGTTCCAGGACGGCCACCCTGGCTTCCAGGCGAAATACCTGGACATGCTGCGGGCCGGCGGCACCAAACGCCATAAAGAACTGCTGGCGCCCTTTGGGCTCGACGCGTCGGACCCGGCCTTCTGGCGCCGCGGGCTCGACGTCATCGCCGGCTTCATCGACGAACTGGAAGGCTGAGCATGTCGGAAGACCGGTCCACGATATTTGGCGAAGTCCGCCGCATGGCGCGCACCTCCGGCGCCGTTGGCGGCATTGCCGCGCGCTTCGCTGGCCAGCGCATGTTCGGCATCAAGGGCAACCAGGGCGCCCACGCGGAAGATCTCAAGGCGATCCTCGGCGGCCTTAAGGGCCCGCTTATGAAGGTGGCGCAGTTCCTGTCCACCATCCCGGACGCGCTGCCGGCCGAGTATGCCGCCGAGTTGGCGCAACTGCAGGCCAATGCGCCGCCGATGGGATGGAGTTTCGTCCGTCGCCGCATGGCCGGCGAACTGGGACCGGATTGGCAGTCCAAATTTGCCAGCTTCGGGCAGGACGCCGCAGCCGCGGCCAGCCTGGGCCAGGTGCACCGGGCCAAGCTGCTGGACGGCACCGACGTCGCCTGCAAGCTGCAATACCCGGACATGGCCAGCACGGTCGAAGCCGACCTCAAGCAGCTCAAGCTCGCCATGTCGATCTACAAGCGCATGGAAGCGGCCATCCAGTCGGACGACATCTACACCGAGTTGGCCGAGCGCCTGCGGGAAGAACTCGATTACCGCCGCGAAGCCGCGCAGATGCGCCTCTACGGCATCATGCTGGCCGGCGACGAACTGGTGAGCGTGCCGAAGCCGATCGAGACGCATTCGACAGGCCGGCTGCTGACCATGACGTGGCTGGAGGGTCGCGGGCTGCAGTCCCGGCTCGACGAAGGCATGTCGGAAGACGAGCGGAACCGGCTGGCCACCGCGATTTTCCACGCCTGGTATCACCCGCTCTACAATTACGGCGTCATCCACGGCGACCCGCATCTCGGCAACTACCAGGTCCGCGCGGATAACGGCCTGAACCTGCTCGACTACGGCACCATCCGGGTGTTCCCCCCCAAGTTCATCCGCGGCGTCATCGACCTGTACGAGGCGATCCGCGATGAGGATATGGACCGGGCTCACCACGCCTACGAGCAGTGGGGCTTCACCAATCTGTCGCGCGACAAGATGGAGATCCTGAACCAGTGGGCGCGCTTCATCTATGAGCCGCTGCTCGATGACCGTGTGCGGCTGATCCAGGAGCATGGCGGCCCGGATTACGGCCGTTCCGTGGCCGAAAAGGTGCATGACGGCCTGAAGCAGAGCGGCGGTGTGCGTCCCCCGCGCGAGTTCGTGCTGATGGACCGCTCCGCCGTCGGCCTTGGCAGCGTGTTCCTGCGGTTGAAGGCGCGGCTGAACTGGTCGCGCATGTTCCAGGACATGATTTCCAAATTCAACGCAGACGAACTCGCCACCCGGCAGGCGGCCGCGCTGGCCGAGGCCGGCGTGCCCCCAACGCTTTCGGACGGCGTAAAGGCGTAAAGCGCCGCTGCCTGGCAGGTCCTGTAGCCCGTGCGTGGGCTACAGGACGGTCAGCGACCCAAGCTCGTAATGACCCGCTCTTGCGTCGGTGAGCGTCGTCCAGCATCTTCCCGGCCTCACGGCGGCACACCGCCAAAAGATACAAGGAAGTGCGGATGCGCCTGGCGGTGCTGAAGGAGACGGCTGACGCGGAAACCCGTGTCGCCGCGACGGCCGAAACGGTCAAAAAGCTGATTGCATTGGGAATGACGGTCGCGGTCCAGGCGGGCGCGGGTGCGCACGCCTCGATCAGCGACGCCGAGTTCACCGCGGCCGGAGCGGAGATCGCGCCGGACGCCGCTGCCGTGCTGAAGGGCGCCGGAGTCGTATTCTCCGTGCAACTTCCCAACGCGGAGACGCGGGCACTGATCGAGCGGGGCACGCTGCTGGTCTGCGTCGCCAACGCCGGCGCCGACCCGGCGATCGCGCCGAGCCTGGCGGAAGCCGGGATCGACGTGGCCGCGATGGAGTTGCTGCCCCGCATCACCCGCGCCCAGGCGATGGACGTGCTCTCATCGCAGGCGAACCTCGCCGGCTATCGCGCCGTGATCGAGGGTGCCGGCGCGTTCGACCGCGGCTTTGCCATGATGATGACCGCCGCCGGCACCGTGCCCCCGGCCCGGGTGTTCATCGTCGGCGCCGGCGTCGCCGGGCTGCAGGCGATCGCAACCGCCCGCCGGCTCGGCGCCATCGTGTCCGCCACCGACGTCCGCCCCGCCGCCAAGGAGGAGATCAAGTCGCTCGGCGCGACCTTCGTCGGTGTCGAGGACGAGGAGACCGCCGGGCAAACCGGCGCCTACGCCCGCACGATGAGCGACGCGTTCCGCGCCAAGCAGGCCGAGCTGCTGAAGGCGACCGTCGCCAAGAATGACCTGGTGATCTGCACGGCGCTGGTCGCCGGCGGCAAGGCGCCCGTCATCATTACGGCGGACATGGTGGCTGGCATGAAGCCGGGCAGCGTCGTCGTCGATATCGCGGCCGACGCCGGCGGCAACTGCGGCGCCACGGTGCCGGGCGAGCTGTCGCACACCGACAACGGCGTGAAGGTCCTGGGCTTCCGCAACTGGCCCGGCCGCATTCCGGTCGCCGCAAGCAGCCTGTATGCCCGCAACTTGCTGACCTTCCTGACCACCTTCTGGGACAAGGACACCAAGACGCCGAAGCTGCCGGACGACGACGCCATCATCCAGGGCACGATGCTCACCCGCCACGGCGCGGTCGTGCATGAGCGTTACAAGAACGCGCCCCCTGCCCCCACGCCCCCTGATCCTGTTCCCCCCGGCGGAGCCGTCGCATGAACCCGAATGCCGTGGCCGACGAGGCCAACACCCTGGTCCACCAGGCCCAGATGCTTGCAATCCATGCCCGCCAACTGGCCGATTCAGCGTCGGTCGCGGTCGCGCCCGTCAGCGCTGCGGTCGAGCCGTTCGTCTATCTGCTCGCCGTGTTCCTGATGGCCTGCTTCGTCGGCTACTACGTCGTCTGGAACGTCACGCCGGCGCTGCATTCGCCGTTGATGGGCGTCACCAACGCGATCTCCTCCGTGATCATCGTCGGCGCGATGCTGGCCACGGGCCTGGGCGACAGCATCGCCGCGAAGATCTTCGGCTTCATCGCCGTGACCCTGGCGAGCGTGAACATCTTCGGCGGCTTCACGGTCACGCAGCGGATGCTGTCGATGTTCAAACCGCGCAATCCGGTCAAGAAGTAGGGCGCCCGGCATGTCTCCCAGCCTGACCGCGTTCGCCTACCTGATCGCCGGCGTCCTCTTCATCCTGGCCCTGCGCGGGCTGTCCAACCCCACCAGCTCCCGCCGCGGCAATCAGTTCGGCATGGCGGGCATGACGATCGCCATCGTGGCGACGTTGCTGCAGCACGGCATGTCGGGTGGCAGCTACGTGCTGATCATCCTTGGCATCGCCATCGGCGGCACCATCGGCGTCACGGTGTCGCGCCGCATCCAGATGACGGCGCTGCCGCAACTCGTGGCGGCATTCCACTCATTGGTTGGCCTTGCCGCCGTGTTCGTCGCGGCGGCGGCGCTGAACGCGCCGGAGGCGTTCGGCATCGGCTCGCCGGGTCACATCTACGGCGAGAGCCTGATCGAGATGTCGATCGGCCTGGCCATCGGCGCCATCACCTTCACCGGGTCGCTGATCGCCTTCGCCAAACTGCAGGCGCTGATGAAGGGGACGCCGATCACCTTCAAATACCAGCACCAGTTGAACGCCGCGCTCGGCGTGGTGCTGCTGCTTCTGATCATCATCTTTTGCCTGACCACGAGCCAATTCCTGTTCTGGCTCATCGCGCTGGTGGCGCTGGCGCTGGGCTTCCTGCTGATCATTCCGATCGGCGGCGCCGACATGCCGGTCGTCGTGTCGATGCTGAACAGCTATTCCGGCTGGGCGGCAGCGGGCATCGGCTTCACCATCAGCAATCTCGCGCTGATCATCACCGGCGCACTGGTCGGCGCGTCGGGCGCGATCCTGTCCTACATCATGTGCAAGGGCATGAACCGCTCGATCTTCAACG
>CAZZVB010000187.1:0-8720 GCA_964657445.1 uncultured Burkholderiaceae bacterium | reverse complement strand
AGCTCTCGCGCCAGCCATTGGCCGGAACATCCACGTGATCCACCCGGAACAGCACGACAGCGCCGCCGGGTTCGACCAGCCTGTCGAGCCTGCGCAGGGTCTCGGCGCGATCCATCCAGTGGAACGCCCGCCCAATCGTCACCAACCGGAACGGCCCCATGCCATCGGCCAAATCGTGCGACGCTCCCTGCCGGAACTCGACCGCAAGCCCGGCCTCACTGGCCAGACGGCCGCCGAGCGCGAGCATCTCCGGTTCCGGGTCCATGCCAAGCGCCTCCGCCACCAACGGCCGGAACGCCATTGCAAGCTGCCCCGGCCCGCAGCCGAGGTCGAGCAGGCGGCCGGCGCCGTCCAGGCGCAGCAAGGCCGCGACATCTTCGATCAGCGCCGGCGCGTAGCCCGGACGTCCCTGCAGGTAGTGCGCTGCCGCAGAGCGGAACCGCTCCGGTTCGAACGGAATGGGCTCGATCACGCAGTGTCCCGCAACACGCGCAGCACGGCAGCGCCATAGCGTTCCAGCTTCGACGCCCCAACGCCCTTGATCATGCCGAGATCATCGAGGGTGCGCGGCTGCACGGCGGCCACATCGCGTAGCACCGTGTCATGAAAGATCACGTAGGGCGGCACGGATTGCAGTTTGGCCTCGGCCGAGCGCCAGGCCCGCAAGGCTTCGAACGGGCCAGAGTTGCCGTCCTCGTCAGACTCGGCGGCGCCAGCAACGCGGCTGCGGCTGCGGGAGCGCCCGGCGATCGGGTCCGGCGTATCCTCCCGCAGCATGACCGTGGTTTCGCCGCGCAGGATCGGCCGTGCGCGGTCCGGCACCAGCGCCAGGCCGGCCTTCTCGCCCTCGCCCCGCTGCAGCGCGCCGATCGAAACCAGCTGGCGGATGACGCCGCGCCAGAAGCCCACGCTCTGGTCAGCCCCGGCGCCCCAGGTCGGCAACCGGTCGTGCGCGTGCTTCTCGACCATGGGCGTGCGCTCACCCCGCAGCACGGCGGTGATATGCAACGCGCCGAACATCTGCCCGGTGCGATAAATGGCGGACAGCACCTTTTGCGCCGCAACCGTGCCGTCGAACAGGTTCACCGGGTTGGCGCATACGTCGCAATGCCCGCACGGCTCGGTCAATTCCTCGCCGAAACAGGCGAGCAGTGAGCGGCTGCGGCAATGCGGCGTCTCGGTCAGGCTGATCATCGCCTCCAGGCGCCCCGCCCGGATGCGCTTCTCCGCCTCCGGAGCATTGGACTGGTCGAGCCAATGCCGCGCCCGGGCGATATCCTCGCCGCCATACAGCAGCAGCGTGTCGGCACGGTCCCCATCGCGTCCGGCGCGGCCGATCTGCTGGTAATAGCCCTCCGGACTGTCCGGCATGTCCAGATGCACCACGAACCGCACGTCCGGCCGGTCGATCCCCATGCCGAAGGCGATCGTGGCCACCATGACGACCGCTTCGCCCGACCGGAAGCGGGTCAGCGCCACGCGCTTCTCCATCGGCGACAGCCCGGCGTGAAACGGGATCGCGGTGATGCCGCCCGATTTCAGGCTGTGCGCCACCCGCTCGGTCTTTGCCCGGCTGTTGCAATAAACGATGCCCGCCTGCCCGGCATGCCGCTTCAGGAAGGCGGCGAGCTGCGCCGTTTCACCAGCCTTGGGTTGCGCCGCGATATGCAGGTTGCGGCGGTGGAACGACGCCGCGAACACCGCCGCGCCGGACATGTCCAGCGCATCGAGGATGTCGGCGCGGGTGCGCGGGTCGGCCGTCGCGGTCAGCGCGATGCGCGGCACGCCGGGAAAGTCCTGCCGCAACCGCTTGAGCATGCGGTATTCCGGCCGGAACTCGTGCCCCCAGGCAGACACGCAATGCGCCTCGTCCACTGCGATCAGCGCCACTTCCTGACGCCACAGCCGTTCCCGCGTGCCCGACATCATCAGGCGTTCCGGCGAGACGTACAGCAGGTCGAGCGTGCCGTCCGACAGCGCGTGCGACACGCGGGATGCTTCGTCCGGCTCAATCTCCGAGTGCAGCGCCCCAGCGTTCACCCCGAGCTGGCGTAGGGACGCCACCTGGTCGTCCATCAGCGCGATCAGGGGAGAGACGACGATCGCCACACCATGCCGGACGAGGGCGGGGACTTGGTAGCAGACGCTCTTGCCCCCGCCCGTCGGCATGAGAACCAGGGCATCACCACCGCCGACCACCTGCGCCACGGCCTCCGCCTGCAAGCCGCGAAAGGCTGGGAAGCCGAACACGCGGCGCAAGACTTCGGCCGGGCTGTTGCCGGTTTCGACGGTCATGACGCCATCAGGCATCGTTCATGCGCCGATGTCGATCTCGACCCGGCGGCGTTCCACACCCGGCTGGCTATTTGCCGGCGTTCCCACCGCGTCCCGCTTGATGCGCGCGGCCGCGACGCCATCCTGCTGCAGCAGGTTTGCGACAGCGTCGGCCCGCCCCTTGGATAGATCGAGTTCGGCCTGCGCCGAGCCTGCACGGTCAGCGTAGCCCGTCACGGTGACGGTGTAGCCCGGGTATTGCTTGGCCAAAGCAGCGGCATTGGCGACGATCTGCGTGCCGGTCGCATCGATAGTGGATGAAAACTCGTTGAAGAAGACCGGGAAGGTCTGTGTGGGCGGCGCCTGCATCATGCAGGAGGAGAGTGCCCCGGCGATCGGGACGAGCAAGCCCAGGCGCAAAGAACGGCAGCGCATGACGAGACTCCGTTGAGGGTGATGCGCGAAACTGCCCGCTGCCCCGAAGCCCCGTCAACCGAACGCAGCGTGAGTTTTGCTACGCGGCGGCTGCGACCGCATGGCCGCCGGACAGACGCCAGATCCGGTCAAGCTGTTCGACGCCGGTGAGGCGGTGCGAAATCAGCACCAGCGTGCGGCCCGGCGTCAAACCATTCAGCGTCTGCAAGAAGGCGCGCTCGGTCTGGGCGTCGAGCCCGGCGCCGGGCTCGTCCAGCACGAGGATCGGGGCGGGCGACAGCAGCGCCCTCGCCAAGGCAATACGGCGGCCCTGCCCGCCCGACACCCGCGCGCCGCCCTCACCAAGCCAGGTGTCGAGCCCGCCCGGAAGCCCGCGCACGAACTGGCCGATTTCCGCCTCGTCCAGCGCGCGCCATAACGCGGGCTCGTCGGCATCCGGACGGCCGAGCAGCAGGTTCGCCCGGATCGTATCGTCGAACAGATGGGTTGCCTGGGACAACCAGCCGAACTGCCGCCGCACGTCGGCCGACGCCATGGTTGCGATGTCGGCGCCGCCGAGCAGGATGCGCCCGGATTGCGGCGCGGTCACCTTCAGCAGCAACGACGCCAAGGTGGACTTGCCCGATCCGGACGGGCCCAGGATCGCCACGCGCGCACCTTGCGGAATGTCCAGCGTCAAACCGTCGAACAATTCCGGCCGGCCAGCGTTCCAACGGAAGCTGACGGCCTCGAGCCGCAGGGCGGTGCCCGACGGCAGCGCCACGGGATGCACCGGTTCGGCAACGGCAACACCCGGCCTCGCCGCTTCGAGCACGCGCCTCGCTGCGGCGGACGCTGCTGCGGCGAGCGAGCCCGCCCGCGGCAACCCCGCCGCCGCCTCGAACGCACCTACCAGCAGGAACACCGCTCCGGCCGCGAACACCGGCCGCGTCCCGGCGCCGAGCAGCACCAGCAGCACGGCTGCCTGCGCGCACAGGAACCCGGCGGCCTGGGCCAGCGACGCCCGCCGCGCCAGCGAGGCCTGCGCATCGCCTACCGTCAGGTCGCGGACACGCATGCTATCGAGCATTCGCTGCTCCGCAGAGAACGCCCGCACCTCCCGCAGCCCAGTCAACGTGTCGAGCACTGTCACCCGCAGGCCGGCCGTCGCCCGGGCAAGATCGGCGCCAGCGCGGCTCGCGAAACGAGCGGCAATGGCGGGGATCATGAAAGCAGCCGCAGCGAAGAGCAGGGCAGCGCCGAGACCCTCGGGCCACAACGCGCCGCCGCTGCCCACCAACGCGGCGAGCAGCACGGCGAACAGCATCGCCGCCACCGCGAGCGGCACCAGGATGCGCAGGTAAAGCCCGTCGAGCGTCTCCACGTCCGCAACCAGCCGGGCGGCGAGATCGCCGGACCGTTCCATCCCCAGGCCGCCGGCCGAGCGATCCGTCAGCTTGCGGAAGAACCACACCCGCAGGTCGGCCAGGGCGCGGAACGTAGCGCCATGCGTCGCCAGCCGTTCGAAGTAGCGCAGCACCACGCGCACCGGCCCGAGCACGGTGAGCAAGGCGCCGCCCGCCACGCCGGCGCCGAGCAGGAGCACTGCGACATGCGCGCCCGCAATCGCCAGCAGCACCACGCCGCACAGCGCCGAGGCCAGCGCCACGGCGCCGCCGAGCAACAGCCATCCCGACCGGCCGCGCCACAACTGGAGGATCTGGAACAGCGGCCTCATGCCGCACCGCGCGCCAGAACGGCCTTGCCGTCCCGCAAGTCGAGCCGCCGGTCCCCGAAACGGTGTGCCGCGGCGGAATGGCTTGCCAGCACCACCGTGCGGCCGACTGCCAGGCGCCGCAAGCTGTCCATCACATCCCGCTCAGTGCCGGGATCGAGGTGCGCGGTCGGCTCGTCCAGCAACAGCAGCGGCGCGTTCTTCAGGAATGCCCGGGCGATCGCCACACGCTGCGCCTGCCCGCCGGACAGACCGTAGCCGCCTTCGCCGATCTGCGTATCGAGGCCCTCGGGGAGCGCTTCGGCAAAATCCATCACCCGCGCGTTCTTCGCGGCCGCCTCGATCTCCGGGTCAGTCGCGTCAGGCCGGGCGAAGCGGATGTTCTCCCGTACGCTGGCGGCGAACAGGACCGGCCGCTGGCTGATCACTGCCGTCATGCGGGTCAGCGCGTCCGGCACGATGGCGGCGAGATCGGCGCCGTTCAGCAACACCCGCCCGGTCTGCGGCTGAATGAAGCCGAGCAGCATTTCGATCACGGTGGATTTGCCCGCCCCTGAAGGCCCGGCGAGCACCAGGGTCTCCCCGGCGGGGACGCGGAAGCTGACGTCGTCCAGGGCCGGCCCTCTCGCCGGGTCCCAACTGAAACCGACATGCTCGAACGCCAGGCTCACGCCATGCGCGGCCACGGTGCGGATCGGCGCGGAGGGTGCGGCCGCGACAGGCGCAGGCGGTATCTCGGCGATGGCCTCGGCAGCGCCAGCCGCCTGCGCGCGGTCCTGATAAGCGGCCGAGAAAGCCCGCAGCGGGCTGAAGAACTCCGGCACCATCAGCAGCACGAACAGCGCGCGCGCCGGGTCCAGCTCTTGGGCCAGCGCAGCGGCGCCGTAGCGGATCGCCAGGATCACCAATGCCAGCGCCAGCGCGCAGTCGAGCGCCGCCGAGGCCAGGAACGCCACGCGCAGAACCCGCATGGTCCGGCGGCGCAACTCGTCGGCGGCCAGGGCGAGCGCGTGCGCTTCATCCGTCGCCCGTCCCGCCAGCACGATGGTCGATATGCCGCGCACCCGGTCCAGGAAGCGAGTCTGCAGCCGGCTGAGCGCGGTGAATTGCCGCCGTGACGCCGCCGCCGCTCCGATCCCGGATACGGCCTGCGCCATAGGAACCAGCAGCCCGCAGGCGCCCAGGATCAGCGCGCCGCGCCAATCGAACGCCGCCACCGCCAGGAGCACCAGCAGCGGCCCCGCCACCGCCAGCGAAGCCGCCGGCAGCCAGCGCGCGAAAAACCCGTCCAGCGCGTCGATCCGGTCCACCGCCGTGGTCGTCAGCGCCGCCGAATGCTCCCGGCGCAGGATGGCCGGCCCGGCCGCGAGTAGCCGCCGCATGACGTCGCTGCGCAGGCGCTGGCGCGCATGGGCGCTCGCTTGCACGGCCAGCCGGTCGCCCTCCACCGCCAGCGCTGCCCGCAGCAATGCGGCCAGCATGAAGCCCGCAATCGCCCACGCCGCGGCGGGCGCCTGGCGGGACAGCGCTGCGCCGAGGATGTCCGCCACGCACAGCGCTTGCGCGATGGCGCAGACGGTTCCGGCCAGCCCGAGCGCGATGATCGGCCGCGCTGCCCGCCGGCCGGACTTCGTCTCCGCTTTCAGCCAGTCACGGCCGGGTTTGGTTTGGTCGCTCATCGGTATGCCATTTGGCCGGGCGGGACGTTTCTGCCAATCGGCGCCGGGTTAAACCTGCGTCACGCGCTGAGTGACGCTTTGGCCATATCGGCCAGGAAGCGGGAGGCCGTGGGCAGGATCTCGTCGTTGAAATCGTAGAACGGGCTGTGCAGTTCTCGCCCGCCGTCGCCTGGCCCGTTGCCGATCCACACGAACGCACCAGGGCGCTGCAGCAGGTAAGCGCCGAAATCCTCGCTCGCCATCGATGGCGCCAGGCTGCGATGCACCGGGATGCCGGCCCCTTCCGCCACGCGGCCGGCAAGCTCCGCCTCGGCGGGGCTGTTGATCGTTCCGGGCACGCCGGTCGTGTATTCCACGCTGCCGGTCACCCCGAACGTCTCGCCGGTCCCCTTCACGACCCGGCGGATCGCCTCCTCCATCTGCGCGTGCACCTCCGGCCGGTGGGTGCGGAAGGTGCCGCGCATGACGGCCTTGTGGGGAATCTGGTTCGCCGCCATGCCGCCATCGAGCGTGCAGATGGACAGCACCGCCGTCTCCAGCGGGTCGATGTTGCGGGACACGACCGACTGTAGCGCCACCAGCGCGTGGGCCGCCGCCAGCACCGGGTCACGCGCCAGATTGGGGATCGCCGCATGGCCCGCCCGCCCTTCCATGGTCACGGAGACGCGGGAGCCCTGGGCCATTACCGGCCCGGCATGCACCGCGATCTCCCCGGCGGCGAGCCCCGGCCAGTTGTGGTAGCCGAAGATGCGCTCCATCGGGAACCGGTCGAGCAAACCGTCCGCCAGCATCGAGCGCGCACCGCCGTAGCCCTCCTCGGCCGGCTGGAACACGAGTTGGACGGTGCCGGTCCAGTCGGACTCGCGGCTCAGCAGCGCGGCGGCGCCCAGCAGGCTGGTGGTGTGCCCGTCATGCCCGCACGCATGCATCACGCCCGGGCGGGCCGACGCATACTCGGCGCCGGTCTGCTCGTCGATCGGCAGCGCGTCCATGTCGGCACGCAGCCCGACATTGCGGTTGGATTGCCCGCGGGAGATCGTGGCCACGATCCCATTGCCGCCGACGCCGGTGGTGAAGCTGACCCCTAGCTCACCCAGCCGCTCCGCCACGAACGCCGCCGTGGCATGCTCCTGCAGCGAGAGTTCGGGGTTGGCGTGAAGATGGCGGCGCCAGGTCGTCAATGAGGCACGGAGGGCCGGATCGAACCGGGCGGCAACATCGGATGTCATGCCGCAGTATCCTAATCTGCCGGCGCAGCGTCCAGGGGGACCGGTTCGTTTCTCGCGCTCGCGGCGGCCACATGGGGCGGCGCCAATCGCACGGCGTAGCGCGTCCCCTGTCCCTGCTCCACGCTTAAGGATGCGCCGAGCTGGCGGGTGAACCCGCGTATCAGGTGCAGCCCGATGCCGTCGCGCGTGCCGCTCTCCGTCTCCTGCTTGCCCGCAGGGATGCCGATGCCGTCATCGCTGATCACCAGATCCAGCGCGCCCGCCTCCTCCCCGTCCCTGTGGGTGAGCGTCACGCTGATCCGGCCGGACTGTCCGCCTGGGAAGGCGTATTTGACCGAGTTGGTCACCGCCTCGGTCACGATTAGCGCCAGTGGCACGGCCTGGTCGCTCGACATCCGCATTTCGGGCGCCTCGATGCTGAGCTGGATGCGCTCGCCTTCCTTCTCGCCCATGGCCTGGAACAACTGCCCGCACAGCTCGGTCAGGAAGGAGCGCATGTTGATCGTGTGCAACCCGCCATCGGCATACAGATGGCGGTGCAGCGTCGCCAACGCCCGCACACGGTCTCGCGCCGCCTGGAATTCGGCACGCGCCTCGGGCACCCTGATCCGGCTGGCCTGCAGGTTCAGCAGGCTGGCGATCACCTGCAGGTTGTTCTTCACCCGGTGATGGATCTCCAGCACCAGCAGGTTCTGCTGCTCCTGCGCCCGCGCCAGCTCGGCCTTCTTCTCCTGCAGCACCGCCGTCGCGTCCGTAAACGATCGGGCCAGGTCGATCACCTCATCGGGCGCCCCGGCCATGTTTCCGGGGTCGAATGGCGCGCCGTTCTGCCATTGGCGAACGGCTGCACTCAGCCGGCGCAGTGGATTGCCGAACGCGATGTCGGCGCCAAGCACGACAGCGGTCAATCCGGCGCCGAGCAGGATGAACAGCTCGGCCATGCGCACGAGCAGCTCACGGATGCCCAGGTCATGCTCCCGCTGCGCCGACGTCGCCGCGATGAGCCGCCATCCGCCCGGCAGCAAAGTGGTCGAGTACGCGTAGCGTTTTCCGGCCGCGGATTTGGCGCGCAGCGTCGTCTGGTCGGACTGGATCAACGAAACCATGGTTTCCAGGGTCGGCAGCGCCGTCTGTGCAGCGCCGCGGGATGCGACGGCGATCCTGTCCTCATTCAGCAGCCAGGTGGCCGACCCGTAATCGGCTGTATCCGGCAGCGCCTGGCTCGTCAGCCACGAGGGCCGCATGATCGCCGCCACCACCGTGCCGTTACTCGCCTGCGTCGCCACCACGGGCAGGCGCTTGGGTCCGGCGACGTCGATAGCGCTCGTGGCGCCGCCACGCACCTGCTCGAACCAGCGGAACGGCCGCACCATCGGCCCGATGTCGCCG
>CAZZVB010000186.1:0-8743 GCA_964657445.1 uncultured Burkholderiaceae bacterium | reverse complement strand
AGCACGAAGCGCAGCAGCCCGGTCAGCACCAGCACGTTGACCAGGATGTTGGTGCCGAAGCCGAACAGCGCGTTCCCGTCGCCGGGCACCCACAGCGTCGGCTTGCTGGCCAGGCTCATCGTGCTGCTCATCACGCGGCTCCCTTCAACAGGTCTGGCTGCACAAGGTCGGCGATCACCGCGGCGGACGGCGCGACCCAGCCGAAGATGCCGCCCTGCGCCTTGATCATGCGCAGGCCCATCTCGTGGAACTCCGGGAAATATGATCCGCAGCAATCCGAAACGACGAGGCAGTCATAGCCACGGTCATTGGCCTCGCGCACCGTGGTGTTGACGCAGACCTCGGTGGTCACGCCCGTTACCACCAACTGCTTGATGCCGCGGCTTTGCAGGATGGCGTGCAGGTCGGTGGCGAAGAACGCGCCCTTGCCGGGCTTGTCGATCACCGGTTCGCCGGGTGCGGGGTAAAGCTCGGCGATGATGTCGTGCCCGGCCTCCCCGCGCACCAGGATGCGCCCCATCGGCCCGGTGTCGCCGATGCAGAGCGTGCTGCGGCCGCGGATCTTCTTGGCCGGCGGCAGGTCGGCAAGGTCGGGGCGGTGGCCCTCGCGGGTGTGGATCACCAGCCCGCCCATGGCGCGCCAGGCGGCGAGCAAACGCCGGTTGGGCTCGATGGCCGGGCGCAGTTGCGAGACGTCGTTGCCCAGCATCTCGCCGAACCCGCCGGGTTCGAGGAAGTCGCGCTGCATGTCGATGATCAGCAGCGCGGCGCAGGCCGGGTCTAGGTCGAACTCATAGGGTTCTGCGGCGACGGCCATGGGGCGCTCCCTGGATCGGCATCGCTGGCCCAAGCAAGTCCGGTGCCATATCGAGCCGATCCAGGGATAGGCTGCGCCTCAGGCGGCGGGGGCGATCTTGTCCTGCGTCTTGGTGTCGAAATCGCTGGCGTCATGCCGCTCGTGCAACTGGCTGGATGGGTCGCCCTGCACGCGGTTCACCATCCGGCCGCGCGGCACGGCGGGGCGGGCCAGGATCTGGTCGGCCCAGCGCTGCACGTTCTTATACTCCTGCACCTGCAGGAAGCGTGCGGACTCGCCATACAGCCAGCCCTTGGCCAGGCCGCCATACCAGGGGAACACCGCGATGTCGGCGATGGTGTAGTCGGGCCCGGCGAGATACTCGGTCTCGGCGAGCCGGCGGTCCAGCACGTCCATCTGGCGCTTGGCTTCCATGGCGAACCGGTCGATCGCGTATTCGAATTTCGCCGGGGCGTAAGCATAGAAGTGCCCGAAGCCGCCGCCCAGATATGGCGCGCTGCCCATCTGCCAGAACAGCCAGGACAGGCACTCCGTCCGGGTCGCATGGTCGGTGGGCAGGAAGGCGCCGAACTTCTCCGCCAGATACAGCAGGATCGCGCCGGACTCGAACACGCGCACCGGCTTGTCCCCGCTACGGTCCACCAGCGCCGGGATCTTGGAGTTCGGGTTGGCCGCCACGAAGCCGCTGCCGAACTGGTCGCCGGTGTTGATACGAACCAGCCAGGCGTCATACTCCGCCCCGCTATGGCCGAGCGCCAGCAGCTCCTCCAGCATGATCGTCACCTTCACGCCGTTGGGGGTGCCCAGCGAATAGAGCTGCAGCGGGTGGCGGCCGACCGGCAGCGCCTTCTCATGCGTCGGCCCGGCGATCGGGCGGTTGGTGGCGGCGAACCGGCCCTCCCCGCCCTGCGTCCAGGTCCAGATGTCGGGCGGCGTGTACTGCTCGGTCATGGGCGTCAGCTCCGGTCGTTGCACCGCCCCAGGTAATGCCTCCCCGGCGGCCGCACCAGCCTGGCACGGGCATTGCCTGCCCCCCGCCAGAGCGGGGGACCGAGAATGCCAAGCCGGAACATGCACCTGGTCGCGTTCCTGAAGACCGGGCCGACCTTCCACCATCACGGCGGCTGGCGTCACCCGGAAGCGCCGCTGGACGACATATTGAAGCCGGAACGCTACGAACATATCGGCCGCGTGCTGGAGGCCGGGTTGTTCGACGCCTGCTTCTTCGAGGACCTGGCCGGGGTGTACGACACGTTCCAGGGCAAGTTCGACGCCATCCTGGGGCGCGGCGGGCAGCTCAACCTGCTGGACCCGCTGATGGTGCTGCCCTACATCGCCCGCGCCACCAGCCGGCTCGGCCTCGGCATCACCATGTCCACCAGCTTCTACCACCCGTTCCACATCGCCCGCATGCTCGGCTCGCTGGACCATCTGAGCGCGGGGCGCATCGCGTGGAACGTGGTGACGTCGGCGTCCGACATGGAGGCGCAGAACTTCGGCATGGCGGGCATCCCCGACCGCAACACCCGGTATGACCGCGCGGAGGAGTCGGTCGAGGCGTGCCTGGCGCTGTGGGATGGCTGGGACGATGACGCGCTGCTGCTGGACAAGGCGAGCGGGGCGTTCGCCGACCCCACCAAGGTCCGCTACGCCAACTACCAGGGCCGCCACGTGCAGACCCGCGGCCCGCTGCCCACGCCGCGCTGCCCGCAGGGGCACCCGGTGATCATGCAGGCCGGGTCATCCCCGCGCGGCCGCGCCTTCGCCGCGCGGTTTGCGGAGGTGATCTTCACCTTCCAGCACCGCAAATCCGACATGCAGGCGTTCCGCGCCGACATGCACGCCCGCCTGCGCGACGCCGGGCGGGACCCGGCGGACTGCGTCATCCTTCCCTCGCTGGACGTGATCCTGGGCGACACCCAGACCATGGCGGAAGAGCGTCGCGACGTGCTGGACAAGCTGGTCGATCCGGAGCTGGCGCTGGCCATCACCTCCTGCCACCTCGGCATCGACCTGTCGGGCTTCCCGCTGGACCAGCCGTTGGAGCTGATCGCGCAGGACACCACGGTCAGCGGCGGGCTGGACGTGTTGATGCAGGGCAGCGAGGCGGAGGGGCTGACGCTGCGCCAGGCCGCCCAGCGCTACGGCACCAGCGTCATGGCGCCGCAACTGGTGGGCACGGCGGAAAGCGTCGCCGACACCATGCAGGATCTGTTCGAGTCCGGCGCCTGCGACGGCTTCATCCTGACGCCGACGACATTCCCGGGTATGTTCGAGCAATTCGCCCGCTCGGTAATTCCCGCCCTGCAACGCCGCGGCATCTACCGCAAAAGCTACACGGGAGCGACGCTGCGGGAGAATTTGCGGACCTAGCCGCCACCCGGAGTCTCGTCGCCCTCTCCCCTCCGGAGAGGGCTTTGAGTAAGAAGGGAGGAAAACGGGAGGCACACCGATGAACCCACCCACCCGCCGCGCCCCCTACACGCGCGGCCAGCTTAGGCGCCTCCTCAGCCCCGCCAGCGTCGCCGTGATCGGCGCCACCGATCGGCCCGGCGCGTTCGGCAACCGCGTCATGCAGAACCTGGCGGCGTTCGACGGCCCGGTCTGGCCGGTCAACGCCCGCTACCCGACCGTCGCCGGCCGCCCCTGCTATCCCAGCCTGGCCGCCCTGCCCGGCGTGCCCGACTGCGTGTTCATCGCCGTCGCGCGCGAGGCGCTGGAGCCGGTGGTGGCCGACTGCGCCCGCGCCGGCGTGGGCGGCATCGTCGTCGCAGCCTCCGGCCTGGCGGAAACCGGCAAGCCGGACCGCATCGCCGAACAGGCCCGCATCCTCGCCATCGCGAAGGAGGCGGACATGCGCCTGGTCGGGCCGAACACCATCGGCTTCGTCAACTACCAGACCGGCGCGGGGATGACCTTCTCCGCCATGCCTGCCCGGCAGCCCCTCGCGCCGCACGCCATCGGCATCGTCAGCCAGTCGGGCTCGCTCGGCTTCGCGCTGGCGCAAGCGGTCGAGCGCGGGACGTCCGTCAGCCACGTGCTGACGTCGGGCAATTCCTGCGACGTGGACGTGGCCGATTACGTCGCCTACCTCGCCGAGGACCCGGCGTGCCGCGCCATCGCCTGCGTGTTCGAGGGCATGGCCGACCCGCTGCGCATGATCCGCGCGGCGGAGGTGGCGTGGCGCGCGGACAAGCCGCTGGTGCTCTACAAGATGGCGACGGGCCAGGCCGGCGCAGCCGCCGCCATGTCGCACACAGGGTCGCTCGCCGGGTCGCGGGAGGCGTATGCCGCCGGGTTCGCCGCCGCGGGCGTGATCCAGGTGGATAAACTGGAAGCGCTGGTGGAAGCCGCCGCGTTCTTCGCCAAGGCGCCGCCGCCCGCAGCACCCGGTATCGCCGTCATCGCGACCTCCGGCGGCGCCTGCATCATGGCCGCCGACAAGGCGGAGCGGCACGGCGTGGCGCTGCCGCAACCGGGGCCGGATGCCGCCGCCGTGCTGCGGGACCGGGTGCCGGAGTTCGGCTCCCCCCGCAACCCGTGCGACGTGACGGCGCAGGTGATCTCCGACGCCGCCGGGCTGCTGGCCTGCACCGACGCGCTGCTGGGCGACCCGGCGTTCGGCGCGCTGGTGACGACGCACGGCTATGCCTACGAGTCCGCCACCGTGCGCCTGCCGGTGTTCAGCGGCAGCGCGGGGCGGGCCGGCAAGATCGTCTGCAACGTGTGGGTGCCGGAATGGCTGGGCGGACCCGGCGCGCGCGAGAGCGAGGCGGACCCGCACATCGCGCTGTTCCACTCGATCGACCGCTGCTTCGCCGCCCTGGCCGCCTGGCATCGGCGCGACGCGCTGCGCCGCCTGCCGCCGCGTGATCCCGCCGCGAGGCTGACCTCGCCCGGCGTGGCCGCCGAAGCCCAGGCCCTGCTCCACGCCGCCCCTGCCCGCACGCTGACGGAAAGCGAGTCCAAGCGGGTCCTGGCGCTGTACGGCATTCCCGTCACCACGGAGGCGCTGGTGCAGACGCCGGAGCAGGCCGTGGCCGCTGCCGGGCGCATCGGCTTCCCCGTGGTGCTGAAAATCGAAAGCCCCGATATTCCGCACAAGACGGATGCCGGCGTGGTTCGGCTGAACCTAAGCGACGCCACCGCGGTGCGTCGTGCGGCTGAGGAGGTCCTGCATGCCGCGCGCAGCATTGACCCGGCGCCGGAAATCAGGGGCATCCTGGTGCAGCCGATGCTTTCGGCCGGCGTGGAGATGCTGGTCGGCGGCCGCGTCGATCCGCAGTTCGGCCCGCTGATCGTCGTCGGCCTGGGCGGCGTCTTCGTTGAGCTGCTGCAGGATTCGGCGTTGGCGCTGGCGCCGGTGCAGGCGGATCAGGCGCAGGCGATGCTGAACGGGCTGAAGGGGGCGGCGCTGCTGCGGGGATTCCGCGGCGCGTCGCCGGTGGACGTGGCGCAGTTGGCGGACATCGTTGCCCGCGCGTCGGAGATGATCGCCGACTTGCGCGAGGCGGTGAGCGAGTTCGACATCAACCCGCTGATTTGCAGCGGCGAGCGTATCACCGCGGCCGACGCGCTGGTCGTGAAGACGTAACGCGGGACGCGCTTAGGCGTCCCACCCAAACCGGTGGCGACGGCCGGTGCCGGCGGCATCAATCCGCGTAGTCGGGCTCGCGCTTGTTGAGCAGGCGCTTCATGGCGGCGAAGTGGTAATCGTAGCCGTGTTGGCCCTCCGGCAGCCCCGTGTTCTCGAACTGCGCGCGGGTGTGGGCGACCACGTCGGGCGGCACGCGGTGCAGGGGTTTGCCCGTGGACATGCTGAGGATCTGCGTTTCGCAGGCACGTTCCAGGAAATACAGGCTGTTGAATGCGTCGGCGACCGAGTGGCCGCATACGATCACGCCGTGATTGGCCAGCATCAGCACGGGTTTGCTGCCCATGATCGCGGCCATCCGCTCGCCCTCCGCAAAATCCAGCGCGAGGCCGCCGTAATTGTAGTCGTACGCCACGCCGCCATGAAAGCCGAGCGCGTTCTGGCCGATCATCTCCAGCGTCATATCCTCAAGCTGGGTGAGCGCGGTGGCGTATGGCATGTGCGTATGCAGCACGCAGGCATGGCCCTGCTTGTGGATCGGGCCGTGGATGCACAGCGCGGTGCGGTCGGCCATGCCCTCCCCAGCCATGACGTTGCCGTCCAAATCCACCTCCAGCAGGTCGCTCGCCCGCACCTCCGACCAGTGCAGGCCGTAGGGGTTGAGCAGGAAGCGGTCCGTCTTACCCGGCACGGCAAGGGTGAAGTGGTTGTCGATGCCCTCATGGAAGCCGTTCATCACGGCCAGCCGCAGGCAGGCCGCCAGGTCGATGCGGGCCTGACGTTCGACCTGGCTGAGGCTATCGGTTTTGTCCAGCATGGGATGCTCCTTTCAGGGGGCGGTCAGGCCGCAGACCACGCCGGCTTGCAGGACCGCCGGGTCATAGGGCGTGCGGGCGAATACGGCGCGGACCATCGGCGCGAAATGGTCCAGCGGCTCGGTCGGGTAGCCGGGGTCGAAGCTCGACTGGTCCCAGCGCTCACAGAAGTCGATGCAGGTCTGGTAGGCGGGGTGGGCTGCGTATTTCTCGCGCTCGAACTGGTTCCAGCCGTAATGGTGGGCGTAGTACACCATCTGGAACGCGCCGTGGTGCTCCACCACCCAGGTGCACTCCTCACGCAGGAAGGGCCGCAGGATCTCGGCGGCGAACCGGTCATGGTTGCGCGGGGCGAGGCCGTCGCCGATGTCGTGCAGCAGGGCGGCGACGATCCAGTCCGTGCCGGCGCCGTCCCGCTCCGCCCTTGTGGCGGATTGCAGCGCGTGGCCGAGGCGGGTGATCTTGTAGCCCTCCATCGGCTCGACCGCCTGGCTGGCCAGTTCGCGCAGCAGGCGGTCCGGCGTGCGGCTGACGTAGGCGTCCTCCGCGTCATGCAGCAGCAGGTAGTCCTCCCGCGTGCCGTCCTTCATCTGGGTGAAACTGACGGTGTCCATCACAGGGTCTCCATTTTGACGCCGCGCACCGCAGGGCGCCGCCGGGTCAGGTCGAACCGGGCTTCGATGTAGTCCACCAGCTTGGCGGAAGGATAGCTGATCAGGAAGTAGATGACAGCGACCATGCTGAAGATCTCGAAATGCTTGAAGGTCGCCGACGCCAGCAACTGGCCGCTGAACATCAGGTCCCGCAGCGTGAGCACGGAGACGAGCGCGGAATCCTTGAAGATCGAAACGAAGAAATTGCCCAGCGCGGGGATGATGATGCGCAGCGCCTGCGGCATGACGATGCGGCGCAGCAGCAGGCGGCGTGACATGCCGAGCGCGAACCCCGCCTCCGACTGGCCCTTGGCGATGGCCTGGATGCCGGATCGGAACACCTCCGCCATGTAGGCGGCGTAGTTCATGGTCAGCCCGAGCACGCCGGAGACGAACGGCGACAGCACGATGCCGGCGTAGGGCAGCACGTAATACAGGAAGAAAAGCTGCAGCAGCAGCGGAGTGCCGCGGATGAACTGCACGTAGATGGCGGCCACGATGCGGATGGGCAGCAGACGCGCCATCCGCATCACGCCCAGCACCAGGCCGCAGACGCAGGCCAGCACGAAGGCCAGCAGCGAGACGCTGATGGTGATGACCGCGCCCTGCAGCAAGGACGGCAGGAACGCGATCATGTCGTCGAGCGAGAAGGTCATGCGGGGGTGACGTCGCCCGCTTCAGGCGTTGTAGCCGGTGAGGCCCCATTTGGTCAGGATCTTGCTGACCTCGCCATTGAACTCCATCCACTCGATCGCGGCGGAGACGGCGCTGACCAGCTGGATGTCGCCCTGGCGGAAGACGTAGCGGCTGTAGCCGTTCGGGTTCTTCGCCGTCTTCGGCACGTAGTCGTCCACCATCTCGACCTTCCACTCCGGATGGTCCTTGATGGTGGCGGCCATCACCGGCTGGTCATACAGAACCGCATCCAGCCGGCCGAGCGCCAGCTCCGGCAGCATCTGCACCCAGTCTTTGTAGGGCGTGGGTTGCAGGCCGGAAATCTCGCCCAGCCATTCCATGTAGTTGGTGCCGGTCAGCGTGCCGATCCGCTTGCCCTTGAGGTCGGCGAGCTGGTGGATCTTCATCGGGTTGCCTTTGGCCACGACCAGCGTTTCGGCGTAGTAATAGGTGGGAAAGCAGAAGCCGACGACCTTGGCGCGCGCCTTGGTGTAATGGATGCTGTCGGCCACCATGTCGAACCGGCCGGACAGCGTGCCCGGCACCAGGCCGTCGAACGTCACGGTCTGCACGTCGATCTTGGGGATCTTCAGCATCTTGCCAACCATGGTCATGATGTCGGCGTCCAGGCCCTGCCACTCCTTCGTCTTGTCGTCGATGAAGCTGTATGGCCAGTCCTGCGACATGCCCGCGACCAGCGAGCCCTTCTTCAGGACCTTGTCCAGGCTGTCATCGCCGCCGTTGATCTTGGGCAAGGTGAAGCTGTCGAAGCTCGGGTCCACCGGCGGCTGCTCGTTGGCGCGCACGGCGCCGGGTGCGGCGGCCAGCAAGGCGGCAGCGCCGCCGATCGCCCCGGCCCGCATCAGGCCACGGCGTCCCAGGTCTAGCTCGGTCATGCTTACATCTCCACGGTTGCAGGGTGGTCGGTTTCTCCACGGTCCAGCACCGTTTGCAGGAACTGGCGCGTTCTTGGGCTTTTCGGGTCGGTGAACAGGCGGTCGGGCGGGCTGTCCTCGACGATGGCGCCATGGTCCATGAAGACCACGCGGTCGGCGACGTCGCGGGCAAAGCCCATCTCGTGGGTGACGACCAGCATCGTCATGCCCTCGGTGGCGAGCTGGCGCATGACGCGCAGCACCTCGCCCACCAGCTCGGGGTCGAGTGCGGACGTCGCCTCATCGAACAGCAT
>CAZZVB010000185.1:5361-8763 GCA_964657445.1 uncultured Burkholderiaceae bacterium | reverse complement strand
CCGCGCCATCAGTGAGTGGACGAGCAGCGTGTGTTCGTGTTCGCCGCGCAGGATCGCCATCGGGGAGGCGCTCCAGGCGACCAGCTTCGGCGCGTGAAGCGCGACCAGGCCGGCGAACCGGCTATGCAGCTCCCGTTGCAGCGCCGCCAACTCGGTGTAGGCCTGCCGTTTTGCGGGCGGGCTTGCCCGGGCCAGGATTTCGGGCAGCCGCACGCAGCGCCAACCCTGGTCCATCGCTTGCAGCACAGCCGCCCAGCGCGCCAGGTCCGGCGGATCGCTGTCCTTCACCGCGCTGAGCTGGCCGAGCACTGCAGCCCGCACCAGCAGCGGCCCGTCCATGCCGTTTTCGAGCAGTTGGGACGCAATGTCCGGGTCTGGGGCGATTTGCGGCTGGCCAGCGCCGCCATGCACCCAGGCGCCCACGATGCCGACGTCCGGCTGCGAGCGCAGCACGGCCGCGGCTGCCTCCGCGAAGGCTGGGCCGGCCGCCACGCCCGGTTCTTGCAGCAAGTAGGCTCCGGCATGTTCCGTGGCCTGTTGCTGGCGTGCGGCTGCGACGGTGTTGCTGACGCTGGACAAATGGGTCGGCTGCGGCACGTGGGCGACTGTGATTTCACTGCCGTTGCCGAGCGGCACCGACGGCGCCGCGCTGGCCCGGCGCACCAGGTTCTCCCGCAGGGCCATCTGCTCGGCGAGGATGGCCCGGTTGTCGCAAACCTGCAGCAACCTGGCGCGCGCAGTCTCGCCGAGCCGGGCTAGATCGGCCGGAGCAAGCGCCAAAGCCCGTTCCGCCGCCAGCACGAGGTCCATCGGCGTGCAGTCCGGCGCGATCCAGCCATCGACCCCGTCGCGCACCACCTCCGGCGCGCCGCTTGGCTTGGTGGCGAGCACGGGAAGCCCGGAGGCCATTGCCTCGAGACAGACGAACGGCAGATTGTCCCAGCGCGACGGGACGACGGCCACCCGCGCGCCCTGCCGCACGAGGCGGAGCTTGGCCGCATCGCAGTGGCCATGGAATATAAAGCGGCTGGCCAAATCCGCGGGGATCAACCCGTTCAGCACCGCCTCGCCCGGTGTCCAATCGGTGGCAAGGCCATTCGTGCCGGCAAATTCGAAGCGCAGCGCGGGATGGCGGCGAGCTAGGATGCACGCGGCTTCCAGCCACTCCAGAATGCCCTTGCGGTGCTCCAGACGCCCGGCGAACAGCAGGGAGCCGTCCGCCCAGGTGCTGTCCGGACGGTCGAGCCGTTCGCCGATTTCGACGGGGTAGGGGATCACGGCGATGCGCATGGGATCGATGGCGAAGCGTTCCTGACCCATGGCGGCGTAGTGCCGGCTAGGGAACAGGATCTGGTCGGCCCGGGCGATGGAGAACTCCTCCAGCCGCGAGGCCAGCCGGTTGTAGCGCAGCCCGGGATCGTAAGCGCCATAGCTGAACACCACGTCGGAGGCGCCATGCATGTGGACGATCACGGGGGGTTTGAGCCCCGGCCCCAACCCCAGTGAGCGCCGGTGCTGCAGGACGTAGAGCGGCGCGTCGAATTCCGAACCTTCGATGATGTCGATGCCGTGCTGCTCGATCACCTGTTCGGCGCGGGCCGCGGCGCGCTTTGCGAACAGCCACGGCCTGTAGCTGGCGCTCAACGCCCGGTCCACCGCGTCCACTGGCGTTGCGGACACACGGTGAATATGCAGCCGGCCGCCCAGCCGCGTTTCCTGCGCCGGCGCGCCGGGTGCGTCGAGCGTCACGACGTGCACGGTTTCTCCAGCCTCGGCCAGCAGGCGGGATACTCGGACCATGTAGGTGCCGATGCCGCCGCCGGCGGCTGGCGGGAACTCCGCGCCGACGAGAAGGTGCCTCATTGGCTGGCCGCCGCAACCGGCGCTACGCAGGCCCGGACCGCGTCATGGAACGCCCACTCGCATACGCTGACGTCGAAACGCTGCGTGATCGTCAGGCGGGCCCGGCGCCCCATGGCAGCCCGCAGGCTGGCCGCGTCCAGCAGGCGGGCGATCGCATCCGCCATGGCTGAGGCATCGCGCTGCGGGATGCAGAAGCCGTTGGCGCCGTCCTCGATGACTTCACGGATCGATCCGGCATCGGTTGCGACCACCGGCAGCGAGCATGCCATCGCTTCGAGCAAGGCGGTCGGAATGCCATCCTTGTCACCATTGGCAAGATCCACGGCGGGAACCGCAAACACCGTGGCGCCGATCAAGGCGCGGCGCACTTCGGCGCGCGTGGCCATGCCGGCCAGATCGACAACCGGCCTTAGCCCGCCTGCGTCAATCTGCTGCCGTAGTTCCGCATGATAGGCATGGGCATCCGCATTGTCGTCCGGCGCACCCAGTATTCGGAGCCGGAGCTGCGTGCCGCGGGCGTGCAGCAACCCGGCGGCTGCGATCAGGGTTTCGAGCCCCTTCTTCCGGTCGATCCGCGACACCGCGAGGACGGTGGGGATACCGGCCCGCACGGCCCTATCGGCGCTAACCCAATCACCGATGTTGATCGCGTTCGGCTTGACCAGGATCTTCGGCGCTGACGCGGGATGGATTGCAGCCAGTTCCTGCCTGATCCGGGCGGAGGTTGCGACGATGACCTTGGCACGATCCAGATGGAACCGGACGAGCTTCAGCGGGTAATCGGCCAGCATGTGGTCTGCGTAGCAGCTCACCCCGCGGGGCCGGCCGAGCAGCGCTGCCGCGACGCTCGCGAAGAGCGTGCTTTCGTAGAAGAAATAGGAGTGGATGTAATCCGGGGCGTAGTCTTCGGCATACCGCGCAAAGGTGAACGCGCGCTGCACGTCGTCCAGGCCGAGCAGTTCGTCCCCGGACAGACCGGTTTCCGCCTGCAGCGCCTGCAGCAGCGCGTCCAGCCGATCCGGAGCCGTCCGGCGGAAATGCGCCAGGTCGCGCCTGCCGGAACGCGGGCTGAAGGCGATGGGAGACGCGCAGGCGCGCAACTCCTGGAAGGTGTCGCCGAGATGGTCCGGATCACCTGCGCCGCCGAACAGGATCCTGACATCGAAGCCGGCCCGCTTGAGCTGCAGAAGCTCCTGATAGACGAAGCTGTGGGAGTAGGTTGGGAAGGTCCAACAAACTGTCGCCAGAATTCTTATTTGAGACGGGTTCCGGCTTGCAAGCGAGCGTTGCCAGCGCAACCGCATACGCCCCTGGGCATTGCGCCTGCTCTGCCGGGCTGCGTAGCCGATATACTTCAGGCGGTCATGCAGGCGGGTGGCGGCCACGCTGATCGCGCTGGTGAGGCGCATCGTGGAGGGTTTGCCCGCTTGGACGGGCGCCCGCGACACAACTCCAAAGCCGTCGTCACCTGCCTTCACCTGGTTACCCCGATCGGTCAGGGTCGGACCTAAAGGGTTTCGTAACGATCTTCAACAGGAG
>CAZZVB010000185.1:0-5261 GCA_964657445.1 uncultured Burkholderiaceae bacterium | reverse complement strand
GGGCAAGCCGTCTTAGGAAGAGCGCAGGGTCAGCATCGCGATGGCCCGTTCGATGGCGTTCGCGAGGTCCCGATACATGAAGGGCTTCTGAAGCTTGATCGCATGATCCTGCCGGGCCGAAAGCCGCTCCCCGCTCATCAGAATGGCCGGGATGGCGGCCGTCCGCTGGATCGTCTCGATCGCACCCGATCCGGTGCCCTCGCGCAACCGTAGATCGACCAGCATGAGGTCCGGCCTATCGCGCAGCGACGCCTCGACCGTGCCCGCCTCGGTTGTCTCGACACTGCTGACGGAATGCCCCATGTCATCCAGCATTTCGGCCAGAAGGCGGCTGATCGAAGCGTCGTCCTCGGCGAGCAAGATCCGCAAAGGTCTCACCACGCTTCGCTCCCGGCGACGCCGCGGCTTGGCGCTCGGGTCCGCGGCTCACCGCGCCGGTCGAGGCGCACTGGGCACATGGGTGTCATCAATGCGAACGTGCGCGGACTGCCGAGGCTTTGTGGAGGGTCGGAAACTACTCAGGCGGCCGGCACCGGCGCTTAACATTTCACAACTTCCGCCCAGTTCGTGATAGACCTTACCCACGGTCGTGGCCGCCTTCCGACCACCTAGGACGTCATCATGCCGGGCCGCCAAAAAGCGTCTGCCAGTGAAGCCCCCCTGCGGCGGCGTGGCGCCGCGCGGCCGAAGCTTGCCCAGGCCCAGACCAGCCATGCGCAAGCCTTCCACATCGTGGGGATCGGCGCCTCCGCTGGTGGTCTGGAGGCGTGCTCCAGCTTTCTCGACGCGATGCCGGGTGACAGCGGGATGGCGTTCATCCTCGTCCAGCACCTCGACCCGATGCACCCAAGCCTGATGGTCGAGCTGTTGGCCAAGCACACGCAGATGACGGTGCTGCAAGCGACCGAGGGAATGCCGGTCGGGCCGGACCACCTCTATATCATCCCGCCGGCGTTCTTCCTGACCCTGTCCGGCGGCGTTCTCCACCTCGAGCCAGCGCCCGCGCGCCGGGGCGCCCGGCTGCCGTTCGATGCCCTGCTGCAATCCATGGCGAACGAGTGCGGTGAGCGTGCCATCTGCATCGTCCTGTCGGGGACGGGCGCGGACGGCAGCGCCGGCCTCCTCGCGATCAAGCAGGCCGGCGGCACCGTGATCGCGCAGGAGCCGGGCGAGGCTGGGTATGACGGCATGCCGCGCAGCGCGATCGCGACCGGCGCCGTGGAGGCGGTGCTGCCCGTCGCTGAGATGCCGGAACTGTTGGGGAAGCGCCGGCCGATCAACGAGGCCGGGCTGCAGGCCACCAAGGCGGCTGAACCGGGCGCTGGCCTGCCGGACGTTATCGAGCTGTTGCGCACCCACACCAGCCACGACTTCACCCTCTACAAACCGGGCACGCTGAGGCGGCGGGTGGAGCGGCGCATGGCGTTGGCGGCGATGGGCGGCCATGAGCTGGCCCGTTATGTCGAAAGCCTGCACGACGACCCCGCCGAGGTCGAGCGCCTGGCCAAAGACCTCCTGATCCATGTGACCAGCTTCTTCCGTGACCCGGCGGTGTTCGAGGAACTGGCGCGTACCGTGATCCCGGACATGATCCGCGGGCATGCGGCGGACCACACGTTGCGGGTCTGGGTTGCCGGGTGCAGCACCGGGGAGGAAGCATACTCCCTGGCGATGATCTTTCATGAGCAGATCGCCGCCGCCAAGAGCAGCGTCAAGCTGCAAGTCTTTGCGTCCGACGCAGACGCCGACGCTGTGGCTTCGGCGCGGAACGGACTGTATCCCGCCGCCATAGCGGCGGACATGACCGCCGCACGGCTGGCTGCGTTTTTCACCAAGGAAGACCAGAGCTACCGCGTGAGTCCGGAGTTGCGGGCGATGGTGGTCTTCACTGTGCAGGATTTGCTGGCAGACCCGCCGTTTTCCCGGCTTGATCTGGTGTCCTGCCGCAACGTGATGATCTATCTGGGGGCGGCGGCGCAGCGTAAGGTGGTGGCGCTGTTCCACTTCGCGTTGCGCGCGGGGGGTATGCTTCTGCTCGGCAATTCGGAGACGGTGGGCGAACCGGCTGGACGGTTCGAGGTCATCTCCAAGCCGGCCCGGCTATACCGCCATGTCGGGCGCAGCCGGCCCGGCGACGTGGACTTCGCCCGCAACGCCGGCGACTCCCTTCGTATGGCGGCCAATGTCGCAAGGCCTGCGCCGCCATCACGCCAGGCCGCCCTGGCGGAGCTATGCCACCGGCAGACACTCGATGCCTATGCGCCCGCGACCGTGCTGGTGACCCATAAGCATGAATACCTGTATTCGCTCGGTCCGACGGACAGGTATCTGCGGGTCGCGCCAGGTCATGCAACGTCCGACCTGCTGGCGATGGTGGGCGGAGATCTGCGTATGCGGCTACGCTCGGCGATCCTGCGCGCCGTGCAGGAGAATGCACCCGTCGCGGTCAATGGCGGCCGCACGCTTTACGAGGGACGGTCTGTCCAGTTCACCATCGAGATCCACCCGATCCGCTTCGAGGACGAGGAGCTGCTGCTGATCCATTTCGTCGATCAGCCGGAGCAGGACCCGGTGCACGCGGCCTCTGACGTGAACACACCGCGTGTGGCCGAGCTGGAACGCGAACTGAAGATCACCCGCGACGAGCTGCAGGGTGCGGTGCGCAGCCTTGAGGTTTCGGGCGAGGAGCAGAAGGCGATCAACGAGAATGCCTTGTCGGTGAACGAGGAGTTCCAGGTCACCAACGAGGAACTGCTGACCTCGAAAGAAGAACTTCAGTCGCTGAACGAGGAATTGACCGCGCTGAACAGCCAGTTGCAGGAGACGCTCGAACAGCAGCGCACCACCGCCAACGACTTGCAGAACGTGCTGTTCAGCACCGACGTCGCGACGATGTTCCTCGACGCCGACCTGAAGATCCGGTTTTTCACGCCGGCCACGAAGGCGCTGTTCCACGTCATCACAACCGATGTCGGCCGCCCGCTCGCAGACCTGCACTCACTCGCCAGCGACGATGCGCTTGCCGCCGATGCGCGCAAGGTGCTCGAGACGCTGATCCCGGTCGAGCATGAGGTCGCGACCGCCACCGGCGTCTGGTGCCGCCGTATCCTGCCATACCGCACACATGATGGATCGGTGGAAGGTGTCGTCATCACCTTCACCGACATCACCGGACGAAACCATGCGGCGGCGGCGTTGCGGGCCGCCAAGCGGGAGGCCGAGCAGGCCAACGCCGCAAAGTCCCACTTCCTCGCCGCAGCCAGCCATGATTTGCGTCAACCCCTGCAGACCTTGGCGCTGCTGCAAGGCTTGCTCGCAAGGCGGGTTGAGGGAACCGCATCCGAAAAACTCGTGGCAAGGCTCGATGACACGGTCGGCGCGATGTCAGGCATGCTCAACACCTTGCTCGATATCAACCAGATCGAGGCCGGCGTGGTCCGGGTCGAACGGCTGGACTTCGCGATCGACGATCTGCTGCGCGACCTGAAGGATGCGTTCACCTACCAGGCGAGCGCTCACGGGCTCGATCTGCGGGTCGTGTTCTGCGGGCTGGTGGTCCATAGCGATTCGAATTTGCTCCAACAAATCCTGCGCAACCTGGTGTCCAACGCGCTCAAATACACCAAGGCGGGCAGGGTGCTGCTCGGCTGCCGGCGGCATGGCGAGTTCTTGCGGATCGAGATATGGGACACCGGCATCGGCATCCCGGACGCCGACTTGGGATCGATTTTCGAGGAGTACCATCAGCTCGACAACACGGCGCGGGAACGTGGCCGTGGTCTGGGCTTAGGTTTGTCCATCGTCCAGCGTCTCGGCTCGCTGCTCGGTCATACGGTCGATGTCCGTTCCACACCCGGCAAGGGTTCGGTGTTCAGCATCGAGGTCCCGCTCCGTGGGTCAGGCCGCCCCGCACCGCTGCCATCGGCGACGCCGTCGCTTCCGAGTGTCGTCCGGGATCCGCAGGCCGGCGGCGGCGGCGCCCGCACGGGCACGGTGCTCGTCGTCGAGGACGATCCGGACGTGCGCGAACTCCTGGCGTTGATCCTGTCCGACGACGGCCACCGGGCTTTTGTCGTGCCGGATGGCCAGACGGCGATGCAAGCCGTCGAACAGGGCTCCGTGCATCCGGATCTGCTGCTCACTGATTACAACCTGCCCAACAACATGGATGGGCTGGCGGTTGCGGCGGCGTTGCGCGCGCGGCTTGGCGCCGAACTGCCTGTCATCATTTTGACCGGTGATATCTCGACCAAGGCGCTGAGCGCGATGGCGGCGCAAAGCTGCCTGCAGCTCAACAAGCCGGTGAAGCCGGCGGAACTGGCGCGTGCCATCCAGGATCTTCTGCCAACACGCAAGCCGCCGGCGGCAGGTGCCGCAAGGCCGGCCCGAGCGAAGCCGCAGCCCGCCGGAAATTTCGGCGCACATACCGTGTTCCTGGTCGATGACGACCGCAATATCCGCGACACGGTTCGTCTGCTGCTGGAGGATAGCGGCCAGACGGTCGTGGATTTCGGGACCAGCGAAGCGTTTCTGGCCGCCTACGTCCCCGGCTCCAGCGGTTGCCTGTTGATCGACGCCTACCTGCCCGGCATGGGGGGACTGCAACTGCTGCAGCACCTGCGGGCTGCCGGAGATCAGATGCCCGCCATCATGATCACCGGCAGCAGCGACGTTCCCATGGCGGTCCAGGCAATGAAGGCTGGCGCGTCGGACTTCATCGAGAAGCCGATTGCAGCGGCCGAGCTTCTCGCCAGCATCGACCGCGCGTTGGAGCGATCGAGCGACCAGTGCAAACTGACCGCGTGGCATGCGGACGCGGCCGAGCACATCGCCAGCCTTACGCCGCGGCAGCACCAAATCATGGACCTCGTGCTCGCCGGCCACCCGAGCAAGAATATCGCCGCCGACCTCGGCATCAGCCAGCGCACGGTCGAGAACCACCGCGCCTCGATCATGAAGACCACGGGCACGAAGTCGCTCCCGGCCTTGGCCCGGCTCGCGCTCGCCGCCGCCAACGATTCCGCTGCGTAGTTTCCGAGCCTTAGCCAAGATCTAATAACTCCATACCGTTGCGCCATCGTCGCGGGCGACTCCGCGCAGGAGGAGTTTCGGTATGTCCCCAGCCCGCGTGATGACGTTTGCGTCTGGCCCGCACGAAACGGCGCCACGCGTCTATTTGGTTGGCGGCGGGATCGCATCGATGGCCGCCGCGGCGTTCATGATCCGGGATGGCGACGTGTTCGGCCAGCACATCACGATCC
>CAZZVB010000184.1:0-8791 GCA_964657445.1 uncultured Burkholderiaceae bacterium | reverse complement strand
GCCTTCCACGACGAGCTCGACCTCGCACCCGGCAAGCTGCGGGTGAAGCGGGGAGGCGGGGCGGCAGGGCATAATGGTTTGCGCAGCATGGACCGGCTGCTCGGCAGCCCGGAGTATTGGCGCGTCCGGCTCGGCATCGGCCATCCTGGTCACAAGGATCGCGTGTTGGGCCACGTGCTAGGCGACTTCGCCAAGGCCGATTCCGAGTGGCTGGCGGCGCTGCTGGATGCGGTTGCTGCCGAGGCCGCCCTGCTCGCATCCGGTGAGCCGGAAGCCTTCATGACCAAAGTCGCACTTCACGTGCAGGGGACGGGGTAGATGGGTTTCAACTGCGGGATCGTCGGGCTGCCGAACGTGGGCAAATCGACCCTGTTCAACGCGCTGACGGCGACCGCCGCAGCGCAGGCGGCCAACTACCCGTTCTGCACCATCGAGCCGAATGTCGGCCGGGTCGCGGTGCCCGACCCCCGGCTGGCTGCGCTCAGCGCTATCGGCAAGTCGGCCAAGATCGTGCCGACCAGCCTGGAGTTTGTGGACATCGCCGGGCTCGTGCGCGGGGCGAGCCGGGGCGAGGGACTGGGCAACCAGTTCCTGGCCAACATCCGGGAGGTGGACGCGATCATCCACGTCCTTCGCTGCTTCGACGACGATGACGTGACGCATGTCGAGGGCAGCATCGACCCGATCCGCGACGCCGAGACGGTCGAGACGGAACTGATGCTGTCCGACCTGGACAGCCTCGAGAAGCGGTTGGTTGCGGCGCAGAAGAAAGCGCGCGGCGGTGATCGCGACAGCGTGGCCGCCGTCGCGCTGATGGAACCTCTGGTTGCGGCGCTACAAGCCGGCCGCCCGGCGCGGACCGCGATCCCGCCCGGCGAGGCGGAGGCAGTGCGCCGGCTGCAACTGCTGACGTCCAAGCCGGTGCTCTATGTCTGTAATGTTGCCGAGGCCGATGCGGCGGAGGGCAATGCGCGCTCGGCGGCCGTGGCTGCGATGGCGAAGGCAGCGGGTGCGGCAAGCGTCGTGGTGTCCGCGGCGATCGAGGCTGAGGTCAGCCAGTTGCCGGAAGAGGACCGGGGCGAGTTCCTCGCGGGGTTGGGGCTGGAGGATAGCGGGCTCGACCGGGTGATCTCGGCTGGGTATGGCTTGCTCGGCCTGGTGACCTATTTCACCGTCGGCCCGAAGGAGACGCGGGCCTGGACGATCGTGGCCGGCACGAAGGCGCCGCAAGCGGCCGCCGTCATCCACAATGATTTCGAACGCGGGTTCATCGCCTGCGAAACCGTTGCCTACGACGACTACGTCGCGTTCAAGGGCGAGGCCGGCGCCAAGGAGGCGGGCCGGATGCGCGTCGAAGGCCGTGACTACGTCGTTCGCGATGGTGACGTGCTATTGTTCCGCTTCAACGTTTGAAGAACGGCCAGTCACTGGAACTCGTTCAACAGACGGAGGTTATGCATCCGGTTCGTTCAACGAGGGGTCCGTCGTGAGCATCATCGGGTGGATTGTATTCGGATTGATTGCTGGCTTTATCGCTAGCAAGATTGTCAATAAATCGGGGCAGGGGATCGTCCTCGACATCGTTCTCGGGATCGTGGGCGCCGTCGTCGGCGGCTTCCTGGTCTCGTTCTTCACGGGTGGTCAGTGGCAGAGCCACTTCGACATCCCGAGCATGATCGTCGCCATCCTGGGCGCCGTGATCGTATTGTTCCTCTACCACGCCGTTGTCGGCCGCCGCTCGACCTACTGACCGGCCTGCTGCGCCGGGAAGCGCGCGAGTGTGACCGGCCAGCCGGTGCGTGCCATGCAGCGCAGAGCCCCGGGGTGAGTTGTCTAAGGGTCTGACGCCATAGGAGAGTTTTACGATGGGTCTATTGGATGGACTGCTGGGTGGCGGTTCGCAATCGCCGTTGGAATCCATAGTGATGAATATGCTGACCAACAGCGGGGGTGGCCAAACGCAGAGCCAAGGCAGCCAGGGTGGCCTACTCGGGGGCTTGCTCGGGGCAGTCGGCGGCGGTGGCGCGGCTGGTGGCGGGCTTCAGTCCTTGTTGTCGGCCTTCGAACAGAACGGCATGGGCCAGATTGCCCAGTCCTGGGTTGGCAATGGCGCAAACCAGCCTGTCTCCCCAAGCCAGGTGCAACAGGTATTCGGTGACGATCAGGTGCAGAGCATGGCCGACAAGACCGGAATGCCGAAGCAGGATCTGTTGTCCGAACTCAGCCGCATCCTGCCGTCCATGGTGGACCGCATGACGCCGAACGGACAGGTTCCGACGGCCAACACGTAGCGCTCCGTGATGGCCGGGTCTAACCCGGCCATCCACGCGGACCCGGCGCCGCGGCAATCGCTTGCGGCTCAGCCGTCCTACACGGTGAACTGTTCGGCGATGATGCGTTCGGACAGCGCCATGTCGGGCTCGAACAACACCGTCCAGGCAAGCGTGCGGTCTTCGCTCACCGCCACCGACGCGACATTTCGCACCTCGAATGCGTCTGCGACGGCAGCGACCGGACGCTTCTCCGGCTCCAGCACCTCGAACAGCACGTCGGCCGTGCTCGGCAATAAGGCGCCGCGCCAGCGCCGGGGCCGGAACGCGCTGATGGGTGTCAACGGCAGGAGGTTTGCGGACAGCGGCACGATCGGTCCGTGCGCCGAGAGGTTGTAGGCGGTTGACCCGGCGGGGGTGGACACCAGCACACCATCGCAAATCAGTTCGGGCACGCGCACGCGGCCATCGACCGAAATCCGGATCTTGGCCGCTTGCCGAAGTTGCCGGAGCAGACTGACCTCGTTCAGGGCGACGGCTTCCTCGACGGCGCCGGCCTGGGTGACGGCGTGCATGCGCAATGGGTGCAGCACGGCCGCCTGGGCACGGGATAGCCGGCCCGGCAGGTCGTCCTCGTTGAAGGGGTTCATCATGAACCCCACCGAGCCGCAGTTCATTCCGTAAACCGGCAGCGGACGGCTGGTGATCGCGTGCAGCGTTTCCAGCAAATGCCCGTCGCCACCCAGGGCCACGATCACCTGGGCGTCATCCAGCCCGGCATCGCCGTAGCGGGCGATCAGGCGCTCCCGCCCTGCTGCGGCCGTCTCGGTCCTGGCGGCGATGAAAGCGATGCGCTCGATCGGCTCCGGCGCGGGATCGTCAGTGAGCGTGACGCTCATCGGAAAGTCATTCGGGATCGGTCAATTCGGGCCCAGTCGCGGCTCGGTGCGGACGCTCCGGCCGGGTTGCACCCGACGAGCCGGCGATGGCGGCGGCCGGTCATCCTGGGCCAGGCCTGGTGACGACAGCGGCCGCGGCGGGATGGGCGGGCGAGCCGTCGAGTCTGCCCACCGCCGGCGATCGTCGAGTTCCGGTTCGTAGTCGGTGCGCACCGGTTCGGGCAGTCGGAGGGCGAGGTTGCGGATCTCGGCCTGGATTTCGTCCAGCCTGGCCTCCACGACTTCGAGCCGGCCCTTAAGGCCAAACACACTGAACGGCATCAGCAGGAATGCCAGGATGAATAGCCCAGCAACCACGATGGCGGCGAAACCGACCCAAGGCGGAACCCAGTCCGGCAGCGAAAAGGGTAGCGTCATGCGCGTCAGAGTAGCGGACCCCTTGCGCGCCGCATAGCTGCTGCGGCTTGATCTGGGCTGGCAAACAGGCCACGGCTTGGCCTGTCATTTCGAGGGACGTCATGAAGCTGCTTATCCCTGGGCCGGTCACGACCGATCCCGCCGTGCGCGCTGCGGCTGCGCAGGATTACGCCCCGTGGGACAACGACTTCCGCCCGCTGAACATCGATATTCGCGCCCGCGTGCTGCGTATCGCCGGGACGCATGAAGCAACCCATGCAACGCTACCCTTGCAGGGCTGCGGGCATTTCGCGGTCGAGGCGGCGTTGCGCACCTTCGCGCCGCGCGGAGGGCGGGTGCTGATCCCGGCAACCGGCGCCTATGCTGACCGGGCGATGCGGCTCGCGCGGGAGATTGGCTGCGATGTCGTCACGTTGCCTGTCGCCGAGACCGAGCGCGCGGACCCGGCTATGCTGCGCGACGCGCTCAATGCCGACCCGTCGGTCAGTCATGTCGTGCTCGTCTATAGCGAGACCGGCAGCGGGATCATCCATGACGTGCCTCGCCTGGCCGAGGCAGCGGGCCAGGCTGGGCGGCGGGTGATCGTGGACGCTGTGTCTGCGTTCGGCGCATTGCCGCTGGACCTATCGGCCCTGCCCATGGTCGATGCCGCGGTGTTCACGGCCAACAAGTGCCTCGAGGGTCTGCCCGGTCTGGCGTTTGCGGTGGCCCGTGTGGATCGCCTGATCGAGTGCCAGGGGCGTGCCGGCAGCTGGTCGTTCGACCTTGCGGACATCTACCAGCACGCTTTGCGGGTCGGCTGGGGCAGCTTCCGCTTCACGCCGCCGGCGCAGGTGATGGCAGCGTTCCAGGCCGCGCTCGACCTGTTCGACGCAGCAGGCGGCCCGGCGGCGCGGCTGGAACGCTACACCGCCAACATGCGCGTGCTGTATGATGGAGTGCGCCGGCTCGGCTTACGACCCTATTTGGCCCTGTCGATGCAGGGGCCGATCGTGGTGAACGTGCACGCGCCGGCCCATCCCGCCTGGTCGCTGCAGGGCTTCGTCGATGCGCTGAAAACCCGCGGCTTCCTAATCAGCAATTTCTACAACACGGACCAGCCGTCGTTTCGGGTCGGCTGCATCGGCGCCATCACGCCCGCAGACATGACGGCCGCCGTTGCCGCCATGGGTGAGGCGCTGGCCGCCATGGGCGTGACCTTGGCGCGAGCCGCCTGATGCGCTCCGATATCGAGATCGCCAACGCAGCGACGTTGAAGCCGATCGCGGATATCGCGGCTACCCTCGGCATCCCGGGTGATGCGCTCGAACCCTATGGCCGGTTCAAGGCGAAGGTAGGCTTTGACTTCATCGACAGCTTGGCCAGCAAGCCGGACGGTGCGCTGGTGCTGGTCACGGGCATCAGCCCGACGCCCGCGGGTGAGGGCAAGACGACTACGACGATCGGGCTCGGCGACGCGCTGCGGCGGATCGGGCGAAGGGCGGCGATCTGTTTGCGCGAACCCTCATTGGGGCCGTGCTTCGGCGTGAAAGGCGGCGCGACCGGTGGGGGTTTGGCCCAGGTCGCGCCCATGGCGGAGATCAACCTGCATTTTACGGGGGATTTCCACGCGATCACCGCGGCCAACAACCTGCTCGCCGCCATGCTGGACAACCACATCTACTGGGGCAATGCGCTCGGGATCGATGTGCGCCGGGTAAGCTGGCGGCGCGCGATGGACATGAATGACCGTGCCCTGCGCGAACTGGTGCAGGGGCTTGGCGGCCCCGGCAACGGCGCGCCGCGGCAGGACAGCTTCGACATCACCGTGGCTTCCGAGGTGATGGCAGTGTTCTGCCTGGCGCAAGACCTGGCCGATCTGCAGGCCCGGCTCGGGCGGATGGTCGCCGCACCCGGCCGCGACGGCCCCGTCACTGCGAGCAGCCTGAAGGCGGACGGCGCAATGGCGGCGCTGTTGCGGGACGCGCTGCAGCCGAACCTGGTGCAGACGTTGGAGGGAACGGCCGCTTTCGTGCATGGCGGGCCGTTCGCCAATATCGCGCATGGCTGCAACTCGGTCATGGCGACGCGGCTCGGCCTCAAGCTGGCGGACGTAGTGGTGACAGAAGCCGGGTTCGGCGCCGACCTGGGCGGCGAGAAATTCCTGGACATCAAGTGCCGGTCCGCAGGGTTGCACCCTGCCTGTAGCGTCGTCGTCGCAACAGTGCGTGCGCTGAAGATGCATGGTGGCGTCGCCCGCGCGGATCTCGGGCGCGAAGACGCCGCTGCTGTCACGCGTGGCGTGGTCAATCTGGCACGCCACGTGGAGAATATGGGCAAGTTCGGACTGCCGGTGCTGGTGGCGCTCAATCGCTTCACCGGCGATACGGAGGCGGAGTATGCGGCGGTGCGCAGCGCGCTGCCGGGCGTCGAGGTGGTGCTGTGCTCGCACTGGGCGGATGGCGCCGCAGGGGCGGAGGCGCTGGCCCATGCCGTGATGCGCCATGTGGACGCTGGCCCGTCCGGCTATCACCCGCTTTACCCGAGCGAGTTGGCGCTTGCGGACAAGCTGCGGACCATCGCCCGCGAAATCTACCGTGCCGACGACATCGTGCTGCCACCCGCGGTGGCCAAGCGGCTGGCCGCGTTCGAGGCAGCGGGGCATGGCCATCTGCCGGTCTGCATTGCCAAGACGCAGTACAGCTTCACCGCCGACCCGTCGGTCATGGGGGCGCCGGCCGGTTTCGTGCTGCCGGTGCGGGAGGTGCGGCTATCGGCTGGCGCCGGGTTTGTGGTGGCCGTGTGCGGAGACATCATGACCATGCCCGGCCTGCCCCGCCACCCGGCCGCCGAGGGCATAGGGCTGGACGCGGATGGCGAGATCAGCGGGTTGTTTTAGGATCACGGGAGGCTGTCGATTCAGCCTCCGCAATCGCTTCGCGTATGCGGGCGACTTAGGCCCGGATACGCGAAGCAGGGTGGGCCTCTAGAGCGCTGGGCCTGGCGGCGGCGGCGGTGGGCGGTTGCCGGGGCCGCGGGGCGGCGGGGGTGGCGCCGCGATGGGCGTGAGCTGGCTCGCGTCCGGCCCGATGGAGCGTGCTGCAACCACCTTGCCGAGCGGCCCGGCGTAACCGTTCCCCTGCACGAACACCGGAGTGCCTGGCTGTAACTGGCCGGCCAGCCGTTGGGCCTCCGGCGGCGGCATGCGAATGATCGTGCCGTCTTCGAGCAACGCGCCGTTCACCTCCCCGCGGGGGCCATGCAGCGTTGCTTTGACCTGACCTTGCGCTGTCAACATCGGTCCGTCGCCGGGCCCTGCGGGGCCGCGGGGACCTGGCGGAGGCCCGGGTGGCGGGCCACCGGGTGGGCCGCCATCGCTCACGGTCGCGTGGCTGGTGTCGTTGGTGATGGACATGGCTTGCACCATCGGCACCGCGCGGGCGCGCAGCCCGTGGATCGTCACGTCGTCGCCGGGCTTCACGATGAAGACCAGTTGCGTGCCGAGATGCGGGGCGAAATGCACCTCCGTGCCATCGCCCAGGATCAGCCCGTCCACATCGCCGCGCGGGGTCAGGCTGTATTGCGCCGCCTTACCGTGGAACGCGGGGAGCTGGTCGAAGTCGTACGGGGTCTGCGACTGCGCGATTGCCGCCGCCGCGCTGCCCGCGAGCAGGCCGGCGGCGACCAGGACGTATCGGGTCCTCATGGCTCTGTGTCTCCTGGGCGTGGTGCCCGGCCATCTCAGCGCAACCGCCGTGCCAGATCGTAAGAGCATGAATTACCTCGGTTTATGGATCGAGGCCGGTGTCTTCAGCGTCCGCTTCCGAGACGTCGTCCGTCCCATTTGCAGACAGGCTAAACCCGTGTTTTGCCAGCTTCTGGTAAAGCAGTTGCCGCCTGATGCCGAGACGCTCGGCTGCCTGGGCGCGGTTGCCGCCGCTCGCCGCCAAGGCCCGGCGGATCATCTCCGCTTCCACCCGCGCCACCGCATCCGGCAGCGAGCCGGACAGCCAGTCCGTGTCCAGCGCTGCCGGGCCAGGCCCGGCATCCAGAAAATCCAGGTCACCGGCGTTGATCACCGGCCGCCGCACCAACGTGGCCGCACGCTTCATGGCGTTCAGCAACTCGCGCACGTTGCCGGGCCAGGGATGCGCGAGCAGCCGCGCCGCTGCGTCGGCGCCCAGTCGCTTGCCGCCATCCTGGGCCAGGAAGTGCTCCGCCAGCGGAATGATGTCGGCCAGCCGGTCCCGCAGCGGCGGCAAGGACACTGGCACTACGCCGAGCCGGTAATACAGGTCTTCACGGAACCGCCCGTCCCGCACCGCCTTCACCAGGTCGCGGTGGGTGGCCGCGATGACGCGCACGTTCACCCCCACCGGCTTGCCGCCGATTGGCGTGACCACCCGCTCCTGCAGGACACGCAGCAGCTTGGCCTGCATCGCCAATGCCATGTCGCCGATCTCGTCCAGGAATAACGTGCCGCCTTGCGCTTCGCGGAACGATCCGGCGCGGTCGCCGACAGCCCCGGTGAAGGCGCCGCGCACATGCCCGAACAGCAGGCTTTCCAGCAATTCGGCTGGGATGGCGGCGCAGTTCACAGGGACGAATGGCGCCTTGGATCGGCTGCCGTGGCGATGGATGGCCCGGGCCACCACCTCCTTCCCGGTGCCGGTTTCGCCGAGCAACAGCACCGTGGCGTCGCTATCGGCCAGCAGCCCGATCGATTTCTGCACGTCGCGCATCGCCGCCGAGGCGCCTACTAATTCCCCTTCCTCCGACGGTTGCGATGCGGCCGGGGCAGGACCCGGCGCCGGCAGCATGCGTTGCAGGAGCGCCTGCAGCCCGGCCCGACTGATCGGCTTGGCGAGGTGGTCGGCGGCACCCAGGCGCATCGCCTCGATCGTGTTGGTGCTGGTCGGCACGGCGGTAAGGATCGCGACCGGCGGCGGCGAGGGCCGGGCACGAATGCGGCGGAGCACTTCCATCCCGTCCAGCCCGGGCATCCGCAGATCAAGCAGCACCGCATCCGCCCGGTGCCGGGCCAGCCAGTCCAGCGCCGCCTCGCCATCCGGCGCTTCTGCAGTACCATGGCCGAGATCGGTCAGCGCCGTCGCCATGGCGGTGCGCAAGGCCTGGTCATCGTCGATGATAAGGATCAGCGGCATCAGCGCTGCGGCAGCGTCAGCGCGAACACCGCGCCGGAGCCTTCGCCGCCAGGGTCGCGAA
>CAZZVB010000183.1:0-8794 GCA_964657445.1 uncultured Burkholderiaceae bacterium | reverse complement strand
TCTTGATCAAACCCGTCCTGTCAATACGAAGGAGTTACGACCTCATCCGTGAAGCCAGTTATGCCTGTTTGGCAGGCAAGTCGGACGCTGGCATCAGCCCGTTGGATAGAATGAAGCCTAGGAAACCGGCAGCGAAGCTCAGGTGCATGATCATCGCCGCAGGCCCGGCCGCAAGCAGCCACGGATCGCGGCGGTTGACGGCAAACAGGGCGCCCGCGCTCAGGCAGGCCACCGCGTATGCAAGCGGTATCAAGCCAAAGATCGGCTGTGACGGGCTCAAAACCAGGCACGTGATAAGGGCCGGTAGCAGTAGAACCGGCAAAAGCTGGCGGGGAGCGGGCTTCATGCGATGGGTCAGGATCGTCCTTGCCCGGCCGCGGCCAAAATTAAGGTATTGTTTGCACAATGCAACGGCGCTCGTGCGCGGATAATAGTCTATAATCGCGGAAGCACACATCCAGATCTTGCCCCCTGCCCGCCTGGCGCGAACGTCGAACTCCGCGTCCTCATTGTGGGAGAAGCCCTCATTGTAGCCGCCGATCCGCGTGAAGAACGCGCGGTCGAAGGCCGCATGGTGCCCATGATCGACAAACCGCGATTGCGGAACGATGCGGTGAGCGGCGCCGCCATTGCCAAGCCGCGAGTTTTGCGCAGCCGCCACGGCGCGTTGAAAGCCGGCGCGGCCGACCGTTCGCATTGGCACGACCACGGAAGTTGCGGAGTTCGCGATCAGTGCGCCGACGCATTCAGCAACGAAGCCAGAGGGATACACCGTGTGCGCATCCGCACGAATCAGAACGGTGGCCGCGGGATCGGCCGCACGCGCCGCGAGATTCAAGCCGGCCGATTGGATCCTTCCCGGATTGTGCAGGAGGTGAATGACGGGATGGCGGGCCGCCAGAGCCAAGACGAGGGCAACCGTGTCGTCAGTGCTGCCGCCGTCTGCGACGATGACGTCCACCACGTCGCATCCTTGCTGTCCCAGCAGCGATTCGAGGCAGGCAACGATATAGGCGCTCTCGTTCAGCGCAGGCACCATGATCGCGACTGGCGGACGCTGTCCCGGCTGGACGCTACCTGCCAAGGCGTCGGTCGAACTCACCACCTCACCTCGATGCCTGGAATGGGCTCACCGACAGGTCGGCTGCCTGCCCTATCTGAACGAGGCGTGGCTCTATGTCTATGGCCGCAGCCGCGGAGTGGCGCTTTGGAACGGGCGCAACATGCTGGAGGGATTGCGTAAACCGGATGCAGTCTGCCTGATCATACACCAGGTCTTGATGCGGGATGGCCGCCATGGCGGCAGCTTTCCGGCGATAGGACGCCGCATCCAAGTCCCTGAAGACCGTCACGAGCGCATCGGGCGACGGCTCCTGAAGGATCAGGCCAACAGCCTTGCGCTGACACCATCGGCCGGTCTCGCTGCCTGCGGACGCAACCGGAACTGGACCAAAAAGTCCGCCTTCATAGAGCCGGTTCGGCAGCAGCCAATCCGAATTGCCGCCCGCCTCGTAAAAGTCCATCGCCCAGGTGAAGTGCACGGCGCCATACAGCCTGGGAAGATCCAGCCGTCGATCATAGGCGCCGAGAAACGACAAACCCGGCGTGCCGGCGATCACCTCGTCGAACTCGGGAATGACGTCCCGGGCAGGACGTCCGCGGATTTCGACCTCGACCTGGCCCGGCAATGCTGTGACCAGCGCGGCCAAAAGGCGGAGGCTCCGGGCGCACCGGATGACGCCGAACCAGCCGATTCGCCACGGAGGCCCGGACGGCAGCGCCCTTGGGGTTGCATCCTGCTTTTCCGTGCTCAGCATGCGGTTCTCGATCAGCAACGCCCTGGGCAGTGTTCGGTGACGCCGGTGGAAGTAGTTGTCGAGGAAGGCTGGCGAACTGATGATGAGCACGTCGCAAGCACGCATCAGATGCGCTTCAATCATGCGAAGCGAGATGCCCACCAAACCCTGCCCGAGCATCAGCCGATGAATATCGAGGCATTCATACCCGATCGAGGCCGCCGGCCGCCTGGCGTTGCGGGCTGGGATCGCCAGGGCAAGGCATTCGAGATTGCGCGCTAAGACGACATCGGCGCCGTCCAGCAGGAAGTGCCATTTGTGACGGTTACGGAACGCCCGCCATACGGCCATGGCACGCGACACCATCCGTCCATTCTGTGTCGGCCCGAGATCGATGACCCGTTTGGCCCGCACGGCACTGACGCGGTCGCCGCGATAGAACCCCAGGACAGTGACTTCCGCACCGCCAAGAGTGAGCATATCGATGCGGCGCTGAACGGCGGCATCGTTTAGATCGTGAACGAAATAGGTGATTTTCATCAATTTGCGACCGAGAGAGGTGCTGATCCAGGCGCAGGCACCATAGGCCATTACGTCTCCGATCCGTAGGATTTTCATTGGGTTATCAAACCGGGATTGCTTGCTATTTGTGAGACGGCTCCAAGCGATTAACCATTGTTTACGCGATCATTCCGTCTCATTTTGCGCAACTATCCAGAGCAATCCATATCGTTACGTTTCCCTGGCAGTGTGTCTCTTAATAGGGTAGTGACGCATACCAAGCCGGAATGACGGACCGACCTGATGGCTTTCTTCGACACGCTCTGCTTTAGCATCTCAACCGTGTCTGGCTTCCGGACTGGATCTGGCGCAGGATTCCCGTTTCTTCTAAGAAACGGTCTTATGCAACGGAATGCATTCGTCCCCGCCCGGTTTTACGATACAACCCATGCAGCGCGGACTAGTACGGCTGAACGCGCCGCCCGGTGTGGCGAGAGGATATAGACTATGAATTACGAGCCCGTTTCCGAGATGTCGCGCTGGCCTCTGAAGGTCGAGAGCCCTCCCTTCGACTGGATCCCATACGCGCTAAGCTTCCTGCGGCGTCAGGCTCTGCTCATCATTCTCTGCGTCGTCCTGATGCTCGGGCTCGGCGTTGCGTATCTCGTCACCACGCCGGCCAAGTTCACCGCGACGGTTCAAGTCATGATCGATCCGGGCGCGGCCAACCCTTATCGCTCGTCGAGCGCCGTCAACATCGAGGATCCGCTTTCACAGAACGCGTTCCTGGAAAGCCAGATGGCGTTGATGGAATCCGAAGCGGTGACCAGGGCTGTGGTGAGGAAGCTCGACCTCGCGCACAACTGGACCTACGTCAACCCGCCGGTCGGTGTATTCGGCCTGGTCAACAACCTCATTTTATACGCTGTCTTCAAGATCACGGACGGCCTGTCGCACAACGTCTCGACGCAAACCGAGGAGGAACGCAAGGAGGCGGCCGACCAGTGGGAGCAGACGAACGCTGCCTCCTTGATGGGGCCCCTGGTCACGGTGAACCGCCTCGGCCTGAGCACGATCGTGGAGCTGAACGTCACGACGACATCACCCCAGCTCTCGGCGAAACTCGCCAACGCGATCGTGGAGGCCACGATCGAATTCCAGCTGGAGGCGCGCACGAATAACGTGAAGCGGTCCAGCAACTGGATGGAAAGCCGGCTGGTGGAACTCCAGAAACAAGCCACCGACGCCGATGCCGCGGTTCAGCGTTACCGCGACCAGCACTCGATCCTGAACACGGACCGCGGGCTGATGGACTCGCAAACCCTGGGCGAACTCACCACGGCACTTGCCCTCGCCAAGACCAAAACAGCCGACGCCCAATCCCGTTATGATCGCATTCACTCCGTCGTCGTGAACGCCACGGCCCAGGGCCCGACTGCCCTGATGTCGGATGGCGCGACGACCGAGTCGCTGATGAACCCCGTCATCCTACGCCTGCGCCAGCAATACCTCGACGACGCCCAAAAGGTCGCGGAGTGGAGCGTCCGCTACGGGCAGAACCACCTCGCGGTGGTCAACCTACGCAACGACATGGCGCAGATGCGGCGATCCATTCTGAACGAACTGTCTCGGATCGAGGACAGCTTTGCTGGCGAACTGAAGATCGCCCAATCGACGCAGGCCTCCATCCAGGAAAACGTGACTGCTGCGATCACCAGGTCAGCCAGCAGTGCGAACCAGCAGGTCACGCTGCACAGCTTGCAGAGTTCTGCGGACACTTACGCCCTGCTCTATCAGACCTTCCTGCAGCGTTACACGTCGGGAAGCCAGGATGCCCAGTTGCCGATCTCGCCTGCCCAGGTCGTCTCGCCAGCGACGGTTCCAATCTATAAAAGCAAGCCGAACGGCAAGATGGTCATGGCCTTGCTCGGCGTCGTCGGGGTGGGGCTAGGCTTTGGATTGGCGATCGCCCGTGAAACGTTCAATCGCGGACTGCACACCGCCGGCCAAGTCCGCGGCACAACCCGGCTCGACTGTATCGGTATGATCCCGGTTATTCCTCCTCGGGAACTGCTCGTGACCAAGGGGCGGAAGTTTGCCGACACCCATCTGATCCCGGAGAGAACGATCCGGTTGGGGAATTCGGCCTTCAGCCACGTCGTGAACGCGCCACTCTCCGCATTTGCCGAGGCCATGCGCCAGTTGAGCGTGAGCGTGCTGCGTATCCTGCGAAAGGGCAACGCACGGGTCATCGGCTGCGTCTCGACGGAGACCGGCGAGGGCAAGAGCACCGTTGTGTGCAACCTGGCTCAACTGATTTCCCGCAGCGGACGCAAGGTGATCCTGCTGGACTGGGACCTTCGCAAACGTTCGCTGACCGGTGTACTGGCCCCGAATGCGCCGTTCGGGCTGTTCGAGGTTGTGACCGGAACGGCCGGGCTGCGCGACGCAGTTTACACCGACCCCGTCACTGGCTTGGACTTCCTTCCGGCAAGCGGCACGGGTGGAGCACTTGACGAACGTCATGCCGGCGACGTGCTGGGTCTGGACGGGACGGCTCGCCTGATCGCCGAACTGAAGGGCAAGTATGACCTGGTGCTTGTGGACCTTCCGCCGCTCCGCGCGGTGGCGGATGCTCATGGCGTCGATCACCTCATGGACTCGCTGGTGATGGTTGTCGAATGGGCGAAGACCGACCGAGACCTCGTCATGGAAGCGCTGGAGCGGATTACCCGCGGTGGCGCGATGATTCTCGGCGTGGTGCTCAACAAGGTCGATCCAAAGCGCCAGCAGCGCTATCCGTCGATCGCCCCCGTGGCCGCTTATGAGTCGGTCATGGCGATCGAGGGCTGACCGGTCGTGCGAAAAGGCTGCTCAAACGTGGTTTGCAGCAGCCGTCACCAGGGTTCTCTGCAGGAAGCTGACCAGCGGCTGATGTGAAGCGACTGGCGAGAACAGCCGGGCCGCTAGGTCCAGGGCTGCCCGGCCACACGCTTCACGCTGCTTCGGGTTGAGCAGCAGCGACGTCACTGCCTCGGCAAATGCCTCGGGCGTCTCGGCTTCGATCACCGCGTCGCCGAGATCTGGACCTAAACCTTGCAGCGTCGCCGCCGTTGCAACGACCGCTTTTCCGCGCGCCAAGGCTTCGACCAGCTTAATCTTCAAACCGGAGCCAGCGAGCAATGGGGAGATCACGACTGCCGCGCGCTGATAAACCTGCTCCAGATCAGGCACCTGGCCGAGTATGTCGAGGCGCGGCGTTCGGCGATCGGCGGCGTTGCCGATTGCCCCCGCGATGACAAGCTTCGCGCCGGGGACGGCCTGCAAGACGGTGGGCCAGACTTTCTCGACGAACCACCGCAGCCCGATCACGTTCGGCGCAGCCCCGCTGCCGACGAACAGCACCTCCAGCCCCTCACCCGGCGCCGGCCGCAGACCCGGCGTGCACGCCATCGGCACCGTCATGACGTGCTGGTGCGGTAGATTGCGCCGGACGAGCTGAGCTTCCTCATTCTGGATGGCGATCACAGCGTCGGACTGCGACAGCAGCGCGAACTCGCTGGCCTCAGTGAGCACAGTGACAGAGTCGCCTTCGCCGAGCTTGGCGAACTGGGACACACGACTGCTGAAGAGATCGTGCATGATCACGGCCGTCGCCGCTTCAGGCCGAAGCGCGTAGGGAAAGCCCTCCGTCTGGAAGACATAGTCGGCGATCATCAGATCGGCGCACGGCCGGGCGTATTGCGCGAGGAACAGGTAGTCCGCCCTCGTCCAGGGCGCGCCTATGGAATAGGGCGCCGGGCCGATCCACACCTTCCTGGTCAGCCCAAGCCGCATTGCGACCCGGTTGGCGATGGTCAGCGCCGCCGACCAGGCAATCCTTGGATCGGTGGCGATGATGGCGCGGCCCAGCCGCAATCCCCCCCGAACCCGCAAGCTGGAGAACATCTTCATCTCCGGCCGAAGCATTAGGACCGGCCAGCGGCCGAAAGCGGATGGCGATGGACAAATCAAGTGAACCCGCAAGCCAAGCCGTGCGACAGTTTCGCACAAATTGAGCAGATAGGCGGAACTGCCGTTGGTCGATCCCACGACACGCTGTCGCGTTATCAGGCACACATCGCTCCCGCCGGGCGGGGCCGCCGGCGCCTGCCGCGGCTTACGGCGGAAGCGGTCGAGCACGGGATATCTCAGCAGCATCGCGGCAGCCGGATTGGCTGCCCCCATCATCGTTGCTTTGACAAGGCGACGCTGTTTCAGCGCTGCCACGAGTTCGGTAAAAGCGAGGGCATTCACGATCGAGCGGCGACGGCGGAGGGCGGCGGCCTCTACATCGCGCGGCATGATGGCGTCATGACATAGATCATCCGCCGCCAGCATCGCGCGCAACGGGTCGGCAGAGAGGCGGTGGGAGATCGACCCCGCATGCTTGCGGTAGAAATACGTCATCTGCGGATAAACACGGAACCGCGCGCCCGCCAGCATCATCCGCGCAACGATGTCGTAATCCTCGGCAATTCGAAGTGACTCGTTATAGCGCAGGCCGGCACCAAAGGTCTTTTCCCTGCGGAAGACAGGCTTGAGATAGCCAAGCGCCACGCCGCGGCCAAACAACGCGTTCGCGCCGATATACTCCGCCGTGCCGAGCCAACGCGGCTCATCCTCACCGAGCAAGGCAGAAGGCCTAAAGGCATTGTTCTGCTCGAATAGCAGAATGTCATCCGCGGCGATATCCGCGTCGTCCCGATCCGCGGCTTCGACGAGCCGTTCCAGCCGGCGCGGATGCAGCAGATCATCGCTGTCCACGACAGCGATCCAGCGTCCGCATGCTCGCTCCAGAGCGAGGTTGCGCGCGCCGCCCGGCCCTAGATTATGCGGCGCCTGTATGATCGTGACCCGGTCATCGGCAGATGCGTCGGCCTTCATCAAGGCGAGGCTCCCGTCGGTCGAGCAGTCATCGACCAGAATAAGCTCGAGCTGACGCAGTGATTGGGCAAGCACGGAGCGAATGGCCGCGGGCAGATAGGCTGCGCCGTTATGGTTGGCCATGATGACGCTCACCACCGGCTGTGCCTTCGGCCCGGCCGCTTTCCCCTTCACCTCCCCCTCATCGATCACATCACGCGTCCCTCACTAAACAGCGGACCGATCAGCACGGCGATTGCAACCCATAGACCAGTCTTCGCTGACATGCGGCAGCATAGTCGTTCATTACGGTCTAAGAAAGTTGCGACGACGGTAAGTGAGCGAGTTTCAGACTCACCTCAGTGTGTTCGAGCTAGCCGCAGCGCCACTGAGCGTTCCCAGCACTGATATGAATTTCTGCAGATCGACCGCTGGAGCATTCGCGACATACATGATGTCCTCAGCATGAAGCGGGAAGCTGTTGCTGATGAAGAACCCACTCGGATCGCGCAGATTGATGTCTAGGATTGTGGGAACGAGATCCGGCTGATTGGGTTTGACCGGCACACCGAGATTGATCAGCGTTTGCTTGGGCAGCAGCCGGTACAGGAACACGGAACTCGGGTTCGCCGTTGCGTCGTCGAGCCCGCCAGCTGTGGCAAGTCCATCGGCGATGGTCAGCCTCTTGTCCGTGAACGCCACGCGCCGGTTGACGGTGTTCAGGCTCGACGCATTGCCAGTTGCGCCGAACACCAGAAAATAACGCGGCTCGTGCAGCACGTACACCGTGTCTCCGGCGCGGAGCTGGATGTTCTGGCTCGGGTTGGCAGCAATTCCGGCCAACTGGGCTGACCAGCTGCGTCCTGCCCGTACCAGGGTGACCGTTTCCTCGAACGCAGAGCTTTTGACGCCACCTGAGCGCGCGAGGGCCCCGAGAATGCGTTCGCCACCTGGATCGATGGTGAAGCGCACCCCGTTGTTCACATCACCGAGGACATTGATGGCCCCGCTCCGGCGGTCAAACAGAGTTACCACCACCTGCGGCTCCAACGCGCGGTTGGCGAGCTTACGCTCAATGGCCGTCTGTAGCTCCTGCGGGGTCAAGCCAGCGGCCCGCAATGTGCCTGCGTAAGGCACGTTGATCGTGCCGGATGCGTCCACTTGCTCGTTTGGCAGAGCGACGAAGTTGCCGGGGCGGCTGCCCGCGTCTGCGGGAATGAACAGACCACCGGAGTTCGCCTCAAAAATGGAAATGTTTAAAATGTCTCCCACGCCGATCGTGACGTGGGCCGGCCCTTCATTCACAACATCCTCGGTGAAGGCCGCCAACCTGTCGTCGTTGATAAGTTCCCGCGCCAGCGCTGTGCTCATCGGCACCAGCGCATAATCGGCAGCCGGGTTCACAGCACCCTGTGCCGGCTCCATTGTCGCGTTGTTACGGACGGCATTCCGGTAGGGTCCGCTTGCTGCGATGTAGCTGCAGGCGCCAATCGGCGCCAGTGTTACAAGTAAGGCCGCAATACGAAGGAAAGGTCTGCCCAATTCAATCTCTTACAAACGCTGTTTCTACCACCACTCATGCGGTCGATTAC